>JBFRWK010000267.1:0-71299 GCA_051439545.1 Xenococcaceae cyanobacterium | reverse complement strand
GTAGGCATAAGCTATTTTATAACGAATAAAACTTACTTAATATCAAGTTTTGCAGAACAAATAAAGACTTTTGCTTAGTTTTACTCAAGTTTGCCTAAGTATTTGCTGTGCAGCCACGAGCCGATCGTAGAGACAAAAAACTTATCTAATTAGTTTTCTTCTTCTATCTTAGTAGTTCCGTTTTTATTATTAAATTGTCCTGTCTTTAGACTTGTTAATAACTGCAAAATATGACTTTCTAATTCGGCAGAAAAAAGAGACGATAAATTACCCGTACGCAGATGCAAATCTCGCTGCGGAAAAGGAATTTCTATTTTTTCTTTCCTCAATATTGCTTCAATACGATAATAAAGGTCACTAGTAATAATAGCTTGACGACTAGGATCGCTAGTCCATACTAACAAATCAAAATTGAGAGAACTATCGCCAAAACCAGTAAAGAAAACTTGAGTTTGGGGATAACGAAGTACTTCGGGATGTTCTTTCGCTGCTTGTAATAGAGCATTTTTTACATCTGGCACATTAGAGCCATAAGCTACCCCTACAGGAATATGCAACCGCGCAGAAGACTTATCGTGCGTCCAATTAATTACTTCTTCTGCCAGTAAACGAGAATTAGGCACGATTACAGAGATAGAGTCTAAAGTTTTTAAAACAATACTTCGCGCCCCTACTTTTTCCACTGTACCCATATGTTGACCTACTTGAATAAAATCTCCTACTTGTACCGATCTTTCAAATAAAAGTACTAAACCACTAGCGAAGTTTTTGGCAATATCTTGTAACCCGAAACCAATCCCAACACCTAAGACACTACCAATAATGGTTAGAGAACTTAAATCTAGGCCTGAAGCTTGTAATAAAATGATCGTACCAATAAAAATTAAACCATATCTAATGACAATTAAAATAACTTCTTGAGAACCTCTATTTATTCCTGTTACCTGCAAAACCCTAGTCCGTAAAAGATTAGTAATAAAACGAATTGTGATGAGTAAAGCGAAGAATAAAATCACAATAATCAGTAAATCTATTAGAGCATAACGGGTATTACCAAAGGTTAAAAAATCAGTGGTAAAAATAGTATTAAAACTACTACCAAATTGATTAATTAAAGAGTATCGCCATTGACGAGTATAAGGAAATAAACTTGTAATGATAAAAACAACTATTCCCCAGAGAAGCACTTGAGCAAGACTAATGGGTATTCGTAAAATAAGAGCTATAAGATCGGGATTTTTTTGCCGATCGTCAACCTCTTCTTGTAGATCTCGATTGGATTTAAGTTTTAAAGGAATTATTTTTTGAATTGCCTTAGATAAAGGATATTTTTCTAACTGTTTTAAAAAACGACTAGTAAAAATTGCGCTCGCTAAAATAAGAACTGCAATCAAAGAATGCTGAGCAAGATAATTAATATTTCTTTCTTTTTGACCGACAATTATCGCTTGTTCGATAATTCTTTTTAATCTTTCCGCCCTTTTTTGAAGTGTCTCTGCATCTAACTTATCTTGATTGGTAACAGTATGTAAGTATCTTTCGTTTAAGTACAAAACTGGAAGTTGATTGCGTTGCTCGATCGTAATTTCGGGAAGTTGAGATGAGTTAATCGCTAATTGTAATTCTGACTGAAGATACCTAATTCGATCTTTAGCACTAACATCTCTAGATTCACCAACAAAAAATAGTTCTCTTCCGTCTATAACAACAGGTAATTTGGAAGATTCGGGAGCATCTTGAGGAGTCGCGATCCAACCATCAAAAGTAAACGGAGAATTATCTATACTAAATTGTGTTACTCCAGGGTTAGCTACAAATACTACTAACAACAAGGTAACTATTGCTATTTTAATAAAATTCAGTAGCTTTTTAACCCGCATATAATTTCAAGTTAACTCATTTAACAGATAGTAAACGTTAAATGGGAGAGCAAAATTTTATTTATTGCTGTAATTTTCCCAACTCATTAGCAGCTTGCTCTGCCCAAGCTATATTACCTTGTGCTATGGATAATTGCTCTGCTTGTCTTAAATTAGTTCTTGCTGCTTCAAAATTACCCAAATGAGCATAAATCATCCCACTAGATAAATATGCTTTTACTTCATTAGGTTCGAGAGAAATAGCTCGATTAAAATTAGTCAAAGCTAGATTTAAGTTACCAATTTCAGCATAAATAAGTCCGCGATTATAGTAAGCATCGGCATTATCTGGTTCGAGAGAAATAGCCCGATTAAAATCAGTCAAAGCTAGTTCTAATTGTTGCTGTTGACTATAAATTATTCCTCTAAATAAAAAAGGTTTAGCATCATCAGGATCGAGGTTAATAGATCGCTCGAAGTCAGTTAAAGCTAATTCTAATTCTCCTTGTTCTTTATAGGTAACTCCTCGAAGAAAGTAAGCCAGAGCATAATTAGGCTCGAGAGCAATGGCTTTATCAAAATTCATCCAAGCTAATTCTAGTTCTCCTTGCTCTGTATCTACGATCCCCTGTTCTACATGATTTTTAGCCTTTTGTCGATTAATAGCACCCTTTTTGGCTTTTTCTGTTTTTCCCAAAAAACCAGCAGTTATTATCAAAAAATAAGAGTCCATGATTGAATAAATAAATAAATAAAGGTCAAATCGAGTAACTACTAACCAAGTTTGTAAGACAGTAGTTAGGAAGAGCCATTATTTTGATAATGTACTCTTGTTCCCGTCCATTGCAATTTTTCTCTTAAAGTTTGGTAGAAAGAATAACTTTTACGGATCAGAATAAATTTTGCTTGACATTCTGCCATCTTTACCGAAACTCTTTGCCCAGGCCAAATAGTAGTTGCTAAAATTCCATCAGTCCAGAGTTTTGTATTAACTTCGTAGTCTCCTAACGGCCAAACATCGACGACACTACCTGGAGGAAGTACTAAAGGACGACCAGAAAGACTGAGAGGACAAATAGGCGTAACGGAAATTGCTTCCATCCCTGGGTGTAAAATAGGCCCACTGGCAGAAACAGTATAACCAGTAGAGCCAGTAGGAGTGGCAACGAGTAATCCATCCCCACTGTACTGATCTACTACCGCCCCATCTACTTCCATCTCTAAAATAGAAGTGGGCATCCTATCTATGCTAGCGGGTTTGATACACATTTCGTTAAGACAGAAAAACTTTTCACTAACTAACTCCAAAGAAGAGCGATCGCCTTCAAACAGTCCTGCCTCTAACATCATTCGTTTTTGGACTGCGTATAAATCTGACTCTAACCTTTTCCAGATAGTTTCTGTATCTTGAAATAATTCAAAAGGCTCGGTTAAAAACCCTAAATGTCCCCCAACATTGACCGCTAAAATAGGAATCTTTTCTGGTGCAAGTTGACGAGCAGCAGCCAAGACTGTACCGTCTCCACCTAAAATCACCGCTAGATCGATTTTGGCAGTCGAAGAAGCCAAAAAGACAGGATAAGGATTGTCTTTTACGCCACTAGGCCCTAATAAAACGTGACATTTACGCGCTTCTAATTCTTTAGCGCATTTTTCTGCCCAGATTTTACTGTTGCTGTCTCCTGCTTTGTAAGCAATAATTACGTGCTTTAGCTCCACTGAAATTTGTTGTTACCGCCTATGTACACTTTTTATAGTTTATAGTACCGTTTAAACGAAGGACGATAACTAAATTAGAACTTGCTAAAAACTGAAAAGTTATTATCATAGAAAAAGTTCTACTGCTACGTTGGTGACTGCCAATATAGTTTGTTGATCTATGCTTGATTTATTCGGGAATCAGTAGCTTTTGCAAAAGTAGACCGAGCTTGTACTCGGAAATGGAATGCATATAGCACAGATACCCACCTGGATTCTCCAGGTCATAAACTGAGGTAAAACGGCGTAGCGGTGAACTAACCCCCAATCATCGGCATAATCACACGCCTCAATTAGCTGTAAAATTAAGATTAAGTTAAGATTTGGTAACTAATGATGATAAGATTTTGGTATCAAAATTACCAAATCAAAAATTATCGAGGAGCTAGGATGGTTCACACTGCCGAAATAGTAGCTACTGAATGCAAAAACTATCACTTACCCCAGAGCAAATAAAATTCCCTGCTAACATATTTCGTTTAGATAATGGATTAACAGTAATTCATCAACATATATCTGCCACACCAGTAGTCGTGACGGATGTGTGGGTTAAAGCTGGTGCTAGTTGCGAACCCGAAGAATGGTCGGGTATGGCTCATTTTTTGGAGCATATGATTTTTAAAGGTAGTCCCAGAGTAGCTACAGGAGAATTTGACTGGACGATCGAAAATAGTGGGGGAATGGCGAATGCTGCCACTAGTCATGATTATGCCCATTTTTTCTTAACCACCGCAGCGTCTCAATTGTCCAAGACTTTACCCTATCTAGCAGATATTCTTTTACACGCTAGTATCCCCGAAGATGAGTTTATCCGCGAGCGTAATGTAGTCTTAGAGGAAATCCGCTCTAGTAATGACGACCCCGACTGGCTGGGTTTTCAAGCTCTGTGTCAGAATATTTATAAAATTCATCCCTACAAGCGATCGATCTTAGGGGAGGAAGAATTATTAATGCAGCATTCTCCTAACCAAATGCGTTGTTTTCATCGCACTCACTATCAGCCAGAAAACATGACAGTTGTTATGGTAGGGGGAATAGAACAAGAAGCAGCAATCTCTTTAGTGAATGAGTCTTTTGCTGAATTTAGTGTTCGCTCAGAATGTCCATCTCATATCGTTGAAGCAGAACCACCTTTAGTAGAAATTGTTCGTCAGGAATTATATTTACCTCGTATCGGACAAGCTCGTCTGACGATGGCGTGGTTATCAGTAGGCACGGAATGTTTAGAAGATGCCATCGCCCTAGATTTATTATCAGTTATCTTAGCTGGCGGTAGATGTTCTCGTTTAGTTCAAGAATTACGAGAAGAAAAACAACTAGTTTTAGATATTTGCAGTGACTTTTCTCTACAAAAAGATTCTAGTTTATTTACCATCGGCGCTTGGTTAGAACCTAACAATTTAGATATAGTAGAAAAAATTATTAGCGATCGTCTACTAGAATTACAAGAAAAACCAATCTCACCAGCAGAATTAAATCGCTCTCGGCGTTTACTCTATAACGACTATATCTTCTCCACCGAAACCCCAGGGCAAATAGCAGGTGTCTATGGCTACTACAATACGATCGCCCGTGCAGAGCAGTCAATGATGTATCCTTGGATAGTTAACACTCTTGATGCCGAACAACTTCAGCGCGTTGCCAGGCAATATCTTTCTCCCGAACGTTACGGAATTACTATCCTCAAGCCAATGTAAGCTCTACCAACTAACAACTAACAACTAATAACTAAAGACAGAGGATGGCTGTAAATTATTTTTCCTCCAGCAAATTAAATGAATTATTGGTTGATGAAATCCGAACCCCAAACCTATAGCCTTGATGATTTAAAACAAGAACGGCAAACTATCTGGGATGGCATACGTAATTATCAGGCACGTAACTTTTTACGGCAAATGGCAGTAGGAGATTTAGCGTTTTTTTATCATTCCAATACTAAATCGCCAGGAATCGTTGGCTTAATGAAAATAGTAACCGATAATCTAGTCGATCCTACCCAATTTGAGGCAAGCAGTAAATATTACGATCCCAAATCTACTCGGGAATCTCCTCGTTGGCAGACTGTCAAGGTAGAATTTGTTCGAGATTTTGAGCGGATTATTACTTTAACGCAACTAAAACAAGTATTTAACGGTGAAGAGTTATTAGTAGTAAAAAAAGGTAATCGCTTATCAGTAATGCCAGTACCAGAAAAAGTAGCCAAACAAATATTAACAATGGGCAGCGAAATAAATACACCTAAAAAAACCTAAAATTCTGCCTGTTATCTAGACTTACTAAGAGTAGGTATAGTCGAGTAAGTGAGGGTCATTTATTTTTTTCAAGACCGCCCTATTGGTTGAATAATGTATATTAATTTACACTTTGACCGCATCTTAACAGTCGCAAAAATTCTTGTTTTTCTGCTGGTGGAACGAGGAAAACTTCACCATCTTCTGTTTCCACTATTTCTGTGGCATTAATCATTGGGTCGCCTGGTTGCCAAATTAAACCAGATTTTGGTGAGGTGCTGACACCTGAGGTTTCCTCAGGTGCTTGAACGCGCCGTTCTGGTTCTGGTTCTGGTTCTGGTTCTATTTCTGGTTCTGGTTCTGATTCTAGCCTCTCTAGATATCTTTGTACTATTCTGTCTAATTTTTCTTGATATTCTGGTTCTTCTAAAACTACGTCTGTATCAGTTTGACTGGGATAACTATAATAATTATCGGGACTTTCCCCTAAAACGTCTCCAGGAAAGAGTGTTAGATATGCCCTGTCTGGGTTGGCACAACGGGGTATAAAAAAATCAGGAATGATGGCTATCTCTACCTCTGGCTCGTCTAAATATTTTTGGAAATTATATTCGAGACTATTAATGTTAATCGTTCCATCCAAACCAAATTCAGAGGAAGCGGAAACTACTGAATCCTCCGAGACAAAATAACCACGGCTATTAATTGTAATATTGCCTCCATCTCGGCATTTATAGTTAATGTTCCAGCACTTCCTATACCCTGATTTTCTACGCTTATAGCTCCTTCTTGAGAAATACTCAAAACTGGAGTATTGAGAGTTAAGCTTCCAGCATTTCCAGTTGGTACGTCTGGAAGTCCCAATCTTATTCTTTCTGTTTCAATACTTAAAGGAATAACTGCCGATCTAATAGTAGTAGGGTAGATATTTTGCTCACCATCTAATTCTACTGATTGAGAAGAGTTAATGGTTAAATTACCACTATTACCACTTGCAAAGGAAGAAGTTGATACTGTTGCACCATCTGCAACTTTTAATTGTCCAGTAGTGATGGTTAAATTTCCAGCATTTCCAGTATTCACAGAACCTGAAATGATTCCACTGGGAGTATTTCTGATTGGTTCTACTCCTCTGACTTCTACTATGTCTGAAGTTATGTTAACATCGCCTCCTTGTCCACTACCTAATGTTGTAGATGTAACAGAACCACCACTAGTAACTTGAAGCTCAGAAGTTGACAATTCTAGAGAACCTGCATTTCCATCGCTATAGGTAGTACTAGCTATAGAACTACTAAGAAAGGTTGGGCGAGTAGATTCTAAACCAGTATTTTCTAATAGCTGTACAGAATCAGTACTATTAATGCTGAGGTTACCTGCATCACCGCTTTGTCCATTTTCATTTTGATAGGTTGTCGAACCTATTCTACCTCCATCTTGCAACACTATCTGAGCCGTAGAAATATTGATATCTGCACCTTTTCCAGAATTCACCACTTCTGCGCGGATAGCACTAGATACGTTGCCATCTGGTGAAGTTCCTAAAAGATTCAAGGAATCAGAAGCATTTATATCGATAGTTTCTGAGGAAATATCGCCTTGATTTTGATTTAAAACAAGTGAGCCATTAGAAAGGTTGATATTTTTGCCAGTCAAAGAAATCGCACCTCTACCTTCACCACTGACATCAAGTACAGAAAGATTAGTCAGATCGATATTTTGATAGCCATTAGCATTCTCATAGTTGAATTTGAACCTACCTTCTGTATTTTGGAGACTTACAGAACCAGAAGAAATACTCCCTAACTCGATCGATCCGCCTTTTGATGTAATCGTGCCACCTTCTACGCTAATACTATTTCCGATTAAACCTAGTGTTTGACCAGGATTAACGGAAAGTTTTAATTCGTTATCGGCAACTTGAGTTGGTGTAGAGCTAAAACTTGGTGTAATTTGATTACCACTACTATTCACAGTAATACTGCCATTATCGCCATCGAGCCTTAGCCCAATTGGTACACTGATAGTTAGAGTAACTTTTGGTTCATCTCCCCTAGCGTTCCAGTTAGTACCATCGGCAAATTCAATCCTATTGGCAGTAGTAGCGATAAACGAACCACCAATATCTAAGACAGCATTTTCCCCAAACACAATCCCATTAGGATTGATTAAAAAAAAGTTAGCTCCCCCTGCGGTTTTCAGGAGTCCATCGATTACTGAAATATCACTTCCTGTAATGCGAGTAAAGATATTTTCGATATCCAGTCCATTTTCAAAGATAGCTTCGATTCCTTCTGGAATAGAAAACTCCTCGAAGCTGTGAAAGAGGTTATTACCTACTCTTTCTCCACCAGTAATTTTTCTCATGTTCTCTAATTGCTCGACTACTGTGGGTAGTGTACCATCGGGAACTACCTGCGCTTGAACTATTCCCGTGTTAACAGCAGTCAGAAAGAGAAAAGACGATATAATGCGATTAAACATAGCTTTAATTCTATTAATTAGAGATATATGTAGATATAAAAACTATTAACTCCATTGCTAATTGGTATCAATTGCAAAGGAATTTGTTTACTTTAGTTATTCGTGAATACATTTTAAATAATCTCTCAACTACTTGTGCTGTTTAGTTTTTTAATATAGGAAACAAGTTTTAATCGATCGCAAGAACAGAACATTTTTCGGAAGATTAGATAAGACAAGGTATTAGGAGATATATAAACTAAGGGGCTAAAGGCTTTCTTTTGTGAGTTGTTAGTTGTTAGTCGTTAGTTTTTAGTTATGCTTCAGACTCTATATCTTCTTGGTTGTGTAATAGGATTTGTTTTGCCTTATTCTCAGTTAATTCCTTTTGCGATCGAACACGGTTTCAATTTGCCATTATTTATCGAACAACTTTTTGTTAATCGAATTTCTAGTTGTTTTGCTTTAGATGTAATTGTCTCATCGTTTGTTTTTTGGATATTGGTTTTTGTCGAAGGTTCTCGTCTAAAAATAAAAAATCTCTGGATTTATGTCGTTGCTAATCTCACAGTCGGTCTTTCTTTTGGACTGCCTTTATTTCTGTTAATGCGGGAGCGCAAGTTAACACAAAATACTATTTCGATTTAAGTAAAAATGAAAACAAGTGAGTATCCATTGCGAGGATGGAATATTGTTGGTTGGACTACATTAATTATCGCTCTTATTTTTCTCGGTATTTTAATAGTCCACGGCATTAACGAACAGAGTATGAGAATAGCAATTCGTCTGACTGCACGTACTTCTTGTCTTTTGTTTCTTTGTGCCTTTGTTGCTAGTTCTCTACGTTATTTTTGGACAAACAATCTAACTAAATGGTTACGGGGAAATAGACGTTATCTAGGGGTGGCGATGGCGGTTTCTCATGGCTTTCATGCGATCGCTATCATTGGTTTAGCAATACTTACTAGCGATCCTAGTCTCAGTAATAACCATGGCGGTAATCTAGGCTATTTCTTTATTATTGCCATGACTGCTACTTCTTTTTAGCCTACCGCAGCTTTACTCGGACATCGGAATTGGAAGATTTTACATACAGTGGGAATGTATTATCTTTGGTTAGTGTTTATTTATAGTTTTAGTCACGGTTTAGAAAAGTCTGTTGTAATTTATTTGCCTTTTGTTAGTTTACTGGCGATCGCTATCTTACTACGCTCGATCGTTCCTTTGAGTAAAGTTTTGAATTTTACATTTGTCAGCAAAGATAAACTAAGCAAGAAAAGATAAGATTTTAATGGCATGAATCAAAACAATTTTAAGATCGCAATTGCGACTCCCCAAGAAGATTCGATCGTTGCCAAACATTTTTATCTAATGTGGCGGGATATAGGGTACGACCAAAATTTCCTTGATGCTGACTGGGAAGAAATAACCCTAAACTATATTCATCATGCACGTCAAAATTTACAATATCAAGCTTTTATCGCTGAAATAGACGGTAAAATAGTTGGTTCTGCTGGCTGCCAATTATTTGATGGATTATATCCTCAGATTATTAAAGCAGAATCTCGCTTATATGGTTATATTTGGGGTGTTTACGTGGAAAAAGCTTATCGCGATCGAGGTATTGGCAAACAATTAACTCTGCGAACAATAGACTATCTCAAGTCTATTAATTGCACCAGAGCAGTTTTACACGCTTCTCCTCAAGGTCAACCAGTTTACTCTAGTGTTGGTTTTATACCAAGTAATCAAATGCACTTCGAGATTTTTTAGCTTTAGATAGCGATGTCATCTAGCTATAAACCGACATCAGCAGGGTTAGTGGAAACAACAAAATCATCCCAGTAACTATACACAGTATGGTCTGGCCACCAACGAGCATCCTCTGAGCCTCCATGAAAAGTATTGAAATAAAGGTTATCGATCCCCCTATTGTTATTCACGAATCGATAGCCCTCCACTGAAAGTACTTGTTCTCCATCCATCCAAACCTCTACTTCTCCATTAGCCTGGTTGCCATCATTAATTCTGACTCTTTGAATCAGATGATGCCATTGACCTGGTATAAAATACTTATCGTTGCCATCACTATCTACTAATCTCAGGTCAGGAGTCCATTTATTGCTCGTGGGTATGTCCATATGTTTTAAATTTAAAACGGCTCTGCCATCTTCTCGCCAAAAATATCTGGCACTAAAACCATTATCTCCAGTACAAGGTTGAAAACCGTTAGTACCGCCGACGCAAAGTCCACCTGCCCCACCTAAACCAGGTAGTTTACCCGTAGCGTATTCAGTGCCGTCAAAATCGAAATCATCAGCGAATTTAACCCAATAGGAAAGATAATATTCTTTGGCTTCTGGAAGTTGCCACAGAGCATTACCACCAGTTCTCGCGTCTGGACGATGGGTAATGCGGAGCGATTTGTTGCCAGAATGAGCTTGACTATCCGTAATGAAGGCATAATTATCCATCCAGTTTTCTTTCGACCAAACTACATCCCAATCTTTTTCTTGTGCCGATTGATTATATTTCGTCCCATCCTCGTGATTCTCAAACCCTACTGTAATTTTTTTTTGAAGCAATATTGTATTGGCTTCATTGGATATATGTAGTCCTCCAGCTAAAAATGCGGTAAAAATCACAACAAAAATAGTATTGTGTAATTTCAGTCTTATCATCTCCAAGCAAAAGAATTAATTGATGAACAGGTTCAGACCTATCTTAAACGAATCAGCATATGTTCTGAACCTGTCACTAGTTCAACTTACTTTAAATATTAAGCAAGAATTTATAGGCAGTTTGTGAAGAACATTTTAGGAGTTTAATTGCAATAGCAACTATGGCATTTACCGAAAATTTCCTAGTTGATACATACTGTATTTTAAATAAGGATGTCTTTTAATTATGCCTCTCAATTTTTTAACAACCCCTTGTAACTTATTATTATAAGGATTTATCGGCTCTGATAAAGTTTCAGGAGCCAAACTTTGTAACAGTTTTCTAAAAAAAACATAGTTAGGTGATGCTCGTCTTGATGGTTTAACTTGTAAAAGGCTGGTATGTATACTGGTATTATTAAAAGGGCATACTTCTTCTATTACTAAATCTTTTTCAAAAGATTGAAGTGCGCCCCAGTTTCCCTGTCTTTGCTCCCAATAAAATAGATCGAGTACAGAAATTCCATACTCTTCTGCATATGGACTAACATCCGTTAACCATTCTTCTAATTCTTGCTTAACAAATGGGTTTTTTGATACGTGATAACCAGAAAAAAATAGCAACATCTCTAAACTAATTTTTTGGTTCGTGTAGCCGTAATGACACTTCGACATGGCTGAAGCATTACCACTAACATTTATTATGTTTGGGTCACTGTAGCGATCTTTAAAATACTGAATATGACTGATTTTGGGTAAGATTCTAGGTACTATATGCTCTTTTACATATTCTTGCAAAAATTCAGGTCTGACTTCGTCTGGTTTAATAACTTTATAGTTAAGTTTTAACTTTTGAGCAAGCCTTTGAGATACCCATACATTTGGCGGATCGGGAGGCAAATCATTATGATTGAACACATAAAATTGGATATCATTTTTAAATTCTTTGGCAGCAGCCAGCAAAATTCTAGTATCCAAACCTGCGGTTAAGCCTTGTATTAATTTGTGTCTTTTGACCAAAGAGGCAAATGTTCCTTTCAACATCATTGAGACAAAATCAATGATATCGTCTTCATTCAAAAATCCTGTTGGCGAGTAAAGAGGTATTCTTTTGACTACTTTTTTACTTAAATCTAGATAATGATTGGGAAGAAGTTTATACAAGCGATCGTCTATACTTTTATTACCGTACCATGCTGGTTCTCGCTCCTTGTATATAATAGGCTCATTTATAAAATCTTTTTTAAGTTGAGATATTTTTGGCTCGTATTTATAGTATGTCAAAAACATTTTGACAGAAGAAGTCAAAACAGTACGGTTATTGGATACTTCAAAGTAAATCTGTCGTAAATTACAGGCATCTCCCGTCACTATAAAAGAAGTTCGATTTTTGTAGATTAAAACGTATCGACCCGATAATATCTGAATTTTTTGGAAGAAAAGTTTTTCTGTCGGACAATTTTGAACAATATCGTTAATAATTTCTTCGTTACTATATCCAGGATTTTGAGGATCGATTATGTAGCCTATTAAAAATAGTTCTGTTTCTAGATGCTTAGCGACTGATGTGTTTGTGTAGGATTGTACATAAATATATAAACCGTGAAAATAAGTTGGGTCGATCTCTTGAAAATTTGAGTGAATTTTATCTGTTACTACTAGATACTGATTTCTGAACATTATAGGTAAAGAATACCTCAAATTATTTGTCTACAAACTAACAACGAGCGACGATTTACTTGATAGTAAAAAATCGTTTATTATGCCAACACTCTGAAACTGATTGCCCCTAAAATATACTATTAAGCTAAAATTAAGTAAAATTCGGAAAATCTGGCGTTTGGTAACATTTCTTAGCATTATCGGTAGAATAGCTTCCTTGCCAATAGCTTTATGCTTTAAGATTTATGGGAACACGCCACGAAGTGAAGCTCTTCGAGATCGTCTTAATCTGCAATTGTCACATCGATCGAGCTTTGAAGTTCAACTGACAGATTAACTTTTGAAGCTTTTATAAACGGAAACTTTAGACCCAATCTTTGGAAAGGTGCTACTGTGGTTTGGGCTAGAAGTAGTATTCATTCTTGAGTAGCAAGATCAATTTGATATTACTATAAGTCTAGATAAATATTCTTTGACTATGGCTTTTACTTCATTAAATTTGCGCCAAAAATCTTTTTTGAGTTTAGCTACTTACATTACAGTTATCATTGCTTCTTTACTTGCTTATGGTTATAAATTAGCTTCTAGCAATATTTATAATCAAATCCCTGCAATTATTTCTTTACTCAATCCCGAACTATATAACAATGATTTTTATATTCAGGAAATGACTCAATTCACTCCTAGATATTACTATTATCATTTAATTTATTTGGGAGTAAAAATAGGTTTTAGTTTACCTATAGTTTGTTTTAGTTTGTATATTGTTGCTTTTAGTTCTTTTTTAATTGGTTTATATAATCTTGGCAGTATATTTAATCGTTCTAAATTATCTGCTACTGTTTTTACTTTTTTAGGTTTTGCTGCTACCGTAAATGGCAGAATTGGTCATGCCGATCTTTTTCGTAACGATCCAATTCCTGCTACTTTGGCAATGGGTCTAGTGGTATGGGGCTTTTATTTTTGTTTTCGTAACCAATGGGTTTTAGGTTATTTATTTTTTGGGTTAACTTGCTTATTACAATTTTTGATAGGAGCTTTACCTGGTCTTTTAATGGCTGTACCTCTATTAATGTGGGGTAAAAATTATAAAACTTTTAAGCAAGTATGTTTTTCGTTTTTTGCTATAGGAATATGTATCGGCTTAATTTATATTCCCATGCTCTTATCTGGCAATACTGATAGTGGATTAATTAGTAATAAAGAGTTTGTCTATCTTTATGGTTATATTCGTCATCCCCATCATTTGATTTTTTCTAGTTTTGGTTTGACAGGCTCTAGAGGATGGTTGAATTTTAGTCTTTTTACTTTTGGTGGCTTACTCTGTATTCAAAATTCTAAATCTTTGAAAAAAGAGAATAAATTTCAATTTTTTCTGGTTATTTTATTTTCTTGTATTTTACTATTTTTTAACTATATTTTTGTCGAAATTTATCCTATAGATTTTATTGCGAAATTACAATTTGCAAGAACAACGCCTTTTGCCCAATTGACGATCTTACTGGGAATTAGTGTATTAGTAAAGGAAAAATATAATGAGGGCAATATACCTATTGCTTTTTTGTTAATTATTGCACCCATTTTACGAGGTGCGGGGGTATTACTACTTATTTTAGGAGTCAGTCTATGGTTAGAACATCAAGAGAAAAAAAGCGATCGCGCTCCTTCTAATTTAGTAGTTTTAGCCTGGGGGATAATTTCGTTATTTTTTATTTTGACTACTACTTTTATTTATTTGATTATTGCTTTAGTAAGTCTTAGTATTGTCACAGCAACTTGGTACTATCGACCTAAATTACTGATAAATATTGCTAATAAACCATGGTTGAAAAAAATAGCTCTCGGTTCTCTACTCGTTGTAATGCCTATTGCTTTTTTCCCCGATGGTATTCTTGTCGATTTATTTTTCTTACTCTGGTTAAATTTGGATAAAAATAATGCGGTAGCCAAAAGAACTAAGGCAATTTCTCTATTTTTATTTGTCCTGTTTATGGTTCTTTATCAGCATTATGACTTATTTTTACTATTGGCGATCGCCTTTCCTTGGTTATTAAATAAATCTGAATTTACCGCTCGGCGAAAAAGGATTATTTGTTTTAGTTTGGCTACAAGTTTGACTGTTTATTTTAGCCTTGGTGTTTTAAATTTTTTACCTCCTGCTTTATCAAGTTTCTGGCGATCGAGGATTAGAATTAACGCGATCGCCGATAATGATGTGGATATTTTAGCCCAAAAGTTTCGACAGTTAAGTCCAGAGGATGCAGTTGTTTTAGTCCCCCCTTTAGATGAAAGATTTCGCTTTTATTCCCAAAGATCGGTTGCTTTTACTTTTAAAAGTTTTCCTTTTACCGATGCGGGAATTAATATCTGGAAAAATCGCTTAGAAACTATTTTAGGAGAAAATAGTTTTAATAAATATGCTCTCGATAATTTTTATGGGGAGTATAATAATTCGGAGATAATTGCGATCGCACGGAAGTTTGAGGCAAGTTATCTTCTTACTAGTGTTGATTGGCATTCTAATCTAGATGGCAGGGAAATCGCACGACAAGGTGATTGGATTATTTATCAGATTGATTGAGTTTGAATATTTTTTTTGTTTAAAATTTAAGTCTGAATTTACAAGAACAATTTTGAAATACCAGTCAACATGGTTAAAACTCCCAATAATCCAGTAATTGGTCAAAGTCTACAATCTCAACTAGTCAATCATCGGTTATTTCCCGCGATCGCTCTTTTTTGTTTGGGGATAATTACTCGTTTGCCGTTTCAAAGCCAGATCGTCTGGGGAGATGGGGGAAATTTTGCTCTGGCGGTGGAACATTTTGATGTGCGTCTCGAACAACCGCAAATGCCAGGAATGTTTATCATTTTTATCGGCTTTGCTCGCTTTTTTAATTTATTTCTCCACGATCCTCCTGCTAGCTTGGTTCTGGTAAATGTGGTAGCTTCGGGAGTTGCTGCTGCCATGTTGTACGTTATCGGAACTACTTGGTTTAACGAGCGAGTAGGTTGGACTGCTTCTCTACTAATGCTTACTAGTCCCTTGCTTTGGTTTAATGGGGAAATGGCTTTATCTCATATGCTGGAGTTTACTTGGGTAGTTTTAATTAACTATGCTGCTTATCACACTGGTACAGGGGATAAAAAAGCTTTATTTGGTTTGGGGATATTAATGGGTTTAGCGGGGGGTATTCGTCCGAGTACTCCCTTTTTTTTACTACCTTTGACTTTATACGCTACATTTCTGGGGCTGAAAAAAGGTAAATTTAATTTACTAGATGTGGTGTTGGCTGTATTTTTGGGGTTAGTGGCGATCGCTTTATGGATGTCTCCCCTGATAATTAGTTCTGGTGGTTGGGATAGTTATTGGGGAATGGTACGACAATGGCTACCTTTACATACGGAAAGAGAGGATGCTGACTCGGCACTCAAAATTATTGATAATGTCTTTCTGCTACTGAAAGCGATTTTACGCACGGTAGGATTGGGATTGTTACCTATGTTATGGGTAGTGACGGTAAAAAGACCTAATTGGCTGAGAAGTTGGCGGAAAAATTGGGCAAATAGGGCGATCGCTCTTTCGATAATACCTGGAGCTTGCTTTTTTCTCTTAGTTCATTTACGCCGTAAGGCTCAAAGTTTAACTATCATGCCTGGGTTTATTTTACTCGGTGCTTTAGCTATTGTTAGTTTTAGCGAGCATTTTAGTAAAGGAAAACGCCGTCAAAGATGGGCTTTAATCACTACAGTAATAGTAAGTCTTAATGGACTTTTCTTTTTATTTGGCCCTACAGGTGTTCCTACTTGGCGGGAAATCCGTAGTTTTGATGCTAAGTTTCTCGAACCGATCGCCTTTATTCAAGAAAATTTTGACCCCCAAACCACCGCTATTCTCTCTCATCCTCTCTATAAGCGTTTGGTTGCGGTATATTTGCCAGAATATCGACAACCCGCTCTTTCCAGTCTAGTCGCCGATAACCGCGATCGACCCCAAGTTCTGACTGCCCCAGTCAATACATTAGTACTGTTGGATAACAGAATTTTACGCAATCCAGAACAAAGTAAAGATTTTCAACAGTTAGTTATGCCGAGTAGTAATACTATTCGTTATCTTACTTGGTCGGAAGAGCGACAATTAGAAGTTACTACCGAATCCGTACAGTTAGTATCCGTTAGCGATGATAAGTAGGTCAACTTAATTAAACACACATGACTAACCACTAACAACTAACCACTAACAACCTAGCGTACGGGAGGTCGATCCAGTCGTCCCTTAGGACTATTTTTAAGAATAGCGATCGCTCTATTGTATTGTGGGTCTTTTTCCGTCCCTGCCAAAGCAGGATTACGACTCAGGTCGATCTGTTCTTCTTTGGTAAGAGGAACTTGGATATCGGGAGTAATACCTACATGATTGATATCCATCCCGCTAGGGGGATAATATTGAGCGATAGTTACGGCTAAACCAGAACCATCAGAAAGAGAATGAACCGATTGAACTGTTCCCTTTCCATAAGTGCGAGTACCGACTACCGTAGCGCGCTTATTTTCTTTCAAAGCTCCTGCTAAAATTTCGCTGGCACTGGCAGAATATTGGTCTACGAGTACGACTAAAGGTAATTCAGTTAATGCAGTCCCATTGGCGGAAAATTTTTGATCGCCTCCTTTGCGATCGATGGTACTAACAATAGCTCCTTTAGACAACCACATACGGGCAATTTCTACACTAGAGAAAAGCAATCCCCCTGGGTTACTTCTCAAGTCCAGCACGAAACTAGAAACTTCTTCTTTGTTAAGATCTTCGATCGCTTTTTTCATTTGTTCGGCAGCATGAGAGCTAAATTCGTCTAACTTGATGTAGCCTACTTTTAAACCATCTTCATCTTGGACGTGATAGTCTACCGAAGGTAGTTCGATTTGCGCTCTGGTTAAGGTTACATCGAAGGGTTCTTCCCCTTGACGCTCGATTTGCAAACTAACTTCTGTTCCCGCTTCTCCTTTAATTTCTGCCGATGCCTGTTCCAAACTCATTAGAGAAGTTGGTTTATCGTTAATTTTTAAAATTTTATCTCCTTCTTTAATACCTACTTCCGCAGCAGGAGAATTTTCTATGGGTTCGACAACGATCAATCCACTAGTTTGTTCATCAATAGCTAAAACAATGCCAATCCCAGACAATTCCCCCGTAGTTTGATTTGTTAAGGTTTCAAATTCACTGGGGTCTAAAAAACGAGTGTAGGGATCGTTTAATTCTTTGAGGGATTGACGAATAACTTTATAGGCTTCTGCGCGCTCGCTATAATCGCGAGCGAGTAATTCTTGGCGTTTTTTCTGCCAATTCACTTGATTGAACTTTCGATCGACAAATTCGTTGTTGACGATTTGCCAAACTTCATCTACTACAGTTTTTGGACTATCTTCTAAGGCTGCATTAACTGAAGGACTGGCATAGGATACGACAAAGGATGTAGTTGCCAGACTCAGCATTAATTTTATTGATGTAACTGTAGAAATGGTTGGTAGATTAAATTTACATCTTGAAGAATTATTGTTACTCACCGACCGTATTCTTAGGTCATTCGCCACCATCCCCTCAGACTGCCTTCCTTGGCGGAGGTTTCCCTGACACGAGCCTACCTCTTTTTCAAGGCGGTTAACGGATGACGATTTACGAAGTGAACGCAAGCCCTGTCGTGTCTTGGTGAGCATTCCCTTGCGCGTTGACCGCGCGCGGGGTCTCACCGCTTTTACGACAGGGTACTGTTCACCACGAGATTTGGTATTAAAACCTTGCCTAGAAACATCGCGGTTTTGATTAGAAGATGGCATCTTAGGTTCATTCATGAGTAGAAGAGCGAGAAGCTAGATTTTAGTGTTACCACAAAAGTTACTTTAATTAGAGAATATAGTCTATTTATTTATGTTTATTTAATATATCTAAATTAATTCTAGACTACTAATTGGAAATGAAAATTTCGATAAGAATTTGTTTTAGGTATTTATACTAGTTTATTCTAATGTTGGTAGAGAAAAACTATTGTTAATCTAGGGTTTGCCAGTTATATTTAGGATTTTAATAAATATGTTAGTCGATTATTGACGGGGCTTACAAGCGGAGCAATTCGATTCGGGGGACAGCCCCTCACCAAAGCAAAATTAAAAAAATTTCTTAAATTAAATCGCCTTAAATTGGGAGAAATATTCGGGTTTTTTGGCAATAAAGTCTAACAATATTTTTTGATGAATGTCTCCTAGGGGTTTTTCTGTTCCTGCTTTTTCCGAATAACAAATACCACGCTGAATATCAGGTATACTAACTAATCCTAAGTCCCATCCTTCTTGGAGGCTCAGAGCTTCTACGGGGACTGACAGAGGAGCATAATAGATATGGCGGATAACTTTTTCATCGTTATAGCAACCTAATTTAAGGGGTGCAACGATAGTATAGCTAATTTCTTCTTCTACTTCTCTTTTTAGTCCTGCTTCTGGCGTTTCTCCAGGCTCTAGATGACCTCCAAATAAACCCCAACAACCAGGGTAAAGAATACCTGGAATATCATCTCGTAGCTGCATTAACAAACGCTCGTTTTGGTAGATGACTGCCATAGCTACTTCAACAGGAATATCCGTTGCCGTTTTGCTCTTTGAGGAATAGCGATCGCTCATAATTAATAATTAAATTTAATTTGTTAACTGTTGTAACTCAATTAGATAAAATTCGCCTAATTCTCGTTCTTCGATGGGCAGTGTTTCTTGTTTAATTTTGCCTTTAATAAACACTTCTGTTCCCTTCAGGGGTAAAGGATCGTCGGTAAAAACCCAAAGGCTACCAGTTTCGTCTTCTAGTTGATAGGCAGCACTACCGAGAAAAGGCGATCGATGAATTACTTTACCTCTGACATAAACAGTTCTACCATCTTTTCTATTTTGGATCCGCTCGATCGCAGTAATAGCTAGTTCTTCTTTACCTAAAGCAACTAGACTATCCTCAATTAATGCTTGACAACCACTAAGGGCGATCGCGGTAGAGTAAATAACAGTTAAAGATAATATTTTCCCGTTAATAGTTTTAAACCTTGGTTTGAAAAGTAGCATCTTGAGATATCCTAACCAGTGATATTGATAGTTTTATTTGGTTTTTTATGTCTCCTCAAACAGCCCAAATTTTAGATGGTAAAACTCTAGCTCAAAAAATCCGTACTCAATTAAAAGAAACAATCCAAAGCCAACAAGCTAAAATTGGTCGTCCTCCAGGATTAGCAGTATTAATGGTAGGAGATAACCCTGCTAGTGCTGTTTATGTCCGAAATAAAGAAAAGGCTTGCACTAAAGTAGGCATTGCTTCTTTTGGTAAACATTTTCCTGCCGATACTGAAACCGCCGAACTAGAACAAGCGATCGCCGAACTAAATCGAGACGATCGCGTTGATGGTATTTTAGTCCAACTTCCTTTACCCAACCACTTAGATGCTGTGGCTTTACTAAATCAAATCGCTCCCGCTAAGGATGCTGATGGACTTCATCCTGTTAATTTGGGTAAATTAGTTCGTGGCGAAGTCGGTTTGCGTAGCTGTACTCCCGCAGGAGTGATGGAATTATTACGGGAATATCAGATTTCCTTATCAGGTAAAAAAGCAGTAGTGATAGGACGTAGTATTTTAGTAGGTAAACCTCTAGCACTAATGCTCTTAGAAGAAAATGCGACAGTGACGATCGCTCATTCTCGGACTCAAGACTTAGCTGCCGTCTGTCGAGATGCCGATATTTTAGTGGCAGCCGTAGGTAAACCAGAACTAATTACCGCAGCCATGGTTAAACCCGATGCTGTTGTGGTTGATGTGGGGATAAACCGCATCGAAGATAGTCAAGGTAACTCTCGTTTAGTAGGAGATGTAAATTTTGACTCCGTAGCTAAAGTTGCTAGTTATATTACTCCAGTACCTGGAGGAATTGGGCCAATGACTGTAGCAATGTTATTAAAAAATACAGTTTTGAGTTGGGCGCAAAAAGTAGAATTTTAAAATTTACTCATTGAAAAAAAGCAAGAAGCTCGACTCTAGCAAATTTAATGGATTAAATCTGACAGTCTGCATAATATTTAAGAGCTAATAGTTATTAGTTATCAGCTAATTACTACAATTTTCGCCCCGTAAGGGTTAAAAGACCTAACTCATTCCATAGTAAAAGTAAAATCAAGCAAGATAATTATGACGATATTACAACAAAATGATTTACTAGATGGACGCTATAGAATAGTTAGTTATTTAGCTGAAGGGGGATTTGGGCATACGTATTTAGCTAAAGATACTCGTAGACCGAGTTGTCCTAAGTGTGTTGTCAAACAACTAAAGCCAGATATTAGTAATACTAATATGTTGGAGAATGCTAGACGTTTGTTCCGAACTGAAGCAGAGACTTTGGAAAAACTGGGAGAACATTCCCAAATACCCAGACTATTAGCTTATTTTGAGAAAGATGGCGAATTTTACCTAATTCAAGAGTTCATTAAAGGAACTACTCTGATTCACGAACTGAAATTAGGCGAACCTTGGTCGGAACAACAGATCTGCCAAATGCTGATTGAAGTATTGGAAATCTTGAGTTTTGTCCATGAAAATAAAGTTATCCATAGACAAGGATTTATCTGAATAATGCCCAAAGTCAAGTTAAAAATCAAAAAACCCACACCATAGCAACAGTAGTACCTATTAGTCTTGACTTAGAGGCTGCTGAAGCAATGTTACGGGGAGTGGCTCAAGCTCAAGATGAAATTAATCAAGCTGGTGGAATTGACGGAATACCACTTAAAGTGATGATAGCCAATGATGGTGACGATCTAAAAACGGCTAAGAACATTGCCTCACAATTGGGACAAAACAATGAGATTTTGGGTGTAGTCGGTCACTACTATAGCAGTAGAACTTTGGCAGCAGGCAAAATTTACGAACCAAACCAACTTGTAGCTATTGCTTTAAGTTCTTCTACTGAGATTGAGAATTTTAGCGATCATGTTTTTCGGACTTCCCCTGGTGATAACTTGACCGCGCAAGCCTTAGCCAAGCATATGTTTACAAGATGGGGCAAAAACAAAGTAGCAATTTTTTACGATCCCAATAGTAAATATAGTATGTCTCTTAGAACAGAATTTGTTAGGGCTGTTAATCGTTTGGGGGGACAAGTTGTAACTCAGTCGGATTGGTCTGTGGACAATTTTAATCCTAATCATGCAGTTTCCAAGGCAATTGAGAGAGGAGCAGAAGTTTTAATGTTAGTACCTGATAATGCCCAGCAAATCAAACAGGGACTAGAAGTAGCTAAAATTAGCCAACAACGGCTCAAGCTTTTAGGAGGAGATGTAATGTATTCCCCCAAAACCTTAGAATTGGGGGCTGAAAATGTCATTGATATGGTGCTAGGAGCTTTCTGGCATATTGATGCCGATCTCAATTCACAATTTAGTCTTAAGTCGAAAAAGCTTTGGGGTGCAGAAGTAAACTGGATAAGTGCTATGGCTTATGATGCTACCAAAGCTCTGATCCAAGCATTACAGCTACAGTCTAATCCTAATCGTATAGGAGTTAAACAAGTTTTGTCTAACTCAGATTTTGTTGCTTCTGGTGCTTCTAATTCGGTAAGTTTTCTTCCTTCTGGCAATCGCGCTCAACCAAAAATCCAACTGGTAAAAATTTTTAAAGAGCGAGAATCGAAAACTGGATATAGCTTCGAGCCAATTTCTGACTAGAATTCGCTGTTGAGTTCGAGTAAGATTAAGTACTTTTTTCAACTAGAACTGACATTAATTAACCCTTATTGGTAAGTTTGGTAACTGTTTGAGATATTTAAGAAACTTATACTGCGATCGTCAGCAACTAAAAAAAACTAAAAGCTAGTCAAGACGAGGGAAAACCTCAATTAAACTGACAAATAGATTTTATTCTTAGACCCCAAACTCAACTTATGAATACCTCCGAACTTTGGCAACGCTATCAAGATTGGCTTTACTACGATGCAGAATTAGACTTTTACTTAGATGTCAGTCGCATGAGCTTTGATGATGATTTTGTCGCTAAGATGAAACCAAAGTTTGAGCAAGCATTTAAAGATATAGAGGCATTAGAAGCAGGAGCGATCGCCAACCCAGATGAAAATAGAATGGTTGGTCATTATTGGCTACGGAACCGGGATCTCGCTCCCAATCCAGAATTAAAACAAGACATTATCGAAACGCAACAGAAAATTATTGACTTTACCCAAAAAGTTCATAGTGGGGAAATTAAACCCCCTAGCGGTGGTAAATTTACCGATATCCTGTCGATCGGTATTGGTGGTTCTGCCCTCGGACCCCAATTTGTCGCTCAAGCTCTAGCACCCCTAGATGCGCCTTTGGCAATTCACTTTTTAGATAATACCGATCCCGCAGGTATAGATAAAGTAATTGCGAAAATTGGCGATCGACTAAAAACTACTTTAGTCTCTGTTATCTCTAAATCGGGAGGCACGCCAGAAACTCGTAACGGGATGCTAGAAGTTAAAAAAGTATACCAAGATCGCGGTTTGGAATTTGCCCATCATGCTTTTGCGATTACGGGAAAAGGCAGTAAATTAGAAACCGTTGCCCTCAGAGAAGGCTGGTTAGCTACTTTTCCCATGCGGGATTGGGTAGGAGGACGCACTTCAGAATTATCCGCAGTGGGTTTGGTGGCAGCAGCATTACAAGGGATTGACATCCAAGCAATGCTCGATGGTGCAAAAACTATGGATGCCCTGACCAAAAAACCCGATATTCAGCATAATCCCGCAGCTTTACTCGCTCTAGGCTGGTATTGGGCTGGTAATGGGAGAGGGGAAAAAGATATGGTCATACTTCCCTACAAAGATAGCTTGCTGCTGTTTAGTCGCTATCTCCAGCAGCTAATTATGGAATCTTTAGGTAAAGAAAAAGACCTAGATGGTAATGTAGTTAACCAGGGGATCGCGGTTTATGGTAACAAAGGCTCGACCGATCAACACGCTTATGTCCAACAGCTAAGGGAAGGGGTAAATAATTTCTTTCTTACTTTTATTGAAGTCTTACAAGATCGCGAAGGAGAATATGTAGAAATCGAACCAGAAACGACCTCGGGTGACTATCTCATCGGCTTTTTATTGGGTACTCGTCAAGCACTGTACGAAAAACAAAGAGATTCCATTACGATTACCATTCCTGAGGTGAATGAAACTACTGTAGGTGCTTTAATTGCTCTTTACGAGCGAGCCGTAAGCATTTATGCTTCTTTAGTTAATATTAATGCCTACCATCAACCAGGAGTTGAGGCAGGTAAAAAAGCAGCAGCTTCGGTTTTGCAATTACAAAAAGAGGCGATCGAAGTCTTAAAAGAAGCAAAAGAACCAGTGTCTCTAGCGGAAGTCGCTAAGCTAGTTCAAGCTCCAGAAAAGATTGAAACTATCTATCAAATTATTCGCCATCTTCATGCTAATGACCGTGGTATTGTTTTGCAGGGTAATTTGGGTAAACCAGATAGTTTGATGATTTCTTGGAAATAAGCTATTTTTGGAAAACAATATCCCCCTGACTAATCAAAATCTAGGGGGATATTTAATTAATAACTATAATCTCTACCGAATCACAATCGGCGAGAATTTTATCTGTAATTATTTTTTACCTTTTCTACTGCCACTTCTGGGCAACAATTTCAGCTAGATCGACAACTCTTTGAGAATAACCCCATTCGTTATCGTACCAAGCAATAACTTTAACCATATCGCCGTCCATGACTAAAGTAAGTTGTCCATCAATGGTAGAGGAACAATCTGTTTTACGGAAATCACAAGAGACAAGAGGTAAGTCAGTGTAATCGAGAATTCCTTTTAATTCTCCTTCAGCAGCAGATTTAAGTACTTCATTGACTTCTTCGGCAATTGTTTTCTTTTCAACTTGAGCCACTAAATCTACTACAGAAACGTTAGGAGTAGGAACACGCAAAGCAATACCATTTAGTTTTCCTTTTAACTCTGGAATCACTAGAGCTACTGCTTTAGCTGCACCAGTAGAAGTAGGTACTATATTAATAGCTGCTGCTCTTGCTCTTCTAAGATCGCGGTGGCTAGCATCAAGAATACGTTGGTCGCCAGTATAACTGTGAGTAGTAGTCATCGTACCTTTGATGATGCCAAATTTCTCGTGAATTACTTTAGCAACGGGAGCAAGACAGTTAGTAGTACAACTAGCGTTACTAATAACATTTTCTTTACCATGTTCGTAGGTTTCGTGATTTACTCCAACCACATAAGTGCCTATATTCCCACCCTTACCAGGTGCAGTAATCAGTACTTTTTTAGCTCCTGCTTGTAGGTGTTTGGATGCTCCTTCTTCTGTGACAAACACACCAGTAGATTCAATAATTAAATCTACATCCCATTCTTTCCAGGGCAAGTTTAAAGGATTGCGATCGGATACACATTTAATTGTTTTTCCATTGACAATCAAAGAATTAGTATCAGCTTTAATATCAGCATCTAGAATACCCAACATTGAATCATATCTCAACAAATGGGCATTTGTTTTCGGATCGGAAGTATCATTGATCCCAACTACTTCTAATTTGCTGTTTTCTCTACCTAACCAGCATCTTAAGAAGTTACGACCGATACGACCAAAACCATTTATTGCTACTCTAACCACTGCGTCTTGCCCTCTACGTTCTATAAGGTGAATAAATTAAAACATTCTTAATTAAAACTCATCATATCGTAAAGTCTGAAGTTTAAATAAAGCAATTTCGATCGAAGTTTGCTCTTGACTAAGATCGGCAATGTTAAATTACATTAATGAAAAATAATCTCTAAGTTTACGACTAATTGCTCAACCTATAATCGGAAATTCTGGTTATGATCATCCATGATTATTTAAACCAAAGAAATCCAATCCTATAGTGGTACTGAAGGAGAATTAAGGGTGAAAACAGTAGATTTAAACGGTAAACCATTTCATTTTATCGGTATTGGGGGAATTGGAATGTCAGCCCTTGCTTATATCGTGGCTAAACGCCAAATCCCCGTGTCTGGCTCGGATTTGTGTCAGAGTAGGATTACTAACAAATTGCAGGATTTGGGGGTTCATATTTTTCATAGTCAGGAAGCAGCAAATCTCAATTGGTTTGAAACAAAAGCTCAATTGACTAGAGATAAATCGTTGCCGATTTTAAATATATTCCCAGCAAAAACATCGGATTCGATCGCCCCAATTAATAATTCTTCAAACAATAACTTACCACAAGTAATTCGTTCTACAGCAATTAATGAAACTAATGCAGAATATCAAGCAGCGATCGAATTAAACTGTCCGATTTTTCATCGTTCCGATTTACTGGCTGCGTTAATTGCCAAATACCATAGCATTGCGGTTTCTGGGACTCACGGCAAAACGACAACCAGCAGCTTAATTGCTTATATGTTATGGCAAGCAGGATTAGATCCAACTGCTATCATTGGGGGAGAGGTATCTGCTTGGGGTGGTAACGCCCGTGTGGGCGAAAGTCAGTATCTAGTAGCAGAAGCAGATGAGTCTGATGGTTCTCTAGTCAAACACGCTCCAGCTATTGGTATTGTTACTAATATCGAATTAGATCATCCCGATCGATACCAAAATATCTCAGAAGTGATTGAAATTTTTCAGACTTTCGCCAGTCAATGTCAGACTCTCATTGGTTGTGTCGATGATGAAATAGTCAGGCAAAATTTAAAACTAGATGTTAGCTATGGTCTTAATCGAGAATTATCCCCAGATTATATCGCTAAAAATATCAAATATCAGGCTTGGGGGACAGAAGCAGATATTTGGGAAAGAGGGAAGTATTTAGGTACGCTGCAATTAAAGTTATTGGGTAAACATAATCTCAGTAATGCTTTAGCTGCTGTAGCAGTAGGGAGGCAGCTAGGCTTGGAATTTTCTGTCATTCAAAAGTCGAGCGCGCCTTTTGGTGGAACAAAAAGAAGATTCGAGTATCGAGGGGAAGCTAACGGCATTACTTTTATCGATGATTATGCCCATCATCCAAGCGAAATTATGGCAACTTTAGCAGCAGCCAAACAAAAAGTTAAGTTAGGGGGCGAAGGGCAAAGAGTAGTGGCAATTTTTCAACCCCATCGCTATAGTCGTACCGCAACCTTCCTGGAAGAGTTTGCTACTGCTTTTAAAGATGCAGATCTGGTAGTAGTAACGGATATTTATAGTGCAGGGGAAAAAAATACTAGTGGCATTCAAGGAGAAAGTTTGGCAAAGGCGATCGCCTCTCATCACCCCCAAGTATACTATCAGGCTTGTTTGTCTTCTTTGGGGGATTTTCTCCAAAAACAAATATTGCAGCCAGGGGATTTGGCTTTATTTCTAGGGGCAGGAAACCTAAATCAGACTATTCCCGAAATTATTGCTTTATATAAATAAAATGCCTATTTCTCAATCCTAAATAATAAACAAAAGATGATAAATTACAAATCCGTCAAATTATCGTTGACTTGTGGGAACAAACTGATTACCTTTAAGTCAGCTATAGGAAAATGGTGTAAGAGAGTATAGTATTTGAGTATATATACTTATTCTCAAAATTTCGTTTAGACAACATAAATTTGCTGGGTGTACTGGCTGACAAAAATATGGGTTCTATCAATAATCGTATAATTAAATCTGACATAGTCTTGGCGAATCAAACCTCTTATCGGGTAGGAGGAAAAGCAGAATGGTATACAGCACCCCATAATTGGCAAGAACTAGAAACTGCTTTTGAATGGTATTTATCTCAAGATATACCTTTAACTTTATTGGGTGCAGGCTCAAATTTATTAGTAAGCGATCGAGGTATTCCTGGCTTAGTTATTTGTACTCGTCATCTTCGTAGTTATCAGTTTGAAGCAGAAACAGGTCAAATAATTGCAGATGCAGGAGAACCTATAGCTAGATTAGCCTGGAAAGCAGCCAAACGAGGCTGGCGTGGATTGGAATGGGCGGTAGGAATCCCAGGCACTCTCGGCGGTGCTGTAGTTATGAATGCAGGAGCGCATAGTCAATGTTTGGCTGATGTATTAATTAGCACTACAATTTTATCTCCCGATGGCACGATCGAAACATTGAAACCAGAAGACTTGGGCTATGCCTATCGTACTTCTAAATTACAAGGAGATAATCGTATCGTCACTCAGGCGGTTTTACAATTACAGCCTGGTTTCACCAAAGCGGAGGTAATGGCACAAGCTAACCAAAATTGGATCCAAAGAAAGACCACTCAACCTTATCATTTACCTAGTTGTGGTAGTGTATTTCGCAATCCCAATCCTTATGCAGCAGGTTGGTTAATCGAACAATTAGGCTTAAAAGGGCATAAAATCGGCGATGCTCAAATTTCTCATCGTCATGCTAATTTTATTCTTAATTGTGGTCAAGCAACTGCCAGTAACATCTTCGATCTAATTCTTTATATTCAAGAAAAAGTCGAACATCATTGGTCAGTGTCTTTAGTACCAGAAGTTAAACTTGTAGGGGAGTTTTAGCTAAACTAAAGCTACTAGCTATATCTTTTTTGAGCTTACGCTCTTTGCTTCTGTTTTATAAGCTAGATAGCACAACAGAATATAAAATATAACAGAAAAAAAATAGTGTTTGTGTTAATCAAATTTTACAGTCAGCATGACTTGGCATTATGATTGAAACGCAAATTAATTCAAAGATCGGCTGAAATACACTCTAAAGTAGATATTAGTACAAATTATTGGTAAACAAATATGGCAGGAAAAGGATTTGGTCCCTTAGGGAAAATGAAAGAACTAGCTGAAGCTTTTAAAAAGGCTCAGGAAGTTCAACAAGGAGCGCAAGTACTCCAAGCAGAACTAGAACAGATGCAAATAGAAGGAACAAGTGCAGATGGACTAGTTACAGTTATAGTTACTGGAAATCAAGAGCCTGTTAATGTAATTATAGCCCCCGATGCACTCGCTCAGGGAGCAGAAGCTCTCTCGGCATCGGTAACTACCGCAATGAAAGACGCTTATGCTAAATCGACAGAAACTATGCGCTCTCGTATGGAAGAACTTACTAGTGGTTTGAATCTTCCAGGGATGTAATACCTAATAGCTGTTATCTTTTAGGATTCGATCGATCGATCGCTTTGCGAGATGTCCCCTCTCAAAAAAGTCTCACTCGAACCTAGTTCGGGTGAGAGAAGTTAAATCTTAGCTGAGAACTAATAACTAAGAGCTATTAGCTTTTTGCTCAGTAGTTAAAATCTGAAAACAGTACGTATCGTGCCGACATAGATATTATCGTTATCCGAATCTCCATCGGGATTGAACAAAACGTAACCACCAGGAGTAATCTGAATATTGTCGTTGAGTTTGTACTGATATTCTAAACTCAAAAGATAAGGTGAATCTTCATCATCTTCTAAAGCATCACCATCAGAATCAACTAGAGTAGGAGTCTGTCCGAAAGTAACAACAGCAGCAGAGCCTTCTTTTAATAAATCGGTATAACTAGCATAGGCACTCCAAGCCATAATGTCTGCTTCTGCATCGTCATCAATGGTTGAAGCAGTGGTGTATCCAAAGAAACCACCGACAGAGAGTCGTTCGATAATCCGAAAACTGGTAGCAACACCAAAATTATCAGAGGAGTTAGCGCGATCTTCAAAAGGATCGGTAGCTGCTTCAGTTCCTACAAAGCCAGCCAGATCGTAGCCACTACCTTCCCCCTGATAGCCTCTGAGGTAAGCAAGAGCTATATTTAAACGCTCATCTAAGAAAGCAAGGTTGAGATTAGCCCCAGCAGCATAATTACCGTTAAATAAACCACTTCCTTCATCGGGGTTGGCGGGGTCATTTGCCCAATAACCGACATCTATGTTTGCCCAGTCTACTAATTCAATAGTTGCACCAATACCTGCGCCACCATTAATACCGTTACCATAAATTAGAGGATTTAAAGAATTAGCAAAAGTCAGAGCATCATAAGCTAATCCCATAGTAGGCGCGACCTGAAAAATCTCATCTACATCAACCCCATTAGTACCAGCTAATACGGTAACTCGATCGCCGATGGGAAAGACATAATAAAGGTCATTTAACTCGAAATCATTACCATTATCACCTTCAAAGTTTAGGGCTAGAGCATTAGCACCTCCAGCTTCGGCAGGACTAGTAACGTTTCTTGCTTGGAGACGAACTCTTAATCTGTCTTCTCCTGTAAAACTGCTATCAAAATTGAGGCGAACCCGACTACTAAAAGTAATTTGTTCGTCAATATCATCACCATTGGGCTTTTCATCGCCAAAAGTACCCAAAATATAGTTAACGATCTCCGCATTAAGTTTAGTAGTAGTGGAGAATTGATTATCTTCGAGAAAAGCAGTGCGAGTTTCTAGGTTATCGACTCTGCCACTGAGGGTAGCGAGTTCTGCTTCAAATTCCTGAGTGAGGCGGTTAATAGTCTCTAAATCTTCCCGCATAATCGCCTCAGATGCAGCAATTAAACGCTCGATTTGATTTAAACAAGCATTTAAACCAGCAGCAAATTCATAGCGAGATAAGGCTTGACTACCCCGATAGGTTCGATCGGGATAACCGACAATACAACCATAGCGATCGACTAAACTTCTTAAAGCTTCATAAGCCCAATCTGTTGGAGAAATATCTCTCAATTGATTTACATTAGTAACTTGACCGAGATCGTCTTGGTAGTCAATTATCGGCTTGGCTAAAAGGGGATCGCTTTTTGCCAAAAAGATAGCCAAAGCAATTGCACCCATAGGTAGTGCATTAATTACACGATTAAACATTATTCTCACACCTAAAAATTGTTTCTCTAATTGCTCTAAGATGACTCACAGTAAGAGACTGTTTATAAAGTAAACTTTAAGACAGTTCCGAAGCTCCGAGGGCTTTCTCCCCAAATCCCCAAATCCCTAAGTTCCCAAGTCCTCAAGAATTTAATCTTTGTTTTACAAACAGTCTCTAAGGGGAGCGAAATTAAAGATCAACTTTTCAAGAGGCAGATAATCAAAATTATTTGCTTCTTAAATACTTTCTTAATTTTTTACTCCGTTCATTTTTTACTAACATTTGCGTTCCAAATTGAAAAATTCCTGCTTCAACTAGGGTCGTCGGCGACTTCCTATCCACAAGCGTCAGTTCGGTGGTGACTCCACCTACTTAAATTAATACTGGCATTCCAATCTCTATCGAAAAAAGAACTACAGCCAACACAGAGAAACCATCTGTCCGATAGTTTTAAATCTGGATTGTACCAACCGCAATTAGAGCAAGTCTTACTTGATGGTAGCCAGCGATCTGCAATAATCAACTGACTGCCATAAAGCTGGCATTTGTACTCTAACTGTCTCCTAAATTCAAAAAAACCCATGTCAGCAATAGCTTTGGCTAGCTTTCGGTTTTTCAACATTCCCGACACATTTAAATCCTCAATTACTATCTGACTGTGGTTCTTAGCCAAATAAGTAGTGAGCTTGTGTAATGTGTCTTTGCGAATGTTAGCTATTCTCCGATGTAGTCTGGCTATCTTGATTTGGGCTTTCTTCCAATTGGCTGAACCAATTACTTTGTTACGATTACGCCATTGCAATTTGGCTAACTTTTTCTCGTATTTCTTATAGCTTTTTGCTCCTTCAAAGACAATTCCTGTACTGAGATAGGCGAGGGTTTTCACCCCCAGATCTACTCCTACTTTATCTATTGTTTTGGGTGTATCCTGCGGTTGGATTTCTACTTTAAAACTGACATACCAGCTATCAGCTTGACGAGAAATAGTTACATTTTTAGGTTTGTAGCCATGAGGCAATCTTTCAAAGGTACGCAGTACGCCAATCTTGGGAACTTGAATTTTGTAGTGGTCTACTACTTTGAGCGTGCCATCAAGGGTAAAGCTATCGTTTCGCCCTTTTTTCTTAAAGCGAGGTGGCTTTTTTTTCTTCTTAAAACAATCATCCCAAGCTGTTCTCAGATGCCTCAGCGCATACTGGGGCGCACATTTAGAACTCTCGTAATACCAAGGATGCTGAGGTTTAACCATTGCTACTAGCCACTTGTGTAAATCGATGCTTGATGGAAACTTGATTTTCTCTTCTGGGTTATCTCGATTGTGTAAGAGTATCTGCTTGGTCAAACCCAGTCCCCAATTATACGCATGACGAGCAACACCAGCGTGTTTGGCTAACATTGTTCGCTGCTTATTGTTTAACTTGAGTTCTGTCTTGAATCCGAGTAACATAAGATTATTGTACAGCAATATTACAGCAAATGAAACGTCTAGATATAAGATGATCCGATGAAGAAAAAGCAATCTTAGACAAGTATTGTAAGCAAAAAGAGATGACCCAATCTGATGCTGTCAGAACTTGGATTCGTGGACTAAAAGCGAAAATTAAAGAAGGTTAGCGTTAGTTAGTGTTTAAGGAACTGTTAATCAACCCCCGACACCTCTGTTCATATCTACAGCGTCAGTCAAACTAACTAACGACTTGCTAATTGTTCTTGAGGTTGAGCAACTTGTGGTGACTCTTGCTTGCTAGTACGACGGACTGGATCTAGTCGTTTTTCTAGCCAACTGAACACTCGTGATGCTACAAAGGTCAACAGTAGATAAATTAAGGCTACAGCAGCATAGATTTCAAAAGCACGATAGGTTGTTGCTACCATCAGTTGCCCCTGGCGGAACAATTCTTCAAAACCGATAATTGCGACAAGGCTAGTGTCTTTAATCATGGTGATAAATTCGTTACCCAAAGGTGGCAACATTCGCCGAAAGGCTTGGGGAAAGATGACATAACGCATGGTTTGCATCCAACTCATGCCCATAGACTGAGAAGCTTCCCATTGTCCGCGCTCGATCGATTGAATACCTCCCCGAATAATTTCTGCTAAATAGGCAGCAGAATTTAGACTAAGAGCCGTAACCGCAGCAGGAAGGCGATCGAAACTAAAATCTAAACCTAGTTCTTGGAGTAAGGAGGGTAAACCGAAATAGATCATGAATATTTGCACTAGCAAAGGCGTACCGCGAAAGAAATCTATATAAACGCGGGTCAACCAATTTAGAGGCTTAAAATCAGAGATTGAGGCGATCGCCAGTAATGTTCCGCCAATAGTACCAAATAATACAGAAAATGCGGTCAGCATTACCGTTACCAAAGCTCCCCACAAGAGAGTTTGGAAGGTTCTTACCCAGCTAAAGCTCGCACCTTCTCCTTGTAAAGCAGGGGCAACTAACGGTAAGTCAGGTGGTTCTCCTGCAAACCATTGCTGATAGATTCGGCGATATTCCCCAGACTGAAGTAATCGATCTAAAGCATCATTAATTTTTGCTCGATTGGGCGAGTCTTTAGGTAAGGCAATTCCATAATATTCTTCGGTCAAGAGTTCCCCAACCACTTCAATATCAGTGAGATTACCAGTTTTAATGGCATAAAGAGTTACAGGGGCATCATTAACTACTGCATCTACTCTCCCGTTACTTAACTCTTTAAGAGCTAGGGCAGAGTTATCAAAAGTAGATATTTCTGCTCCTGGTATTTTTTGTGCTTCCTGCGCTCCCGTCGTGCCGATGGCTACTGCAATTTTTTTATTGGCTAGATCGTCAAAACTCTTAATTTCGTTTTTGCTGTCTTTACGGACGGCGATCGCCAAACCAGATTGAAAGTAAGGGCGGGTAAAATCTACTGTTTGTGCGCGTTCGGCGGTAATCGTCATCCCACTAATCGCTGCATCAATATTGCGAGATTGTAAAGCAGGAATCAGCCCGTCAAAAGGCATACTTTGGAATCGAATTTCTAAACCTGCTTCCTCGCCAATAGCTTTAAACAGGTCGATATCAAACCCAATGAACCCTTGACCGTCTTCTGCTTGCATTTCAAAGGGAGGAAAGGCTGGCTCGGTTCCAACTTGTAATACTTCTTGGGCTTTTAAACCCAAAGCAGCATAGAAGTGGAAGCCAGCTACCAGAAATAATCCAGCAAAACTTAGAGCTAACCTTTTCAACCACTCTTTTTTAGTTGATTTATTCATTTAATTTTGGATCGAACATTTCAAAACGAGTCATTTTTGTGTCTATTTATCTTTTAAAAAAGAAGTTAACATCGCGATTGAATATACTTTCTGTTCCAAAGCATTTCTCGCGATCGCGAGGGGTTTTGATTTAAGTTTATAAGGCTTTTCGACCTTTAGATTTATTAATTCATATATCTATCTAGGGATAGATAGTGTCAACATAGTATAACTATTGCAGTCTAAAGACTACTTAATTATTTTGTTTAATAGACTATGACTTTTAATCAGTCAAAAAAATGTAATTAATTAAACAAATATCTAAAAAACATCGATCTATTTTATTGTAAAAGTTTCTTAACAAATAAAAAATTATGTCTACTGCTACCCCTGTTATATCGTTTAAGAATTTAAGAAAAAGCTATGGTTCGTTAGAAGTACTGCGGGGTATTACTGCTTCCCTTTGCAAGGGTGATGTTGCTTCAATCATCGGTACTTCTGGCTGTGGCAAAAGCACTTTATTACGCTGTTGTAATCGTCTAGAGACGATTAATGATGGAGAATTAGAAGTGATCGGGATCGATTTATCCAAACCACAAATTAGTTCGCAAAAGTTGCGACAACTGAGAACTAAGGTAGGAATGGTTTTTCAGCAATTTAATTTATTTCCCCATCTAAGTGTGTTAGAAAACTTGATGTTAGCTCCTGCTAAAGTATTAAAAGAATCGAAAAAAGAATGTCGCGATCGAGCATTACATTATTTAAGTAAAGTCGGTTTGAGTAGTAAAGCAGATGCTTATCCCGAACAGCTATCGGGAGGACAGAAACAGCGAGTGGCGATCGCCCGAAGTCTTTGTATGAACCCCGAAATTATTTTATTTGACGAACCTACCTCTGCCCTCGATCCTGAATTAGTAGGAGAAGTGCTAACGGTAATGAAACAGCTAGCAGAAGAAGGAATGACTATGGTAGTAGTTACTCACGAAATGAACTTTGCTCGTGATGTTGCTAACCGAGTTATTTTTCTCAACAAAGGAGTAGTGGAAGAAGAAGGCGATGCTAGAGAAGTATTGACCAATCCTCAAAGCGATCGACTTAAAGCTTTCTTGAGTCGGATGAATAATTAATTAGATAGTTGTGGCGATCGACAAAAAAAAACCACCCTGTAACAGAGTGGTTTAAACAAATTTACTGATATGTAATAAGTTAATTGGTGGTACTACTTAACAACTCCTTCAACCAAGGCAATCTCAGATTTTGGTAATTGTATTTGTTGTGCGTAAATGTTGGATTTAGACTCGGCAATTTGAGTGTAAGATTCTCTTACCTGGGCATTGATAGCAACAGTTGTCGTGTCATATATGTTTGTAGCCAGCTTGGGATATAGTCCTACCCCAATAATGAGTGAGAGGAAACAAGCAGCGATGAAGATTTCACGAGGTTGAGCATCACTGAACTCTGCCTCTCTAGGTAAGACACAGTTAGTGCCGAAACAAGATGCTTCTTCATTATTGTGTTCTAGAGAACCACCATCTGCTGCCACACAAGATAAAGTAGTTTCGTTACTGTAGAACAGTTGACGCAGCATAGAAAGCAAGTAAATGGGAGTCAAAATCAATCCTACTGCGGAGAGAAATACTATCAAAGTACGGAAGGAAGAACTGTAAATATCGCTATTACTGAAACCAACGAAGACGGCAATCTCACTTACAAAACCACTCATACCAGGCAGTGCCAAAGATGCCATCGCTCCTGCTGTGAACATAGCGAACACTTTAGGCATTGCTTGACCCAAGTTACCCATTTTATCTAAAACCATAGTGTGAGTGCGATCGTAGGTTACTCCAGCGAGGAAGAACAAGACCGCAGCAATCAAACCGTGAGATAACATCTGTAGCATTGCGCCACTAATACCCAAATCGGTAAAGGAGGCAATACCCAAGAGGACAAAACCCATATGAGACACTGAAGAATAAGCCAGACGACGCTTCATGTTGGTTTGACCAAAAGAAGCAAGCGCACCGTAAATAATATTGACTACACCCAACACCACTAGAATAGGTGCAAAGTAAACATGAGCATCAGGTAGTAAACCTAAGTTTAAGCGAATCAAACCGTAACCACCCATCTTGAGCAGGACACCTGCCAAAATCATGGAAATAGGAGAAGAAGCTTCACCGTGAGCATCGGGTAGCCAAGTATGTAGAGGGAAAATAGCTAACTTAACCCCAAAGGCAATTAATAATCCAGCGTAAATAGGTATTTCTAAAGCAATAGGATACTCTTTAGCTGCCAGAGCTACCATATCGAAGTTGAGAGGTCCTCCGCCATAAAAAGCCATGGTTAAACCAGCAATAAGAATGAAGATTGAAGCTGCTGCGGTATAAAGAATAAACTTCATCGCTGCATAACGTCTTCTCTTGCCACCCCAAATAGAGATGAGTAGGTAAACAGGTACTAACTCTAGCTCCCACATAATAAAGAGGAGAAGTATGTCTTGAGCCACGAATACCCCAATCTGTGCAGCGTAAAGTAGCAACATCAGAAAATAGAATAAACGAGGTTTGCGATCGACTCTCCATGCAGATAGAATCGAAAGAGTGGTCACAAAGCCTGCTAACAAGACTAAGGGCATAGAGATACCATCAACCGAAACAGCCCAATTAAGACCTATCTGAGGTATCCAAGCATAGCTTTCCGCCATCTGAAAATTACCATTACCAGCATCATAATTCTGGAGAAAGGCATAACACATTAAGACAAAGTCAGCTATACCCACATAGAGAGTATACCAACGCAGTGTTTTTCCATCCTTATCTGGTATCAACGGTACTAGAAAGGAAGCTATTAGTGGTAAGGCTATAATTGTAGTAAGCCAGGGAAATTGTAAACTATTCATCAAAAAATAAGATCCCAATAGTAATTTACATACATACATCAAAGCTGTGAGCATCAATAGCGGTCGCGAGCGCGCTCTATCTGATGGCTGACTTATTCACTTGCTTTTTTTTATTTAGTGAGTTTCAATCCTAGAGTTAAAGGTTATCTCTGTAACAACGCCTAACTTCTGTAAACCTCTTTATATGTTTACCTTGATGTTTTTTTGTAACTTTTCTTTAGATTACGCCGTTCGCCGTGACAAAGTTGGGACAAAAAGGTGATATTCTAGGTAAGTTTGCTACTAGTCAAAAAATCCAAAATTCTAGTCTAAACACAAAATAGTTTAAGCATCTTGACGATGAGTATTGCGCCATACATAGGGAGTTTGATCGTGTACTCGTCGAAACTGACGAATAAAATAAGTAGTACTTTTATAGCCTACTAATTCCCCTACTTTACCAATATCATTTTCTGTATTTAGCAATAAACGACGGGCTTCTACCATTCTTCTTTCTCTAATTAATTCTAAAGCAGTGTTGCCTAAAAGTTGACGTAACAAACTAGCAAGATAAGTGGGAGAAAAATTAACTTCTCGAGCAATATCCTTTAAGGAAATCGGCTGTTTATAGTTAGCGTCTATATATTGCAATACTTGAGTTAAAATTGGATGTTTTTCTCTAACTAGGACATCTTGTTTTTCCTCTTTGACTACACGAGCAAGATTTACTAATATTTCGGTCAAATAAGCCCTAGCTGCTTGTTGATAGCCAAATTGCTTATCGTTCAATTCTAGATAGAGTGCTTTAAGACATTGACCCCACAAAGAACGAGAAGATGGCGGGATGTTGTAATACTGAATTTCTGCTTCTGTAGCTGACAATCTTTTGAAAGGTTCAATTAAAGGGTCTTTAAACCAATTGAAGCAAGAAGTATTATCCCAATAATAAGGATTAATTGCTTTTGTGGAGAAAAATAGCCTCCAGCCTTCTGCTTGCCAAGAAGATTTACCTTCATAGAATTCTCCAGAAGATATGGCTAACAAATCTCCTAATCTAACTTGCCAAGTACAGTCTTGTTGTTGATATTGACCATCATTTTCAAAATAGATAATTTGTAAATAATGTTTAGGACAACAATCTAGTCTGTACTCACTATTTAATCGTTCTATAACGATTTCTGGTTGCTTTCGATCTACATACATGAAACGAAGTAGAAATAATCAAAAAAACTTTTGCCAATATCTGTGCATAAGAAAACACAGAATATCTTGAAAAATAAAAGAGGCAAAATGCTTGCCTCTTCCTAACTTTTCTTAGACTTACTCTGGTTAAGTTTAAACTCAGAGTCTAAGAAAAATTTAATTCTAGTCGTCCATTTCTTTCAAAGTAGCTACTGTAGAAGCAGAAATCTGACTCAAGTAACGGAAAATCCAGAATTTCGCTACCGTATCCATAATAACTGGTACTGTCGCAATGAACAGAGAAATCATACTTTCATTCGCAGCAACCCCAATATGGTTAGCTAACCATTCTAGTAAAACCTCCCAACCGTGAGTTGAGTGGAAACCTACAAATATATCTGTTACCAGAATAATCGCGAAGGCCTTAGCACTATCACTCAATCCCGAGACAATATTATCGATGAAAGACTTGAGAACATTTATTTCTTGTCTTCTTAGTAGTAGTACTAATACAAAGCCAATAAACCCAACTAAGTCGGCGAAAACATTACTAATAGAATCGATTTTTTTGAAGTGGAATTCTTCAGCAATTTCGTTAGCTTCTTCTTGAACTTTCTCTTCAAGTTCTTCTGCTGATAGGGGAGGAGCTGCTCTTAACATCCGAGTCATTTTTAGCTGCTCTTCATAAAGGCTAAGTTCTTCAAGAGCTTCTTCTCTCCATTCAGAGTTTAATTCGTCGATACCGACAACTTCTTCACCGCGAAAATCTGTAACGATCGGTTTGATGATAAAGTTTTTAGAAAGTTGTTGAGCAATAATTGGGACAACAATCAGTAAGATTAGAAGTCTAACGCCAATGACTGTAATTTGCTTGGAGCGACGAAACTCGTCGACTACCTGCTGTTCTGATTGAGTACCTAAGTCTTTTCTAATCTTACCTAAAGTTTTACCTAAAGAGCTAGATAGATTGCCGACCGAACCTAAGTCTAAAACATTACCTTTACCTTTTTTGATCTGACCAGACTTTGAAGCTTTACTAACATCGACAACCTTGATATTAGGTAAGTTTCCGTTTTGATTTGATGGAGTGTAGTTAACTGCCCCAGGGGATGTTGTAGTCATTGCTGAAGCACTAGCACCCATGGCATACTTTGCTAAAATTCCTTCAACAAAAAGTAGTTTCTCAACATGGTTCGCACTCAGCTGGCCGAGCGCTGCACCATCATTATTAAATTCTTCTGTTCTGCGCTGAAGAATTTCCAAGTTTTTGACGATATCTGCTTCGAGGGAAGGATGGATATTACTGCCCTGTCCTAAAGTTTCGATGGGAATTCTATTAGAATTGAAATGGTTATCTTCAATTACTTTGATTTTGATGGCAGCTTGATAAGCTTCTTCTAAGGCTTGCTGACCATTGCCGAAGAATTTGGAGAAAGGCGATCCTTTTTTTCTGGGAAATATAGATGTCATAAGTTAACAAATAGTAAATTTACAATGATTCTTAAATTAGCTTTGTTTATCTACTTAAGGGACTGTCTGGATAGTTTCAATTGAGTTTTGGTAAAGTAAAAGACTAACTATGATTCAAATCATCAATGTCCTTTAAATTTCCATTCGGCTTTAGTAATATAAGACAATACCTCTAGAATACTAGCTACCGCCCACTAAATTGGGTGAAAGATAAATTTACTTTGTACGAGTAAGGTTATTTTTTCTTAAGTTAAGCAATCTAAAGTAACAAACTCGGGACAAAAGAGTAACAAATTAGGTAAAGAAAAACCTAGAGTGCTAATTAAGCTTAAATCTATATTCGTCCCTAGCCTCAATTAATCGCTCTAATTTATTCAGAGCGAATCTAGTTTAAGCACTAATCAATTCCCTTTAAAAGTTTAAGAAGCATTAAGTATATATAACTATACGTAAATCCCTGTTTTCTATTTTTTTACGTTTATCTTGTAAATTACAAGTAATTTAATTGTGAAAAATCAATATATTTTCTTATTTACAACCCCATTGTCTTTTGTTAACAACTAAAAAGTTGGTAAAATTTTGGTAGCAAACTCGTAAATATCCTTAGAGAAAATGATAATTGCTTTTGGATTATGTTTAATTTCTAGCTAAAACCAGCTAGATAAGGTTATGGAGGAAAAGAGATAAGGTTATGAAACTTTTATTGGTTGAAGATGATTGGGAAATTAGCGAATTGTTGGCAGAAGCTTTAAGCGATCAGCATTACACTGTCGACGTGGCTAGCGACGGTCAAGCGGGTTGGGATTTTGTTAAAGCTTTTGATTACGATCTAGTTTTGTTAGACTGGATGCTACCGAAATTAGATGGAATCAGTCTTTGCCGTCAATTACGCGCCCAAGACTACCAGATGCCAATATTAATGTTAACAGCAAAAGATAATAGCAGCGATCAGGTACAGGGGTTGGATGCTGGTGCCGATGACTATGTGGTTAAGCCTTATCGCTTGGATGAATTGCTAGCTCGTATTCGTGCCTTGTTACGCCGAGGAAATTCAAAATTGCCACCTGTACTTAATTGGGATAGCTTATGTCTCGATCCAAATACCTGTAAGGTATCCTACGATCGACAGACTTTAAAAATCACTCCCAAAGAATATCGTTTATTAGAGCTTTTCTTGCGTAACGGAAACAGAGTGCTGAGTAGAAGTGCTATATTAGAGAATCTTTGGTCTTTTGATGAGCCTCCTGATGAAGATGCCGTCAAAGCTCATATCAAGCGTCTGAGGCAGAAACTGAAAAGAGCTGGAGCACCCAATGATTTTATTGAGACAGTTTATGGATTGGGCTACCGCCTCAAACAAAAACCCTAGCCAGAGGCTTCCTAATCTGCGTAGACGCCTACTCCTTGCCTATTTAATTGCTATCGGAGCAGTCTTTGGCACATCGACTATATCTTTATATATCTTTTTTACCCATAGTCTTAACCAACAACTAAATAATAAGCTTCTTACTTTAGCTCAAGCAGCCGTTCCTAGTTTGAATGTAGTTAAAAATAAGAATCATGAGAGTTTGGAACGAGATCTTCCCTGGCGCAATCTTTTTTCTGGACAGGATCAGGGTTTGGAATGGTTTGATGCGGAGGGTCAACTTTTAGCTACAGAAGGTAATGTTATCGAACAATTACCTTTGGCAGAGAACATAACTTTATCTAATGTAGGAGAAGGTGCGCCTCTGTTTGAACAGCAAAATCAAACCAGGCTTGTAACTATTGCTGTCTATACTAGCTCTCCCAATGAAAAAATTCTCCGATTAGAGGGTTTTATTCGTGCTAGCGAGTCTACTGTAAGAATAAAAATGACTCATTCTCATCTACTCCAAGCGTTAATTCTCGGCAGTATATCGGGTTGTATTGTTATTTTCTTGAGCAGCATATATTTAACTCAACAAGCATTAAAGCCAACTCAGGAAAGTTTTCAACAACTGAAACAGTTTACGGCAGAAGCTTCTCATGAGTTACGTAATCCTTTAACAAAAATTAGCTTTGCTGCCGATAATTTACTCAGTCATCCAGAACAGTTTCGTAGGTCTTCAGAGTTAAAAAAACTAAGAATTATTAAAAGTTCTACAGAACAAATGAAACGTTTGCTCGAAGACTTACTATTTTTAGCCAGAACAGATACTTTACCTAATGACAGCGAAATCGAAAGCTCGATAGTCGCCTTAGATGAATTGTTTAATCCTTTAGTAGATCACTTTAAGGCTCTTGCCGAGACTAAAGAAATTTCTTTTCAAGTTAGCTTGACTAATGGATTGAGCGTTAAAGGTGATGCATCTCAGTTAAGTCGTTTGTTTTCTAACCTTTTAGAGAATGCTTTTAAATACACGGATGTAGGAGGAAGTATTAAATTTTCTCTGGAAAAAGTTCGACAACAAGCACTTATTTCCGTGCAAGATACGGGTATTGGTATTGCTGCTGAATATTTACCTTTTGTCTTTCAACGTTTTTGGCGAACTGAAAGAGCAAAACAACGTAAGGAACAAGGTTTAGGATTAGGTTTGGCGATCGCCGAGGCGATTGCTCACAAACATAAGGGCGAAATTTCTGTCGAAAGTGAAAGAGGAAGAGGTAGCTGTTTTCGTGTTTATTTGCCTTTAGTATGATTAAATACTTTGCCAAATATTTTGGAGAATTTACTAAGAGTTTACATTTTGCTATTACCGTTAATAATAATCTTAAAGATCGACTAATAAAATAAAATTTAATTAATTGTTTTTAACAAATCTAGTTATAGATCTAGACGAATTTTCTTAGACTCAAAAAATATTTTTTTGAGATAATTGGATTTAAAAGTAAAATTGACATCGCCATAATTAGATTAGTTCGATTAAACGACTAAGAAGACAAGTTTAGCTAAAATTTTGCCAGATTACCCTTCAGCAAAGCAGAAACTTAGGATAATTTTTTTTCAATTTTTGACTTTTGTCCCTGATTTGTCATTTTTTACTCCCGACTTTGTCACTTTTGATGATTTATCTTCTTATATATAACAAAGTCAATATATATCTAGATCGCTCTAGCAAGGGATGAGGATTGTCAATAACAATCTAGGACATTGTTGGTTAGCGATCGATGAATCGCCCTAGACTATCTACGCCTCTTTTTTTGTTGAATATCAAATAAAGAAGAGTCGATCTAATAGCAATGGGAATACAAGCTCGATGATAGCGAGATTATATAAACAAAAGTTATCAAAACTTTCTATGTTTGTTGAACAGCAGCGAATATATGGTTCTCCAATTCGATCGAATATCGGACTAATAATTTTATGTCATTAACTACTATTCCAACTCGATTTATTCGCCAAACTTTCCCCTATTTACGTAAACGCTTGCTGTTTGCCTACATAGTTGTCATGGCAATTATTCTGGCTATTGCAGAAACTTCTTTATACTTTTTTTTAATTCACGTCCTCAATCAACAATTAGATCATGAGCTATTAACTTTGGTTGAAACAGCGACCCCGCGTTTTGACATCATTGAAACTAGAAGTATCGAAATTGCCGATCATCATTCATCTGGGCCTAATTTTTTTGCGCAGGAAGAACAAGGTTTAGAATGGTACGATGCAAATGGGAAGCTTTTAGCTAAAGAAGGTACTCTTACATCCCACTTACCTTTGCCCTTAGATAAAATCAAACAACAACAAGATACTCCTTTATTTCAGCAGGAAAGTAACATCCGTACTGTGACTGTTTCTGTTTATGAGAATAGTTCAGAGAGTGAAGATTTAATTTTGAAAGGTTTTGTCAGAGCTAGCGATTCTACAGTTAGCATACAATCAACCTTTAACAAACTAAGACTAGGATTAGGTTTAGGTGGTAGTACTGCTCTTTTTTTAGTAAGTATAAGCAGCATTTATTTAACTCGAGAAGCGATAAAGCCAGTCAGACAAGTATTTCTTCATTTAGGGCAATTTACTTCTGATATTTCCCATCAGCTACGTACTCCCTTGACAAGAATTAGTATGGCTACAGAAATTATGCTTGCTCATAAAGAAAGCATTCAACCTTCTGATGCTCGTAAGTTAAGTATTATTAATAATTCTACAGAGCAAATGAAGCGTCTGATTGAAGATATGTTATTTTTGCTACGCAGTGAAACCTTTCCTAATTCTGTTCCGTTAGGTAAAAAAGAAATATCTCTAAATCATCTACTTACAACTGTCATCGACGAGTTTGAACCAGCATTTACAGCAAAAAATATTAATTTTGAAGTAAATTTGCGGAAAAATACCTTAATTTTGGGAGATTTTTCCCAGTTGCATCGACTATTTCATAATATTTTCGATAATTCTCTTAATTATACTCAACCAGGAGATAGTGTACATCTCTATGTAGAAAAGTATAGAAGCAAAATTATTGTTTGTATTCAAGATACTGGTATGGGTATAGCTCCTGAAGATATTCCCCATATTTACCAATATTTTTGGAGAGGTGAAACTGCCAAACAAAAAAGGAGAGATAGTTTTGGGCTGGGGTTAACAGTTGCCCAAGCTATAACCAAACAACATCGTGGCCAAATATTTGTTACCAGTAGAATTGGTTATGGTACTCTCTTTAAGATTGTTTTGCCTATAGGTTAACCTTGTTCTGAAATTATTAATAGTATATTTTGGTTTAATCGAGCCAAACTCAAAATAGTTTTAATCTGATTTAGTAGAAACAAATCTTTTTCTTAAGGATTCTGCTCGACGTTTTGCCGTGCTGTTATTAGGCTCGTATTGCAAAGCTTGTTCGTAGACTTCCAAAGCTTTAGCAGTTAACTGTTTCTTTTCATACACATTGCCTAAGTTGTTTAAAGCAATAACATATTCTGGATAGAGTTTGATAGCTTCTTTATATTGGCGAATGGCAATGTCATATTGTTCTTGAGCGAAATAAGCATATCCCATAGCATTATAGATTAAGGCTTTATTTTCTGGATCGATCTTCTTCTCTGCTTTTAAAGCTTTTTGGAATAAATTAACTGATTGGACAAATAATTTTTTATCTAGATAAAGACTACCAAGCTCGTAGTATTCTAGGGAAGTTCCTTTTTCGTTTTTGAGCTTTTTTTGTAAACGAGAAAAAGTGTTTTCTGAGCGACGAGCCTTGATAATTTCTTTAAAAATAACGATCGCAGTTATGGATAGTAAAACTAATAAGATGACAAGGTAGACGGTGGGTAGTTGTTGATTCATGGTTAAATACTATTTATCTTTATATTTAATTAATTCTAATAAATTAAGGTAATCCCCAGTATTGAATTCTCTCTTGTAACCATCCTGATTTGCGCCAACTCAAAATTGCTTCTCGCACTTGTTTTCGTAAATCTGCATATTGAATTCCTTTGGGCATAACGATCGATAAAGGTTCTCCAGATAATCTATCTGGTAATAGTTGATACTGAGGATATTCTTGGATCCAGCCAGTAAGAATAGTGCGATCGCCAGCAAAAGCAGTAACTTTGTTTGTTTCTAAAAGATCGAGTGCTTCTTGGTAAGATTTTACCCCAATTAACTGAGCATTTGGCAACTCATGGCGAATTACGGCAATTGTCGTCGAATCGTATAGTACGGCAATTTTGGCTGTTGCTAGGTTTTCTTTATTATCTATTAATTTATTTTTCGTAATTATCCCCGTACCATCAAGATAATAATAAGGACTAAAATCCACAATCCGACTGCGAGGGATAGTTGCCGTAACTCTGGCGATCGCAATATCTACTTTGTCTCCTAATACAGCTTGTAAGCGTTCTTTATTGCTAACGGGTTTTAAGACAACAGCATCCGCATTACCTAGTAATTCTTTGGCTAAACGACGGGCAATATCGATTTCCAAACCAACTAAGTTACCCTGTTCGTCACTAAAACCAAGAGGGCGAACATTGTCTTTAACCGCAACAATCAGTTTTCCTCTTTGCTTGATTTCTGACAATTCTGCTGTTTTAGCTAAAGGTGGTTGAACTATTGCAGTTGCCATTAAACCGACTATTAAAGCTAAGAGAGATAACTTTTGTTTAATCATGCGATCGCCTTTGTTGCTTCTCAGAAAGTTTTTACTTGGTTCGGATTTTTTAAGATAATAATTTCTTTTGAATTTTGATATCGATCGAGTTTAGAGAAAATCATTGGTCGTTTTTGTTTGGGATAATTATAAACGTATAGTATAAATTCCCAGGTTAATCTTTCGGTGCAACCATCTGCCATATCTTCTCTTACTTTACCTCGATATTGCAGATATCTTTTGACGATCCGCCACAAACATAAATTACGGGGAAAATCGAGCCAAATAATCGGATCTGCTGCTTCTATTCGGCTATCCATAGTAAGGCTATAATTACCATCGATAATCCAACGATCGCCCTTGAGTAGCTTTTGATGGATGGTATCCCAATCATTTGGGGGAGTTTCTACCCAATTCGAGTGCCAGTAATAAGAATCTAGATGAATAATTGGCAGATCGAGCTTTTGTCCTAAACTTCTAGCTAAAGTCGATTTACCCGTGCCACCAGAACCAATAATAGCAACCCGCTTCATATTTTTGCCTTAAAAATAGTTTTTAGTTTGATTAATTAGTAGATTTAAACTAACAACTAATAACTAACCTAAGCTTAAAAACGGGCAAAACTCGGCTTGATCGCAAAACCGAGTTAAATCGAATACATAATTTTTAGCTTAATTATTACTCAATTAATTTGCTTGACTAGCAGCTTCTACCACTTTGCCAAAAGCTTCAGGATCTGTCATCGCCAATTGAGCCAGCATTTTCCGATTTAGTTCAATGTTAGCTTTTTTTAGTTGACCAGTTAGTTTACTATAGCTCATACCGTGTAAACGAGCAGCAGCATTAATTCTGGTAATCCAGAGACGGCGGAAGTCCCGTTTGCGTTTACGGCGATCGCGATAGGCATTCCGTAAAGCTTTCATTACCTGCTGATTAGCAGTACGGAATAATTTGGAATGAGAACCACGAAAACCTTTAGCTAATTTTAAGATTTTTTTACGGCGTTTGCGGGCAACATTACCCCTTTTTACTCTTGTCATAACTAATCTCTATGAAATTTACTTTTATATTCTCGATCATTTGACTTTTATCTTCGAGCGAATTATTAGTCTAGTTATCCTTACATATAAGGAAGCATTAATCGTACATTTTTCTCATCAGCTTCATGCACTAAAGCAATATTGGAGAGGCGACGACGAGTTTGTTCGGAACTCTTGTGGTTTAGTAAGTGATTTTTGAAAGCTTTACGACGAAAAATTTTCTTACCGCTACCAGTCGGGCGAAAACGCTTGGCAGCAGCTTTACGAGTCTTCAACTTAGGCATAGTTTATCTTCAATTCGACACAGCCTACTATTATACCCTTTTTCTTAGATTGAAATATAAAAAGATTAATCCAATCGCTAAGCTTTACTACGGACAGGTAAATTTCTGGTAAATTTATTTTTTAGGTATTTTTACTGACTTTTCTGACCAAAGATAGACTAAATGAGCATATCGGGCTGTTATCTTAGGTATATGAAGATTGGAAAAATCAAAATCTTCATGTAAGCTTTAAAAAAATTACCAAAACTTTTTCTTTTTTCTCAAATTCATTAGAGGAAACACGGTTTGCCAATTAGATCATGACTACCTTTAACCAACGAATTTATACTCCCACTATCAATTTATTCGCCTTTCAACAACAACAAGAGTTTTTTGCTAAAGGTTCTCCACAACTTTTATGTCCAGAATGGGTAACTAATAAATATAGTCAAATACTCAATAATTTTTACGTCTGCCAGAAAATAAAACCATTATCTGAGACAGAAACTAATAGTGTAATTAACCAAGAGAAAAGTAATTTTTCAACTAGCGATCGCCCTCAAGAATTTTGGGGAACAATCAAAACTAAAGATCATTTAGAGTTGATTCATGGGGAAGCTTATCCTAGTTGGATAGATACAAATTGTCTTATTTCTCTCAGGCTAAATAAACAGAAAGAAATTAAAACTAAAGCAGTTAGTGTCGAGAATCTAGCATATTACAATCCAAAAAACTGTTTTTCTCCCGAGCGGGTCAATACTAATTTAGGACAGACTGTTGTAATCACTGCTTTAATTGGTAATAAGAAAAATAAAAGAAAAGAATCCTTACAATCTTTAGCTAATGGTTGCGTTTTTTCTTTTGCTAATTTGTTAAATAGTTCGCAAAAAGTAGTTTGTATCCATTCAAGTATTGTTGCTAATGGTTTTATTTCTACTTATTACTTACCTGGAGCTTCGGGCAACTACAATCAAATTATGGTTTGCTTATTTTTTAAAGAAGCAGATCGCGCTAACTTCCAGAAACAGCGTGAACAACTTACTCAGTTTTTATTATCCCTTCATAAACTAACTTACGTACATCAACACAGTAAAAATTTACTTAAGTTAGCTTGTTATCAATTAAATCGACTTCAAGATTATCTCGATATACCTAATACTAATAATCTCACCGAAACCTTGTGGCAAAATAGCATTCAGACACAATATTCATCTATTAAAGATCGCCATCAAACCAGTAACCACAAGCGAGCGGAAAAGAGTTTATTAGAAACTACCAAAATGCCTGTAGCGGTTGCTAGTTAAAGGAAATTATCGATTGCTGGTGAAAATATAACTTGAAATAAGTTTACAAAAATTCATATCCTAGAGATTAGTAGAATCGATCGCCAAATAATTTTTGGGAAAATTTAACTTATGACCAGCAGTTCAATAGTCTCAAGTAAAAGCCAATCTTACATTCATGAAGAATGGAAACAAGGATATCAATCTTTACCAGAAGAATATGCATATCCTATTACAGATATTGAGGGAGAAATTCCTTTAGACTTAACAGGAACATTATTTCGTAATGGCCCTGGATTATTAGATATTGCAGGTGTACCCCTACATCATCCTTTTGATGGGGATGGCATGATATCTTCTTTTGCTTTTGAGGGGGGAAAGGCTTATTTTCGCAATCGTTTTGTGAGAACAGAAGCATACATAAAAGAACAAGAAGCAGGTGAAATACTCTATCGTGGGGTATTTGGGACGCAGAAACCTGGTGGTTGGCTCAATAATGCCTTTGATTTTCAACTTAAAAATATTGCTAATACTAATGTAATTTACTGGGGTGATAAACTGCTAGCTCTTTGGGAAGCAGCCGAACCCCATCGTTTAGATCCTAAAACCCTAGAAACTATTGGTATAGATTATTTAGATGGCGTTTTAGAACCTGGAGATGCTTTTGCTGCCCATCCCTGGATCGATCCAAGCTGTGAATTAGATAATGGTGCGCCTTGTTTAGTAAATTTTTCGATCGAACCAGGACTTTCTAGTAAAATTACTCTGTTTGAATTCAATCTAGATGGTAAATTATTACGCCGTCATGCTCATAGTGTTCCTGGATTTTCCTTCATTCACGATTTTGCAATTACGCCTAATTACGCAATTTTTTGCCAAAATCCCGTTATTTTCAATCCCTTGCCCTTTTTATTTGGTTTCCGTGGCGCGGGAGAATGTGTAGACTTTCAACCCGATAAACAGACTAAAATTATTTTAATTCCTCGCGATCCTCAAAACAAAGAAGTAAAAACCTTTACTATTGATTCTGGATTTATTTTCCATCATGCCAATGCTTTTGAAGTAGGAGATACAATTTATCTAGATTCGATCGCCTATGCTAGTTTGCCTCAAGTACAACCTGAAACTAATTATAAGGAAGTAGATTTTGATAAACTAGACCCAGGACAATTATGGCGATTTAGTTTAAACCTACAAACTGAAACTGTAGAGAAAGAATTATTAGAAGCTAGATGTTGTGAGTTTCCTACTCTTCATCCTGACAAAGTAGGTAGAGATTATCGTTATCTTTTCGTTGGTGCTGCTCATAACAATAGCGGAACAAATGCACCCCTGCAAGGGATTTTGAAATTAGATTTGCAAACAGGTAAACGAGAATTACATTCTTTTGCGGGTAGTGGTTATGTGAGTGAGCCAGTTTTTGTACCTAAACCTAATGGAACTAGAGAAGACGAAGGCTGGATTTTAACCTTAGTTTACGATGGTAGCAAACATCGTTCTGACTTAGTTATCTTAGATGGAGAAAATATTCAGGGGGATGCGGTAGCTAAATTACATCTTCAGCATCATATTCCTTATGGGTTGCATGGAAGTTGGACAGATCGGGTTTTTTACAGCAGTTTTCAGATGAGTTGATACCATTAGATAAATCTAGAAGCCCCCGTGTTTCCCCTGCCCCCCTATAATCCCCCCAACTTTGGGGGGATGGGGGAATTTGAGAATAGTTCCCCCCAGAGTTGGCTCCGCTAGGGGGGCGAAAACTGCTGTAAGTTTGCTAGAGGCAGTTTGCAAACCGTCTCCATCTGTTATATTTAGGCAATAAATCTCTATATTTAGATCGATCGTGCTTAAAGTAGTTCATCTATCGGATATTCATATGGGTAGTGGGTTTTCTCATGGTCGAGTTAATCCAGAAACGGGGGTTAATAGTCGCCTAGAAGATTTTGTCAAAACTTTGAGCCTATGTATCGATCGAGCTATTAACGAATCAGTAGATTTAGTATTATTTGGGGGAGATGCTTTTCCCGATGCTACCCCTCCTCCTTACGTCCATGAAGCTTTTGCCAGTCAATTTCGTCGTTTGGCTGATGCTAACATTCCTACTGTTTTACTGGTTGGCAATCACGACCAGCATTCTCAGGGTAATGGGGGTGCTAGCCTATCTATCTATCGTACCTTAGTCGTACCAGGTTTCATCGTCGGCGATCGCATTGCTACCCATCGGATTAATACCCGAAATGGCGATATTCAAATCATTACTTTACCTTGGCTCAATCGTTCTACTTTACTAACTCGTCCTGAAACAGAAGGTTTATCTCTAGCAGAAGTAAATCAATTATTGGTCGAGCGTTTGCAACCAGTATTAGAAGCAGAAATACGTCGTCTCGATCCTCAATTGCCGACTATTTTACTAGCTCATCTAATGGCAGATCGCGCTAATTTGGGGGCAGAAAAGTTATTAGCAGTAGGCAAAGGTTTTACTATTCCCGTATCTTTAATGATCCGTCCAGAACTAGATTATGTGGCTTTAGGTCATGTTCACAAACATCAAAATCTGAATAAAGCCAACGATCCACCTATTATCTATCCTGGCAGTATCGAACGAGTAGATTTTAGCGAAGAGAAAGAAGATAAAGGGTATGTTTTTCTAGAAATAGCCAAAGGTTCGGTGCAATGGGAATTTTGTCCTTTACCCGTGCGCTCTTTCCGTACCCTCGAAATAGATGTTTCTACCGCAGAAGACCCCCGACAAGCAATTATTGAGGCGATCGCTGGGTCAGAAATAGAAGATACTGTAGTTAGACTAGTCTATAAAATTCGTTCCGAACAATTAGAACTAATCAATACTGCTTCTTTACATCAAGTACTAAAATCCGCCCATAGTTATACTATTCGTCCCGAACTAGTCAGTCAATTAGCCCGTCCCCGACTACCCGAATTAGGCATAGGTAATAGTCTCGATCCGATAGAAGCACTACAAGCTTATTTAGATAATAAAGAAGACTTACAAGATATTAGTAAAGATATGTTGGAAGCTGCTAGAAGTTTACTTCATAGTCAGTAATCAGTAATCAGTAATCAGTTATCAGTTATCAGTTATCAGTTATCAGTTATCAGTTATCACTAAAACTTTCTCGAATAAACTGAGTAAACAACCGAACTTTAGTAGAAAGGTGGCGATTTACGGGATAAATTAAACATAGAGTTAGTTCTGGTGGATGATAATCGGGCAAAATAACTTGTAATTCTCCGTTGGCTAATTCTCGATCGACAATAAAGCTCGGTAACATGGCAATTCCCAATCCTCGGACGGCAGCATCTCGTAAAACTTCCCCATTATTAGAACAAAAAACTCCGTCAATTAATACTTGCTCGTCTTTCCCTTCATTAATTAATTGCCACTTACAACCCGTTGTTAAATAACCGTAATGCAAACAGGAATGATCTTTTAACTGATGGGGATGAGTCGGAATTCCTTTGGCTTCTAAATAACTTGGTGCTGCACAAATTACACGGGGAATTCTAGTAATCTGATGAGCAACTAAACTAGAAGATGAAACTGGTACACTCAGGCGAATGACTAGATCGTAGCCTTCGGCAATTGGATCGACAAAACGATCTTCTAATGTCAATTGAATTCTTACATCTTGATAGCGAGTCATAAATTCAGCTATTTTTGTTCCCAAAACAGAGATGCCAAAAGACATCGGGGCATTAATTTTGAGATTACCTACAGGTTGACTCTGTTGCTGTGATACTGCTAATTCTGCTTCTTCTAGACTACTAAGAATATCGAGACAGCGATCGTAAAAAGCCCTACCCGTATCTGTCACTGTAACTTGTCGAGTCGTGCGATAGAGCAATTGTACCCCTAGATGATTTTCTAAATTAATTACTAATTTGTTTACCGCAGAACGAGATAGTTGCATTTTTCTAGCAGCAGCAGCAAAACCCCCTGCCTCAACTACCTCGATGAATGCCCGTATACTTTCAAACTTATCCATAACAACTGTTATTATCTCAAATCATAACAACTGTTATTGTCAAATAAAAAGAAACATTGTGTCAATTAAATTGTGCATTGTCTTTTTAATAGAACTAATAGATAATATAACTAAGGAAAAAAATTCTCCAACAAAGGAGGTAAAAACTATGATTACTGTCCGTCCATCCCAAGAAAGAGGTAATGCTAACTTTGGTTGGCTCGATAGCAGACATACTTTTTCCTTTGGTAATTACTACGATCCTCATCACATGGGATTTGCGAGCCTAAGAGTGATTAATGAAGACAAAGTTAAACCAGGGCAAGGCTTTGGTACTCACAGTCACCGAGATATGGAAATTATTTCTTATGTGTTAGCAGGAGAACTAGAACATAAAGATAGTATTGGTAATGGTTCGGTAATTCGTCCAGGGGATGTACAAAGAATGTCTGCGGGTACGGGTATCGCCCATAGTGAGTTTAATGCCTCGGCGATCGATCCAGTGCATTTCCTACAAATTTGGATTTTGCCACAACAAACAGGAATCAAACCAAGCTACGAACAAAAACATTTTTCTTTAGAAGAGAAACAAGGAAAACTAAGATTAGTTGCGTCTCCCGATGGTAGAGATAATTCGGTAACGATTCATCAGGATGCCAATCTTTATGTTGCTGCTCTAAATAAAGGCGATCGCGTTAACCATAACACTGACAAAAATAGATCGCTCTGGATACAAGTAGCCAAAGGTGGAGTAGAAGTTAACGGTCGATCGCTTCAGGCTGGTGATGGTGCAGCTATTACTCAAGAAACGGATATTGCAATTTCAGGTACTACTGATAATACCGAAATCTTGTTGTTCGATTTAGCCTAAAAGCAAACTATACACTGGCAAAAATCATTTCTCAGCTATCAGCCATCAGCTATCAGCTATTAGCTTTTGTGCGAAATACTTCACGCTCATGTCTTCATATCTTGATTCGGCAAAACCTACTTTTTAAGACTACAGCAAACATCTAGGTTTTTGTCGATTGTCGATCTTCGAGCGTCGATCGGATAAACTTTGGAAAAGCTTTCTCTTCTAAATATAGAAATGAATATAGAAGAAAATCGCCAAAATCAACAAGTTACTGCCGTTATTTCTCATTACGTTCGCCCTGGTCGCGAATCGGGCTACGAAGAATGGCTTCAGGGCATTTCACAAACCGCCAGACAGTTTGAAGGGCATGAAGGGGTAACAATTCTTAGACCCCAATCTGATTCTACGGGAGAATATGTAGCTATCTTACGTTTCAATAATTATAAAAATCTCTGTAACTGGATGCGATCGCCTCAGCGCAAAGAATGGATCGATCGAGCTAAACCTCTTACTGTCAAGCCTGAAAATGTTCAAATTCTAACAGGTTTAGAAGCCTTGGTTTCTCTTTCTAATACTGCTTCTCCTCCTCCACCAAAATATAAAACTGCTTTTGTCACTTGGATTGGGGTTTTTGTTTGTGTATCTGTTCTCGGTCGTTTTTTAGCCCCTTATTTAGCAGGTTTACCCTATTTATTGCGTCAAGCAATTATGACTGGATTAATAGTATTGTTACTAGCTTATGTCGTCATGCCTAGATTGACTCGCTTGTTTTACAATTGGCTTCATTCGTAAAACTTCTTTGGTTACTAGTTAATACCTTTCAATTTCGCGATCATTTCCGTGCGGGAAGAAACATCTAGCTTGCGAAACATTCGTTTTAAAGCTTGCTTGACTGAATTTTCCGTAATCCAAATATTTTTAGCAATTTCGGCGTTAGTAAATCCTTGCGCTACTAATTGGGCAATTTGCTTTTCGCGAGTAGTTATTAGATTGTTACTAGGTGAAGCAAATTCTGTTGACTGGGACTTTATCTTTGCCAACCAAATCGACAGATGCAGAGATAAAGCACTCATATCGGCGATATCTCGACTATTAAAAGGTTCAGAATGTCGATCGCGAGTTACACCCAAACCCCCCACTAGACTACCATTATTAACGATCGGACCGACCATCACATGACCGTGGTCAAAACGAGGACAAATAGTTTGCCATTTTCCTTTTGGTAAGAGTACCTCTTCGTGGACTGGCGCATGATGTTCTACGAGGTAACGCAAAACAGGATTATTTTCGATCGATAGAGCAAATTGTAATAACTTAGATTTCTTAGCAATATAGGGAAGTCGATCGAGCATAAAAATTCCGTAGCGTTTGGCAACAAAATATGCTCCAATTTTGCCCGTGACATTTTGTTGTAATTGCTTTTCACTTTCTGTTTTAGCGATCGCCTGAAACAAAGAATTTAGAGAATCTGTCATTGGCTAACTGTACACTTTCGAGGTCTATTCAGAGTCGATTATGACTTTTATCATAGCCATAGTTTAGTTAAAGACCGATTAAATATTATGTCTCAATACATACATCCCGAAACTCTGGTAGATACTCAATGGCTATCAAAACATTTAGACGATCCGAATATTCGTATTCTGGAAATGGATTTAAGTTCGGAATCCTACGACAAAGGACATATTCCTGGTTCTATTTTCTGGAATGCAATGACCACATTTAAGCCCGATTTTCGCTTTAATTTTGACGCTGTAGCGATGGAAGAATTACTAGGAAAGTCGGGTATTACCAATGATACTACTGTAGTTGCGGTGCATGATGGTTATACGGCTACTTCTGGCTGTATTTTTTGGCTTTTTAAAGTTTTTGGTCATAATGATATACGCATTTTAAATGGCGGTCGTAAAAAATGGACAATGGATGGTTATCCTTTGACACGAGAAAAAACAGTTGTCAAACCGACTAAATATTCTGCACAATCTCCCAATGAAAATTTTAAAATATCTCTCAAACAATTGCAAACATCGATCGCCAAAAACGAATGTACTTTATTAGATGTTCGTACTCCTCAAGAATATCGTGGTGAAATTTTTATGATGAATCCTCCTAGAGAAAACGAACGTGGAGGACATATACCCTCAGCGATAAATCTCTATTATGAACTAGCACATAATGAAGATAGTACATTCAAATCTTTTACAGAATTAGAAGAGCTTTTTCAACAACATAATATTACTCGCGATCGATTAATTATTCCTTACTGTGCCGTTGGTGGGCGTTCTGGACATACTTGGTTTATCTTAAAATATCTATTGGGTTATCCCAATGTTAAAAACTATGATGGTTCTTGGAATGAATGGAGTAGAATTCCCGATTTACCCGTAGTAGTCAGTTAATTTTAAATTGATGGATTAGGGTAAGCAGGAGGAGCAGAGGAAGCGGATGGAGATTATTCCTTAAAATAATTATAAATGGGATAAGACCTCCCATAACCCCCACCGCGATAGCTTCTGAGACATACCGTAAAACCTACCTCTGCGCTCTCCGTTAGGGCAGCATTCCCTTGCGGATTACGGTCGTCTCAAGCATCCGAAATAAATTCGGATGACGCGACCTTACGAATTCCGCGGGGTCTGCCCTCTCTGTGGTTAATTAAACAAATCTCGATCGAGTAGTAAAAAAATAAAGATGACAAATGGAACAAATAGATTGAAATCGATTCCCATGAACCAAATCGTGATAGTGGGGGCAGGCCCTACTGGTGCTACATTAGCTTTACTATTAGTTAGACAGGGAATAACCGTCACCCTAGTAGAAGCAGCGCAAGATTTTCAACGTACTTTTCGCGGTGAAGGTTTAATGCCCAGTGGTTTAGCTGCCCTAGAACAAATGGGATTGCTTTCTTTAATTGATACCATACCCCATACGACTCTCGATGGTTGGCAGGTTTTAATTAACGGACGATCGCTTTTCCGAGTTAACGAACCTTTCGAGACAGGAGGTAAACCCTGTACCTTGGTTTCCCAATCCCATTTTTTAACCAAAGTAATTCAGCAAGCAAATAACTACCAACATTTTCAATTACTTCAAGGCGAACCAGTTAGGGAATTACTCAAAGACGATGCAGGAAGAATTAGAGGTGTAAAATTAGGGGGCGATCGAGAAATTGCAGCAGATTTAGTCATTGCAGCCGACGGACGCAATTCTACTATTAGAAAGCAAGCGGGTTTGGAGTTGACCAGGTTTTCTAGTGCGATCGATATTTTATGGTTTAAATTAAGCGCGGGTTCTCTCTTACAACCAGAAAATATTTTTTATTCGCTCGTCCAAGATACTTCTTCCTTTGGACTATTTCGCTCTTCCCGAGGAGAATTACATATTGGTTGGGGTTTACATAAAGATGACGATTACGACTGGAAACAGGTTAATTGGCGAACCAAGTTAGCTGCAACCTCTCCTGAGTGGTTAGCCAAACATATCAGAGATGAAAATACGACTATTTCTGCACCACAATTATTATCCGTAGTAGTGGGACGTTGTTCTCAATGGTATAAACCAGGTTTGTTACTCTTAGGAGATGCCGTCCATCCCATGTCACCAATTCGCGCCCAAGGTATTAATATGGCATTGCGCGATGCGATCGTCACCAGTAATTATTTAGTACCCTTATGGCAAAAAGAGATAGATTACCAAGCCATCGATCGCATCTTACCCAAAATTCAAGCAGACAGAGAACCCGAAATCATCCGTATCCAAAAGCTACAAAACGCAGAATTAGCCCAAGCAGAGAAACTACGCCATAGTCCCTTATTGCGATCGCTGGTAACTCAATTTGCTCCTATCATAAGTCCCTTTGTTCGTTTCTCTTGGCTCAAAAGACAAAAAAAACTACGTCGGGGGATAGTATCAGTTGTTAGTCGTTAGTTGTTAGTTGTTAGTTGATATAATCCCAACGCCCTTGATTACTCTGCACCCTCAATAGGAGCAAAACCCTGACGCTGTATATTCTCTGTCACTACGCGGGGTTCGAGGAATTGCAACAAATAATCGGGGCCTCCAGCTTTTGAACCTACACCCGATAGTTTAAAACCACCAAAGGGTTGACGAGAAACGATCGCGCCTGTAGTAGTACGATTTATATATAAATTACCTACTTCAAACTCTCTATAAGCTCGATCGATATGTTGGGGGGTACGGGAATATAAGCCTCCTGTTAGGGCATAATCTGTACCGTTGGCAATGGCTAAAGCTTCATCAAAATTACTGGCTTTAAGTACTGCGAGTACGGGTCCAAAAATTTCTTCTTGGGCAATAGTATTCTGGGGTGAAACTTCAGTAAAGATAGTGAGGGGAACAAAATAGCCACCTTCTGGCACTGGCATTTCTAAAGCAAGGTTACTTTCTTGTTTGCCTTTGGCTATATACTCTAAAATTCGAGCGCGGGCATTACCGTCAATTACTGGCCCTACTTGAGTACTGGGTAAATCTGTTGCCCCCACATTCAATGATTTGGTTGCTTCGACTAGCCTTTCTACAAAAGCATCGTAAATAGTTGCAAACACAATTACCCTAGAACAAGCGGAGCATTTTTGCCCAGTGTAACCATAGGCGGAAGAAACTACTCCAGCTACAGCTTGGTCTAAATCTGCACTCTCATCGACGATAATGGCATTTTTACCCCCCATTTCGGCAATAACTCGTTTGAGGTGCTTTTGTCCAGGTTGTAATACCGCAGCCTCGGCATAGATGCGACAGCCTACTTCCCTCGAACCTGTAAAGGAAATTAAGTTGGTATCTTTGTGTTTTACTAAATATGCACCGACTTCCGAACCTTTACCTGGCACAAACTGTAATACTCCTTTGGGGATACCTGCTTGTATGAATATTTCGGTTATTTTTGCTGCAACTACAGAAGAAGTTTCCGCAGGCTTAAACAGAGTACAATTACCCGTAACTAAAGCGGATGCTGTCATCCCTGTCGCGATCGCCATAGGAAAATTCCAGGGGGAAATAACGATAACAATTCCTTTAGGTTGATAGAAGTAACGGTTAGTTTCTCCAGCCACATCATAATTATAGCCAGCATCTAACCTTTCCATTTCGTCTGCATAGTAGCGACAAAAATCGATCGCCTCACTAACTTCTCCATCTGCTTGGGGAATAATTTTGCCTACTTCCCAACATATCCAAGCATTAAGTTCGTGCCGTTTCTCCTCCATAATATCGGCAGCTTTACGGATTATTCTCGCTCTTTCTGTTGCAGGAGTATTAGACCAAGTAGAGAAAGCGTTTTTTGCAGCTTTCATAGCATTTTCTGCCTGTTCTACCGAAATTAAACCAACTTTACCAACTATTTCTGTCGATCGCGAAGGGTTAACCGAGTCAATATAGTTGCTAGTTTCGACGTATTCCCCATTAATTAGAGGTAGATAGGTTTTACCTAGAGAGTTACGAACTGTTTCTAAGGCTTGTTGGGCTTTCTCTCTTAAATCTGCGTTGGCGTAATCCGTATCGGGTGCATTAGCAAAAGAAGAATTTTCCTCCACCTCTGTTGGGCGCAAGCCTTGCGCCCCTACGGGTGGTGCGATCAATTCTTCGATAGGTTTTTCTTCTAAATTTTGACGCAAAAAGGAACTATTTGCCGTATTTTCCAATAAACGACGGATTAAATAAGCCATACCTGGTAATAACTTACCATAGGGGGAATATACCCTAACTCGATGTCCTCTTTTGACTAAAGCTTTAGCCAATCTATCCCCCATGCCGTATAAAACTTGCATCTCGAAGCGACGGGGAGGAATATTGAGAGTTTCGGCGATCGCACAAGCTAATGCCTGCGATCGCACGTTATGACTGCCAATGGCTGCATACAAATATTCGTTATTTTCTAGCAATAAACGGGTCATCCGCTCAAAATTGAGATCGGTAGCAGCTTTTTCGTTATATACTGGCTGTGGCCAATGGTTTTGTCTGGATTTAATCGTTTCTTGATCCCAGTATGCCCCTTTAACCAAACGCACGGTAACGGAATTACCTCGTTTTTTCGCCCATTCAATTAAATCTTGCAAATCTCGTTCCGAGTCTTGTAAATAGCCTTGTAACGTGACACCGAGATCGGTACGGCTGCGGAATTCTTCTTCCATCAATAACTCTTTGAGGATAGCTAGAGTTAAATCTTTGTAGACATACTGTTCCATGTCAAAATGGATAGCAGCATTTAATTCTTTGGCGCGACGCAGCAAAACGCGAATGCGATCGCATACCTTTTGTTTACTTCCTTCAGGATCGAGAGGATCGAATTGGGAGTAAAAAGCTGTTAGTTTAACGGATACTTGCACTTGGGGTAATTCTTCCCCGTTAGCTAAGTCTATCCCTTCTACTCTCGACCATTTTTGTGCTTGTTGGGTTAGTTGTTCTATTAATTCTAAATACCTATCTAAATAAGATTCCGCTTCAGTTTCTGTGATTACCGCCTCCCCTAACAAATCGATGGTAAAACCCATCCCCTCTTTCCGCAAACGTTCGATCGCTTTTATTACTTCGGTGATATTTTCTCCTGCAATATATTTATAAGCTAAGGTTTCTACTGCTTTAGTTACGGTGGCAGCAGCAGTTTGGGCGGGAAAAGAATCAGCATCGGTAAAATTAAGAATACCTTTTAGGGCGGAAGGTAATTCTACCGACTCATCGCCTAAGTATTGTTGCAGGTGACGGGCAACTTCAGTTTTACTCTGCAAAGCAGGAATTGTATCGATAAAGCGAAATAATTGTACCCTTAAACCAGGATTACTCATCGCCCAGTCTAACAAGCGATCGTCCCAACGCATACCTTCCCGCATCTGGGCAAAGATATTACTTTTTTCTCTGGTTGCCTTAATTAATTCTTTGGCAATCGCTTGGGTTTTATCTTCGTAGCGTTTATCGGTATTTATTTGAACAACCACAGTGAAGAAACTCCTTTAGAGTAAAACTTTTATTGCTGCAATCTACCATTATAACTTTTAGACTGTAATTTAGACAAAATTCCTATAAGCTAATCACGATCGGCGATCGCTTTAAAAGAGTGAAGACTAAAAAGCTTAAAAAACAAGGGTTTCAGTACTTTTGTCAGTCAACCAAGTCAGAAGGATATTTACAAAAACAACATCTCCTGGGATTTTTTTAATATATTAAGCCGATCGAACTTGGAAATCGAGATCGGAAATGAGGAAGTTAAGAGGATTACTCAACCTTTTAAAGACAAATTTCCTCTAGAAGATAGCCAAATAAGTATCTCAAGATAAATGTTGGCTCAAAAAAGAGGAGACTCTTTACTCTATTACTGAATATAATTTGAATACAAAACAAAACTTGTTGTAGAAAACATACACAAAAGTAAAATATTTACATATCATCGTTGTATAGGTTTTAGGTCAGATAATTTAGCTTTTAGTCCTGAACAACAATTTATTGTTAATGGTTCTTATGATGGTAGTATCAAATTGTGGCAGCTAAATTCACCAGAATCACCACGTTATTTTGCTGGTCACTTCAACCCCGTCTATGAAGTACAATTTTCACCAAACGGTAAAATGATTGCTAGTAGCAGTGGTGACAATACAATTAAATTATGGGAATTATCTACAGGGCTTATAGTCTATGCCTTCAATGGTCATACAGATACAGTAAAAGACATTTCTTTCAGTGGCGATGGAAATATTCTGGCTAGCACCAGTAGAGATAAAACTGTCAAAATATGGAATGTGGCTACTGGCGAAATGATAAATAGTCTATCGGGAAATTTTGTCACAGCATTAGAAATCGCTCCTAACGATCGCTTTTTAGTCACTGGCGATCGAGATGGTCAAATTCAAATTTGGCAAATTGAGTAACTACCAAAGTAAAAGCTATTATGGAAATCTTGCTCCTCATGGATTATCTATCGTCAGTCAAAATGAAGACCCTTAATCAATTAACTAATCAATTACAATGAGTTCGTCATCTGCAAAAAAGACTCAAGCTGTTCAAGGAAGTCCTAATGGAGATAGTAGAAGTACTCCAGTGGATGAAATTAAGACTACCCCTCCGCCAAAAACAAAATTGATAGTTCGACTCTTGCCGACAATCTCTTTGACAGTTGTTACAGGGCTATGGAGTGTGGTGGGACGCATCCCGATTCGGGTCGTCGGGCAATCGATTTTGCTCCAGCCGCGCTCGATTATCTCCTTTCAACCGAGAGGTTCTGGAGGGCAAGTGCAGGAGATCCGAGTCAAACCAGGCGATCTCGTTACTGTGGGACAAATTATAGCAGTTCTCGATTTACCTGACCTACAGGAGCAACTCGCCAACCAAAGGCAAAAGCTAGCTGAATATGAGTTGGAGAATTTAGCGATCACCAATGCCCAAAATCTTCGCAGCGAACTACAAGAACAAACCTTGGAACTAGAGAGCATTTCGATTCCCCAGCAAATTGATGCCAATCTTAAGAAGATCGAGGCTAACGAAAAGGCAATTATCGCCGTCAGAAAACAGCGCGCAGCATATGAAGAACGGATCGCTCAACTCAACGAGTTTATTGCTTTGGCCAAGGGGCGCTTTGAGGCAGGGAAAGTATTGATTGAGGAAGGAGTAATTGCTGAATTTAACTCAGATTTTGTCAATGCCGAGAACTTGTACCAGCAAAACCAGAATGAGCGCACCATACTCTTTGCCTCCCTAGAAGCTTTGAGTGCGAAAGAAGAAGAATTAACCTCATCTACGATCGCGTTGGAGGCAGAAAATCAAAATCTGCGGTCTCAACTGGAAAACCTTCAGACACAGTTGGCTAACCTGAATTTAAATGACTTACAGGACAATGTCAAGCGTCAGAACCAGATCGATGACCTGAAGCGGGATATTCGCAACCTAGAAACCCAGATCGCCACTGAGAGTCTGGTTATTTCAACCTATAACGGTACGGTAATGACGATAAGTGCCAACCCTGGCGAGTATGTACAGCTCGGCACCCCACTGGGAACTTTGCGGGTTGAGGATAATGAGGCCCTAGAAGTGAAGACCTTTGCCTTTTTTACCCCAGAAGATGCCAACCGCATCCGTAAAGGAATGACTGCTGAAGTGAACCCTCACTTACTGACCAATCGGCGCTTTGGTGGCACTCGGGAACAATACGGTGCAATTCCGTCAACCGTGACCTGGGTATCTTCTAAAACGGTGACAGCCCAGGAGGTTGCTAGTATTGTTGGGGATTCAGAACTAGCAGATGCCTTGATTCAAAACCCGGTACCCTATGCGATTCCCGATAATGGTCGGGCTCAAAACTTACCAGTGGTGCAAGTTGCCTTAGAACTGAAAACAGATCCCAATAATCCATCAGGGTATCAATGGACCCAAGGGAGAGGACCCGACGGCCAAATTCCCGAAGGGGCTCTCGGTGAAGCGCGAGTTACTGTAGAAAAGCGATCGCTAATCAGCTATGCTATTGCTAGCCTCCGTTGGTTGACTGGCATTTATTGAAGTTAATTAGGGTTAAACAAGTCTGCTGTAAGTAAAACTCTATGGATAAAATCTATCGACGCAAGTTGCTCAAAATGGCGATCGCCAGTCCTCTGGCATTTAGCCTGACGCTGGTACTAGATATAGACCCAGGTTTGAGTTTCCTCGGCCCCTTAATGGTCTTAAATGTCATCTGGCTCATCCCCGAACCAATCGGACTCAAACGGGTGGCTGCGCTGAAATTAATATCGCTGTTACTACCGCTTCTTTCCGCTACAGCTTTCGTGGCAGGGTTGTGGGGGATCAATAGTATTGTCCTATTTTTCTATTTCCTGCTGGCAGGGTGGGGAATCCAGACCTGGATGCCCTCATACATTGGATTATTATCAACAGGTTTTTTTCTGGCGGCGAATGTGCTGATGTCCACAGCTCCATTCACAACCACAGTTTATGTGTTAGTCCTATTAGCAATTTCATTGGGGATGGGATGGTCGGTCGATCGCCTATTTTGGCCTATCTTGGCTCAGCAGGGCATTGAGAGACAGGTTAGCGAAACATTTCGCATCTTTCAGGATTTAAGCGATCGCGCTTTTCACCGCGATCGTCTCAGCTACGATTTAGATTTAGATGACAGCTCATTATCGTCTCTCGTGACTCGGGCAGGTGGCCCAATGCGGTCAGCTACCAAAGCCCTTAAGATAGCAGGAATGACCGGAAGTCTGAGCCAGTCGGAGCGGGAACACTGGCAACAGGCGATCACGTTGCAAGAGCGATTATTGGCTCACTTGCTAGCCATTAGTCGGTTACTTCAAGAGAATCAGGACAATCCCCTACTACACGAACTCGCAACGGAACTCCTAGCTCTGGGTAATAGCCTGAGTGCAACCTTTACTGGATTGTCTGTGACAATTGTTGACCAACACTCTCGGATACAACTACCTAACCCTAATATTGATTTTCAACGCTGGCAAAACCAGTTAAACGGCATGAGAGCGACAGGAACAACCCAATTATATAACTTAGCAAGTCGCCTGGCGGTAGGACTAATCGAACATCGTTTGGAGGGATTGATCTCAGACCTCTCGAAGATTTTGTCCTGGCTGGAGACAAGTCGTTCTGCTGTGCCAAACAATTTACCGATCACCCTCGAACTTACCCGATAATCATTATTAATGAATTAACTCCCCACACCCTCATGATCTTATGGCAACAAATGTCAACCGTTATATCCTGAAACTCGCCCTCGGTGCTGCCCTCGCCTATGCTGTCGGTAATGCCTTGCATTCAAGGCGCATAACCTACGTTCTGTACGGCTCTATTCTCTGCATGCATCCGATTGCAGGCGATACAGTCGGTTACGTCATAGATAAGCTAAAATCAGCAGCTTTAGGGGCTACATACGGCATTATGCTAGATTCTGCCTTTCAAGGGAATACTTATGTGACTCTTCCTCTCGGTTTGACTAGCTTGATGGCAACAGGATATTGGTTTGGTATCCCTAAGCGGGTACTAATATTTAGCGGAATAGTTTTTATTATGGCAGTTGCGAATCCCACTTACACTACTGAATCGACTAATTACATTGGTTTGCGCTTTTGGAACATTTTTCTCGGCTCCGCAGTTGGCATAGCAGTCAATATTGCCCTCTGGCCCAATCCAGATACGGACAAACTCGATCCCGCTTTCGCCAAAGCGATCGCTAGTATTGGTAAACTCTACGATATGGTTATCAACGATTATCGGCAAGGCAGTTTGGCCACTAATGCTCAATCTCGCAAACAATTAAGAGTAGATATCGAGGAGCAACTGGGCGTGATCGACTCTCTGCTGGGGAATGCCAAAAACGAACTTTGGTCTCCTTTTACCAATGACGCTCCCTATCAGCGTTGGATTGCCCTGCCAACCCGCATCGAATCCCTATTTGTGTTGGTTGCCGATTTAGGTCTTGCCCTGGAAGGGGGGGACAGCGATCGTCTTTATTGGTCTGTACAAGCTGAACTAGAAAATTTGATTCAGGAAACCCGTGCTACTTTTGAACGCTTCAGCCAAGTTGCAACCTTTCGCTCTTCTCAACCATTCGACAATCCTCTGGCTAATCTTCCCGCGTTGAATCAAGCCATTAGCGATCGCCTGTCCCAAATTGACACTGCTGATAACCTACCAACTGAACTCGCTCCTGATGAGATTAAGCGTGTTTCGGCATCAATCTATGGCTTGAGAGCGATCGCGTCTGAGTTGAACGATTTAGCTGGGGCGCAATAAAAAATCTACGTAAACTAGGGTAAAGTTATGCAGACGGGATATCAAGCGCACTGATTGTTGTCGCAATGCGCCCAAGCTATCGAATCCGCATTAAGATCGACCCCAATAGCTCCATTAGAACTCTTGCTACTAATCCAAGGAATATCGGGCAATTCTACCGTTGTATGAAGATACCATTTCTCATCTTTCCTGACAAAACGATGAGTTACTGCTTTTTCCGTGCCGTTGCGATAGTTATTACCTCGCTTGTGTTTGGTCGGAGTCAAAGCGATATCGACAAAGGTTTGACCATATCTAAACTTAATGTCGTCGCAACCAACATGAGAACCAAATTCTTTTAACAAACATGGTGGTACTGTTATCTTCAATTCACCATGAAGAGTCAATCTGCATAGTTGATTGCCACTGGCATAGGTTTTCGCCCCCACCATCATAAAACTAGAGGTTCTAGCTTTTCTCCAATCTACCAACCATTCTTGATGATTTGAATAACCATTTGCATCTAAATTAAACTGCGCTCTAAAGAGCTTTTTTGTCCCAAAACACAAGCTAATTGGCTTGTCCTGCAACACTTTGAGGCGATGCTGTTTGATGGTTAATCTACGCTTTTTTTGATGGATGATGAATCGCTCTTTTTGAGTTAATTTCTGTTTCTGAAGACGCTTCTTAATCACCGAGGAGATGCTTTTAATTGTCGATTTTAAATCTTTAACTTGAGTTTTCCTGAGCTTTTTTATGCTCTGATGCTTGCCTATGGTTAAGATGCAATTTTTGCACTAATTGGACAATTTGACAGAAAACGCCAACGCTAGTACAGTATCCTCTAAAATCATAGAGATGTATCTCAACAAACCTTAATGAGTTGGAAATCGAATTTATTCCTTAAATTAAGCTTAATAATAATGGGTGCTTTTACTCCATTTTATTTATGCTTAGCCGAAGAAAATGACTCCAGACATTGGGATTATGGCGGAACCTGGAATCCTACTCGTTGGAGCGAATTAAAGCCAGAATATGCTGCGTGCCAAAAAGGTCGCAATCAATCGCCTATTAATTTAGTTCCCCATAATGCGGAGCCTATTTCGATTTCCTGGGAATTTAAATATCGCTCAATCCCCGTAGCGATCCTCAATAACGGTCATTCTATCGAAATAGAATTTAAACCAGGCAGCTATTTACTCATCGATGGTGAGGAGTACGAGCTGCAACAACTCCACTTTCATACTCCCAGCGAACATACTATCATGGGAAAGGCATCGGCAGGAGAATTGCACTTAGTACATAAAACCCGAGATGGTAAAACAGCAGTATTGTTAGTCTTCTTGATAGAAGGAAAATACAATCGGGTACTCGGAGCCCTCAGAGAGTATATTCCCAGACAAAAAGGGGAAAATCAAATCAGGGGAGTGGGTCTAAATGTTAATGAACTGTTACCAGCTCAGCGCGATTCTTATTATCACTATACTGGTTCTTTAACTACTCCACCTTGCACTGAAGGAGTCAATTGGTATGTCATGACAGCCCCTATTGAAATTTCATCCGAGCAGATAGATAATTTCCGCCAAATTTACCAAGTGAATGCGCGTCCAATTCAGCCTCTCAATGGAAGAACAATTTATTTTAAAGAGTGATAATGGTAAAACGCGAGTAATTTGATAAAGTAATACTTTTTATTGATGAGACGAGGGATTGTCGAAACTCTTTCATTCAGCTCAACGGCTTCATTCAGATACACGAACTGCTCATAAATTACATTTCTGGCACGGATTTAAGATTTTGAGCATAGCGTTATTATTTTTACTGATCAATTCTCTTTTGCAGATTGCTGTTTGGGCTGCTAGTTTTTTCCTCCTGGGGCAATTTTCCGATTATCGGGACGCATTTTATCACTCTGCGGTTAACTTTGCCACTTTAGGATATGGTGATATTGTGATGGAATCGCCTTGGAGAATTTTGGGAGCAATGGAAGCGATAAGCGGTATTCTAATGTTGGGTTGATCGACAGCAGTGCTATCCAATGTTTTCAGTAAACTTATGCAGTTACGAAGAAAACGATGACTTATAAATAGTGCAAAAATATTCCAAAATACGCTCCAGGCTAAATTTTGCACCGCTTGGATAACCTCAATAAGAACTAAAATTCCCAAAAAATATATTATTTAGCATAGTTAATAACTGTCATGGTATCTGTCTCAAGATTTTTGTCAAACGTTAACCAGTGGGTCAAGGAAATTCCCAAGAAGGCTCTGAATACCGCTTATCAAAGTGCCTTAGCTATCAAAGCGATCGAAGAGCGGTATTTTGGAGGCAAAATGATTTCCCCCGAAGTAGAGGGAGGTCAAAGTGTTTATGAATACTATAAAACTGTTTTGGATCGAGAGTTAGCCAAGATTAATTTTAATTTGACTCAATTGCGAATTGGTAATTTTTTAGATTTAGGCAAAACTTCATCCCCAACCATTGCCCCTGAGCAACCAGAAGCGGTGGCAGATTTAGAAACTTTAGAAAAGCTGCGCTTCATTGAAACTGTTATTGGTAAGTATCGCCGAAAACAAGAACAAGAGAATATTGAACTAGCTCTCCCCCCTGAATCATTACAACCAGAACCAAGTTCTTCGATAAAGATTCCTGAAACCAGGAAACAGGAACCTTCTACTGTTTTAGATGAGCTTCAAATGAGCTTAGATGAGAATCGTCCTCTAAGGGGCAATAAGTTAAGTCCCGAGTACGAACAAAGAGTAATTGGACAGTTACGTCGATTACGAGAACAAAGAAAAATTACCATTCGGATCTTAGCTTTATTATTGCTAGTTCCGATCTTAGTTAACGTTCTCACCAAAAATTTAATTTTTGAGCCTCTTATTGATAGTTTAAAAGTAGATCGGGTTCGAATAGAACAGATTGAAATTAGTGATGAAATTGAGGAGAGACTCTTAGCTGAATATCGAAAATTTAGAGATAGTTTAGAAATAAAGCGAATTGTCAACCCTAATTTTGACATATCTAATGAAGAAGAGAGGCTTGAAGAGAAAACTAAAGAATTGATCTTAGAAGCAGGTTATGAAACTAAAGCAGGATTAATTAATATTTTGGCGGATTTAACTGGGTTGCTGATATTTGCAGGGATCGTTTATTTTCGGCGACGTGATTGTCGCATTGCTGTGAGTTTTTTAAGTTATAATTTTTCTGGGTTAAACGTCATTACCAAAGTCTTTATTTTTATTCTCTTAACTGATATGTTTGTCGGGTTTCACTCCGCCGAAGGTTGGGAGGTGATTCTGAACAAAACTTTTGAGCATTTTGGACTTGCTGAAAATCCCAACTTTAATGGACTTTTTATTGCGACAATCCCTGTGATTATGGACTCGACTTTTAAATTACTGATCTTCAATTACTTTACTCGCACCTCTCCCGCTTCAGTGGCTATTTTAGAAAAAATGAACCAGTGACTGCCAAAGGTTGACTTATTCAAAAACGTCAAAATCACCTACTGTCCTCAATAATAAATTTGATTAAAATAGAAGTCTTTGATGATTATCAAACTAGTCCGTCATGGCGAATCCCAGGCAAACGTTGCTGACTCTGGTCAATCCACTGTTGCCGATCATCTCGTCTCTCTTACTCCCCGTGGGTTCGACCAAGCAAGAGAAGTGGGACGTAAGTTGGGTAGCTCATATCTCCAAGATTCCTTAATCTACACTTCTCCCTTCCTGAGAGCGCGACAGACCTTAACTGCTATCCTGGAGGGGGCAGGAGTTAAGCCAGAAGAGATTCGCGTTCGGGAAGATCCTCGTATTCGGGAGGTCGATCATGGCTACTTCGACGTACCAGCGCAGCGCAGCATGATTAATACTTATGGACATTTTTACTATCGCTACCAGGGAGGTGAAAGTGCTGCCGATTGCTATGATAGAGTTTCGGGGTTTCTCGAAAGCTTCGTGCGGAGTATTAAGAAGACTCACTCCCAGCAAGCTCTTCTTGTTACTCACGGTTTGGCATTGCGAGTATTCGTCATGCGGTTTTTATATCTGAAGGTTGAGGAGTTCGATCAAATCGCTAATCCTGATAATGGAGATATTATCACCTTAGCTCCTTGGGAGACTCTCTCAGCTCCTCAGTTTACTTCTGGGCGCTGGGGAGTGGAAGGACTCCGCAGATATTCTTAGACTGATTTCTCCCAACTCCAAGAGTACAGAGAAGAAAAAACTGCACTAATTAGAACGATTACCTACCAACGGTATAACTTATTTAGCCCAAGCCATAGGGTCCGAACACAAAACCAAAGGCCACGAAAACCATTGCCTCTGAGAGCCAAGTGCGTTCTAAACGCCCAGCAATGATGCTGTAAATAAACACAAAGGCCGCTAAAATGGCCCAATCGTTTAAGGATTAATCATTAATAAAAGCTTCCTTATTGTTGTCGGTTTAGCAACGAGGGAGTAACTCAGCCATCTTCACTCACGGCTCGCTCGAAGCCATAGACGATGAGGGCAGCAAGAATTGCCAACCAGAACCAGATTCGCGGTGGTTCACTAAAGATAACGATAATCAGAACAACCACTCCAACGAGCGTCCACCATTTTAACCACCAACGCCACCAATTTTTCATACTTGCCCAAAAACAATATATCTCAATATATCCTACAAGAAAAACTGGCAGTTGAGAGCCTATGGTTTTCAACCATAGGACGGGGCGTTCAAGCACTTGGGGAAACCCCAAGTGTCAGCCCCTCATGAAAACAAGCAAGGGATTTTAATCCCGTGCATCTTCACTCTACAAAACATGATATGATTTTGTAGAGGAGGCTAAGAAGGTATGCTCAACTTGTCTTACGAATTTAAGCTAAAGCCAACGCAGGAGCAAGTTCAAGAGATTGAACATATTTTAACTGTTTGCCGTAAAGTCTGGAATTATGCTCTAAGAAGTCGGAAAGACTGGCTTAAATCTCGGAAGTCACCAGTTAATGCTTGTTCAATTGTCTCCGAATATATTATGTCTCCCGATGAGCCATACCCAAATTATGCTAAGCAGTGCAAAGCTCTGACTGAAGCCAAAAAAATATTTGGCGAACTCAAGACAGTTAATGCTCAAGTTTTGCAGCAGGTATTGAGACGACTAGAGACAGCTTTTTTAGATATGCAAAGAAAGCAAATGGGTTTTCCCAGGTTTAAAAACCAATATAGGATGCGCTCATTTGTATTTCCTCAAATGCTCAAAAACTGTCTTTCTGGCAATAGAATCAAGTTACCTCAGCTTGGATGGGTAGAGTTCATTAAGTCGAGAGATATTCCAGATGGCTTTGAAATTAAACAAGTTCGGATTGTAAGAAAAGCGTCAGGCTATTTTGTCATAATGTCTTTACAGCGTGATATATCAGTCCCTGACCCTATACCTTTTGGACATCCTTTAGGAATAGATTTGAACTTAGCTAATTTTTTGGCAACCAGCGACGGGGAAATAATTGCTAGACCAAGATTTTTGGGTTTACTGTCCCGCAAGATTAAATTACTGCAACGCAGATTAAAACACAAGAAAAAAAACTCTAACAATCGTCGTAAGCTGAACCAAAAGATAGCTAGACTTCACCAACAAGTTTCTGACATCAAAAAAGATTGGCATTACAAGCTAGCTCATCACCTTTGTGACTCTGCTGGTATGATTTTTGCCGAAGATATTAACTTTAAAGCTTGGGCAAAAGGTATGTTTAGGAAACATACACTTGACGCAGGTTTTGGTCAATTCCTTTCAATCTTGCAATGGGTAGCATGGCGTAGAGGTGTATTTTTCGCCAAAGTAAATAAAGACTATACTTCTCAGCAATGCCCAGAGTGTGGGACTCATACAGGAAAAAAAGAGTTGGATGAACGAATTCACTCTTGCCCTGCTTGTAATTACACCTGTAATCGAGATATAGCAGCAGCCCAAGTAGTCAGAAACCGTGGAGTCTCTGCGGTCGGGCAGATCGTGGAACAAATTGCCTTTGGAGGCGTACTGACGGGGGCAATAGCCTAGTTAAGTGCCTGTGAGAAAGGAAGGAAACGGAGCGACGCGGTTTTTAACAAGGGACTGCGTGCGGAATTTAGTTCCGCACTTTAAACGTCCCGCCCGTCGCGAAGCAACCACAAGAATCCAGCGTCATTTATGCGCTGGAGTGTCAAAATGATAGTTTAATAGCCATAAGAGCCTTTTCCAGAGCGAAAACCTCGATCGCCGTCGTTGAATCGATATTTAAACGGAACTTTCAGCATACAAATGTATTAAAATAGGATTCAAAGCCTTGTTTAGCAAGGCTTTGAATCTAAGTACTAATTAAGTACTGTGTCCATGTAAGCTCTTGTTTAATTTTAGCGATCGCAATATACTAAAAACATAGGTGCAATCGCCTCAAAACACTCTTCAGATACTCCTCAGAGAGATTGTACCCAGTAACAGAGGGGTAAGAAATCGCTGTAACCCTCTCTGAATAAGGCTTTCGTTGATTTTTTAATCTGAAAGTTCCGTTCAAACAAAAAGTTAATGGTATCTAATCGGAAGCCTTTGACCCCTTTGTCCAACCAGAAGTCCAGGACTTCAAACATGGTCTCTTTCACAGCAGGATTTCGCCAGTTGAGATCGGGTTGCTGTCGATAAAAAAAGTGATAATAGTATTGTCCACTCTTGTGGTCTTCTGTCCAGCTAGATTTTTCAAAACCCGCCCAGTTGTTAGGAGGTCCTCCATTTTCGGCGGGCTCTCTCCAGATGTACCAATCCCGCTTGGCTGAATGGCTCCCTGAACGAGACTCGATAAAGAAGGGATGCCGATCTGAGGTATGGTTGAGGACGAGATCGATAATAATTTTGAGCTGACGTTTTTCTGCTTCCCGGACTAATTGTTCAAAGTCAGCC
>JBFRWK010000266.1:0-18630 GCA_051439545.1 Xenococcaceae cyanobacterium | reverse complement strand
AAAGTTTTTGAACAAGTTTGTGGTTGAATTGGATGGAGAAATTAAATACACAGAATCAGGTAAACTCTATTACCAATTTCCTACGGCTGATAATTTAGAATCTACTCAAGGTAAAAAATATCAGAAGTTAGTTAAATGGACTGAACATATACTCAATTACCATAACCAGATGATAACTGTCACCGATTTGGTCTTAAAAACTGAGTTATCTCCTAACGAATGTCAAGAGTTTCTGGATAGATTTATAGCAGAGTTGGGTGGGAAAACTAATTATACAGAATCAGGTCAAGTTTACTATCAGTTTTCCACGGCTAAAAATCTCGAACTGAAAAAATTACCAGAAGAGATTTAAGATTTAATTTTTGAAAACTGCTGAGGTTAATATCTTGATCATCAAATCAAAAGCTAAAATAATGTTTACTGTGAAATAAAAAATAACGCCCTATGACATCCAAATTAAGTTCTAGAGTATTGCTCCTTCTTTTGTAAATACACCACAATCACAGTTCACAACGCCTAACGACATCTAATTAAGTTGCCCAACCAAATCATAGCCACTCAAACTAAGTTCAATCTGTTCACAACGCCTAACGACATCTAATTAAGTTGCCCATTGACAAGCGTTATTCAATTGCACTAATATATTGAGTTCACAACGCCTAACGACATCTAATTAAGTTGCCCGTAAATAAACCAGTAATTTCTCGCTCTGAATAACCGTTCACAACGCCTAACGACATCTAATTAAGTTGCCCAACCCACCTTTTGAGCAAAAGCAAGACATCAAGCAGTTCACAACGCCTAACGACATCTAATTAAGTTGCCCTGCAACATCTGAATTAGTTACTGTAACTGCCTTCAGGAACAAAAAAACATGAACTCTGATTGTAGTATAAAAGTTACAGTGAAAATTAGTCAACATAAGAAAATTGCAAGTCATATAACCTAATATTCTCAAAGGTTTCAGAATTTTTCAAGCATCTCTAATGACCATTAATCAACCTCAAATGTATAGCAGATATAGCTTTTAGTCTATTTGATTGCCAAAAAGCTCTTAACAAACAGACATCCTTGCAAAAATTAGTTTACATAACTTGGATGTGTGTCCATGCGACATCAGGAGGATGTTGTTCCAATCTATTCTCTAAAGAGTAACGTAACCAACGAGTGTTTTTTGAGCCAACATGGTCAACCCAATAAGGTAACGATAAATATCCCCATTCATCTTGAATTAAGTATTGTAGAGGCTGATTAAAATCTATTTTAGCTAGTAAATCAATAGAATTGACTAAATCTCTACTTTCTCCTAAACATAATGCACCAAATCGCTGTATTGATGATGGATTATCAAAGGCTTGTATAAGGCGATCGCATAAAGTAACCTGTGCTTTATCCTTCCCTGAGTCAACCCAAATAACAAACTCAATACCTGTAAGTATTTCCTGAAAATCTGGTCTAGTATTTTCTTTACAATCGATCTTTTTGAATTTGAATCTTCTGATTTTTCTGAGAGTGATTGATTTTGCTGGTTCGGATAAAAGTGCGATCGCCACTTTGACTCCACAGTGCTTGTATCTATCTGTTTCACCTACTAAAGATAGAAGCATTCCATAAACTGTAGATGGAGGTGGCACAGGATAAGTTTCACGATATTCTCGGCTGCGAGAAGTGGGAAAAGATGCAATAGGAACATCAACTCTAAGAGCAATTGTCATTCAATTTTCCTCTCTGTTTGACTCATTGAGAAGACAAAATTGTAAATCATCAGCTATGGTCTGTTTTAGAGCATTTACCGTGGCTTTAACTCCTTCAAACTTATTAACTCTTTCATAATCAGAATCTTGTAGTTGTTCGACTATTTTCCCTCCTATCCAAAACTCTTTTGGGTCGAGATCGCCAATTTTGATTTGTCTCAATAATTCTGGTACTGAAACTTCACCCATTTCATCTTCTTCAAAACAATAGAGAAAACGAGGTGCAAAGTCATGAGTCCAACGCAAGACAATGCTTTCTGGAGCAAAATCGAAAAGAAATCTACCGTGATTACCGCCTACTCTATGTATAGAAACCAGGGAATCTAGTAGAGGTAAAATACGAGATTTGTCTTGACAATAATCTGGAGTTATACCTAAGCCAAATTGATATCTAGTCCCATGAAACTCTGTCCCATAAATTGATGTCCGACCTTTCTCGCCACTTTTAGAACTAAAGGTTGCTCTTCCATCATAAGGAATAGTTGAAATAGCACGAGTCACATCTAATCTTCCTCTTCTATCGGTTACTGTACCTTTAGGTTTAGCTTTTTTCTTGCGTTTCTTTTTAGTGATAGTAGATGTTGAATCTTGAGTTGCCGAATTTTGCTGATTATCTTCTTTTGTCTCTTTTTTTGCGCTTTCTGCTTGAAAAAAACCTAATAGATCATCATCAATAAAATCTAACGAATTATAGTTACGATTTTGCCACTGGGGATTTTCTTCATTAGGAAGATCATCGTTCCAGACTCGGTTTACTCGATAACCTGCTTTTTGCCAATAATATCTAATTGCCCAACGAATAGCTTCGGAGGATACTTTAGTGTGGCTTTCTCCTTTCCAAAGTATTTTTTGTAGTGTAGTAATATTTCCTTGATTTTCTGCCCGATTATTAGCTGCAACTCCATAGAAAGTAAGAATATTTCCAAAAAGATGAAAGGTCATGTTTAACTACTCCTCAGATAATTTTTGTGTGACTAAAGCAGAAGTTAATTTATTTTCATTATCTTTTTGCTGTTTGGTTTTATAACTTACTAAAGCGAGTAGTACTAAATCCCTGGAAAGTTCCCAGTTTTTTGGGTAAGTAATTAAAGGTGTTAACTTTTTCTCATGAGTTACATAAATAGAGTTCGACCCAGCTTTAATTAAGAAGCTTGCCATAAAGTGACGAAAAGCCTTGTGGTTCTGGCAACGCAGCAAACTCGAACGGATACGTTCATTTTCTCTTTCTATTTGGACATAATCATTTTCTTTGGCTTGACTATAAAGCTTGGCATATATTCTTGACAGGGCTTCATGGCAAACTTGTATAAATAGTCCATGAGCTTCCGTATCCCAATCAATATTCTTGACCATTTTTTGTAACCCTTCTCTTTCGTAGCCAACAAATCTAAATAAATCCTTGTTTCTCACAGCAAGAGTAAAATTGTGCCACCAAGGCAATCCTCTGACTAGATTTTCGGTAATTAGCTCTCGGATTATACTTGAGACGGTGAAGTTACCATCTTCCCCTTCCACTATACGTTCTGGGAAATAGCGATCGCATAATTGATAATTACCAATCATCTTTTCTGTTGCCTCGATTATTTCCACTCTTGTACGAACTTTCTGCACATTTGACCATTTAGTTTGACCAAAGGTAATTACTTGACAGCGTTTAAAGTTGTTGTGCTGGGTAATATTAAAAGCAGTTTGATGGAAGAGAAAACGTAAACCCGCATCAGTGTAGCCAGAAGTATGGAAGTACTTATAATCCGAGTTATTGAATTTTTGCCTTTGACGGGCATAAAGCTTTAAATCCTTGACATAGGGAATAACTAAACAATACTGAGTTTTTCTTCCGTGGAGATAGGATTTTGGGGCAATAAAGTATAGACAAGCAACAGGAGCAAATAATAAAGCTAAAGCTCTTTCAACAGTTTCAGTAAATTGAGTTTCTTCTTCAAAAACATAGTGTTTGACTGTTGCCCCGGGATAAAGCCAACCTCTAATTCCAATTGACTCTTGTTTTAAGTCACCTCTCTGAGAATTGAGTAAAAACAAAATGCCAATGAAAGTGTAGCGATCGAGGATAATTAGCTTTAATTTGAGGGGAATATGCTTAAAATCCAATTGTTCTATCTGACATAGTTTTTCCGCAAAATTTTGATGTGCATAGGATTTTGCTTTTTGATAATTGACTAAAACTTCTAATTCATCGATATATAAAGATGTAGAAGCATCTCCTGCCGATCTAAAAAAACTATTATGTTGTAGAAAAGTATTTTTGATGCCTATATGAGTAGCCAGTTGAGCTTCCCAACTTTGGGGATTTAATCCTGTTAGAAAAATTAATCCATCGCTGCTAATCTGAAAAGATTCTTTGAATAACCAATCTAAAGCTGCATAATCATCTCCTTCCCAGTTAAGATTGATACTTCTATCTGTTAGAGTCCACTTAAAATTGCCCTGGCGAGATTTCAAGGTGGGATAACGTTTTGTTAAAGCTTTGAGAGTCATGTATAAGCCTTCAACCCCAGAACAATGTAGCATGGTCATGCCAGGATCGCTTATGCTCAACTCTATTTTTGGTTTTACTGCTTTAGCAATCATTTTCGCCCTTGTCTAAACGAATACACCGCAACCCATCTTTTGTTTGCCTCCCAATCCTTTTTCTAGGAGAGTTAGAGAATCTTCTTCCCCTAAATTAGTTATTTCTACTCCAAAACCGACTAAAGTTTGGTTGACTTTGATGGTCTTACGCTTGGGAATTCCCTCTTGGTTGGCAATAAGTTTAATTTCTGCCTGAATATTTAGCTCATCTAATTGTCTTTGTGCTGCTCGAAAAAATGGATCTGGCTCTTGATAATTCTTAATAACTACGATATGCGATCGCATTTTAGACTTTGGCTGTAGAAAATTCATTTCAGGAATTCCCAGCCTAATTTTATGCTTGCCAATAGTCAAAAATTTGCCACTGAAGGGATATACAAAAGGTATTTTGTCGGCGGGAAGACGAATTAGCAACTTGGAACGATCTGTTAAATTAATTTCATTTCTTTTGTAGCGATCGAGCTTTCCTGAAATTGTCTTGATGCTGATGTCATTCCAATCTTTAAGTTGCATTAATCTGTATTTCAACGCAGAGTATAGCTGATAGCCATGATCGATAGATAATTTTTGTCCCATTACGGGAAAAGCCAATTCTATGTAGGGATTTAGATTGGGTGAAAGGTCTTCGTACTGCTCTTGGTCTTCAATATCTACTTGTGCGATCGCCATTTTGCAATTCTGATAGCAATCAACTTATTTTACGATGTCTCGATTAATACAAATCTCTTAATTATCAGAAGCAATAACTCGCATAAAAGTGAATCAAAACTTAGCCTGCATTATTCATGAGAGAATTGAGAAAAAGCCTGAAAGCCTTATCCAGTCTCAAATATAGAGATTTGAGTCCCCCAACAGTCTGTGAGCCGTATCTATTTCTAACTAATAATTAGAAGTCTTGCCCAAATATTTTGTGGTCTGATAATAGATTATTTTAATTTCAATTTTTGTCTATTAAAATAGTAAGAACTGAGCGATTTTTTCTATTAACTACAATACGGCGATCGCCAATTGCAAAGATTGACAGCAAAAATTGTTTCAGGGATTAATTAATGACTGAAAATATTGAAGCCTTACACTAGGAAAGACTGTCCATCTTTGTCCAGGGTTTTTCTCGGGGTTTCACTGTTTTCCTGAATTTTAGTGATTCCTTGATATCCTTTATCGGCTATAACTTGAAGTAGTTGATGGAATCTTACCTTTATTTCATGCTTAATTAATAAAAAAGTCAAACTTCTGATCGGACCATAAAATATTTGGGCAAGACTTCTCTTGTTTGATTCTCAAAAATAAGACTAAAAAATCGATTGAAAAACTCTAAAAGAGGATATAATAAATAAAGAAAAAACTGCTGCTTATATTTTAATGCTTGAACTTCGGTTTTCTGCACAGGGGACAAGATTGGCGACTGCTCAAGTTCCTCGCTTACGAGAAACTCTCATTAAAATTGCTGCTAAAGTGAGTGTTTCTGCCAGACGAATTCTCGTGGAATTAGCTGCTCATTGTCCTTTTACTGATGACATCCTTTTGATGGCACAACGATTATCTTCTGGTCAACAATTAATTTTTGACTAACATCTATCTCTCATAGGATTGGTGTATCTAGATAACATTATTTGAGTCTTTTTTCACTTTTTTAGCTAGTTTTTGACGACTTGATCCGCCAAATTACTTACTTTCTTTTAATCCATTTAATAGAAAATCAATCTTGATGTTATTTTCTGATTTTTTGTGTTTTGTTTTTTTCTTCATGAATAATGCAGGTTAGTATTTTTTAACCATCTCTTTTAAAAGAGTTACATTATGGAGTTATGAAATTTTGTAATCAATTTCAATATTTTGGGATAAGATTGCAGCCAAACTATCATAGTTATTAGCAAATAGTTGCGAGATAGATATTTTAGCTTTCTGGCAAACTGGAATCACTAATTCTGTTAAATTCATTGGCTTGAGGTAATTCTGCCTTAAATCCACTTTTAGCTTTTCAATGATTTCGATCGAGACAATATATTGACTTAAATCTTTATGAATCGATCTTTCAAAACAAAATAGGATTAACTTGAACTTCTTTTTTAAATCCCTTAAATTAGGTTGATGATTTAGCTGGGGAGTAAATGCAATTAAATCTCCAATATTTTTAGCTATGACATAGCTTTCTCTAAAATTATCTTGTGATGACGAGCCAGTCTCTTCATACTCTCCTAACCAATGCCTGCACTTATAGCAATATCCAGGTATTGAGAAATTAGCGATCGCTTTTTGTTGAGAATCACAATGAGGACATTTTTCTACTAATTTAGAATTGTGTTGAAGACAAAAATCAACACTTCTGAAGGACCATAGTAAAGGTTCATAAATAGGCTTTTTCTCTTGTCGCCTAGCTTCAAAACATTGAGGACACCAAGCCTTATGTTGACGAAACAATCCTCGCTCTCTAATTATCCCTTTCCAGGTGAAAAAGGATAAAAAGCGTAAATCCTGACGTAGAGTTAATTGCTCTAAGGCTTGAGTTAACGATCCTGTTAATTCCCTCATGCCATTAATAGCTGGCTTGGCATCGCTGTTGCCGAAAATGATACTGATATTTTTTCCAATTGAATTTAACTCATACTCTTGACCTAGTATTAAAGAAGAGATTTCACCCATAATTAATTTTTGAAGAGAGACGCAATGCTCTTGTGCCAATCGACTTAAATAACTACTTAGGCTTTCCGTAATAGCTGTTCCTATCGGGACTTAAACAATTTTGATAGTCATAATAAGGTAGAATGCTTTTGGTAAGTGGCTTGAACATCATCGAATAGGGCGATCGCCAAGACTTAAACAAAAATCAAGCCTCGGACAAAGCCTAAACTCTCTTTATAAGCGATGAATACGTGACGATTTTGATTCAACCATTGAACAAAACGATAAGATATCGCTGTACGAAATGCCTCTAAAGCTTCAGGAAAGGTATCCAAAGGTTTATTTGCCCAACGCCTTCTTAAGCCTCCAGTTAGCTTATGCCAAATAATAAAAGTATAAGCACAAAATACGAGAATAAAATGTCTTTCTAAACCTTTTTTTTCTCGGACTTGGTATTCACTTAGTCCTAACCACCCCTTAGCTTCTCGATAGAAAACTTCTACCCAATTTCTCACCGAATAAGTTTCAACTATCCATTGTTCTGTCACGATTTTTCCTTCAAAATTTGTAATTAAATAGTCAATATCTTCAGCTTCTTCAAAGATTGGCGCACTCATGACGATAGCTATTTTTCTTTGACCTTTTAGTTGAGATATTTCTGCTTCGATAATTGCTACCCATACGGTTCTCGGTTTTTTACCTGGTCTTTGAATTTCTCTAAATTCTTCTGAACATAACCATTGGGCGTATTCATGTATTCTTATTGCCTCTGTTTTTCCTGATTTATTTTGAACTAAAATATTACGATTTTTCGCTATTCCTCCTAGGTACTTTAGTTTCCTTTCTTCTAACTCCTTTAGAAAAGATGTGTTGTTACCGTAAGATGAATCTATTAAAATTATTCCTGGTCGATATCCTCGCGCTCTACTTTTATCAATTAACTCTAAAGCTAAGGTGGGTTTTTTCTTAAACTCAGGGTCTGCTTGCTCCGTCTTTACGCGCTCGGAAACCTCAGCCTAATCGCGGTGCGCTTTTTTGCCTTCTGGTAATGAATCGCTATGCTGATATAATTCTATGTCTAAAGGCAAGCTTTTTTTACCATCATATAGATGAGTTGTTACTACAACATTTCCATTCTCTATTTTACCAATTTCCCCGATGTATTGACGACCCACTCCTGCGGTAAAATTCCCACTGTCTTGATGCGCGTTCCCTATGCCCAGAATCATCCACAATAAGGCTAAACCCCTGACTTATCCTAGTTTGGTTACACTTACTCATTATTTCTAAACGACGCTCATTGATCTTGTCCGTCGACCAAGTTGCTTCAGTCAAAAAATGATGTAATTTGTGATATGTGACTTCTACTGCATCTCTAGCCATCTGAGAGAGATTTTTTCTCTCACTTTCCCCCAATAATCCTCGTCAAACTTTAATTTTTGTATTTCGGCAAGTTAATACTTTAAAATTACCGATAATCGGATATATAATGAGGCGAAAATATAAGCTTTTAACGATCCTAGTGGCAAAGTCAAACTTTAAAAAGTGGCAAAGTCAAACTTTAAATTACAAAACTCAAGCAGAGTTGACTCAATATAAATGCTTAATAAATTTGGATTCTGGCGATCGCCCCTTGTGGTCAATGGCGATCGCTCAAGTAGGCCAAAACCTATAATTTTTACGTATTACATTTTAACGTGCGCAAAGGGAATTTAAGTACCGCTAAGAAGCCGAGCCTCCGTCTCGACTGGCTTTTACCTCAATCTCCTTAACCCGAACTCAGTTTAATTAGTTGAGTTCCAATTTAAATCCAGTCCAATTTCCTATTTAAATACTCTTCCAATCTTTGGTTATGAGGTTTAAAAAACTTAGATATTCGATTGTATAATTGTTCATCAATTGAACTATACTTGCCAGCATTATACTTTTTATATTGAGGAAGTTGGTAATCTGGCAAACCCAAAAATGCGAATACTTTTTTCATTTCTATTTCTGGTCGAGCATAAAAATCTTCACTTTTAATAACTAATAACTGTTCTTTAGAAAAATAACTTGTCCATTTATGTAAAAAATAAACATAAAGTCCTTCCCATAAATAACCAGTTTTTTCTTTGGAATTCCCCTTGCGGACTTGACGACAAATTTCTTTAATTGTTTCTATTTTTTTTAAATCTAAAATATCTATACTATCAAAAACTTTTTCAAGCTTTTCTATTTCTGCTGTTACTGCTTCCTGAAAAGAACGACGTTCTATTCCGTTTCTTATCCAATGATTATACTGAGAAAAAGCTCGATCGACTGGATTTCTTAAAATTGCAATAAGTTTAATATTAGGAAATGAATTATAAATTGACTCTTGAACATCCCATCCAAAGTAACCAGGTGTAGCTTCTCCAGTAATTAAATTTTTTCCTTTAGGAATTGGTGAAAAATGAGATAAATACCAATCAACTCCCTTTTTAAAATTTGGCTTGTAGCTAAAGAAACGTAATTCTTTTTTAAGAGAAGATATAACCTGGGGATGACTACATATATACTCATATAAAGAAGATGTACCACTTTTACCCGCTCCAATAATAATAAAATTTGGTTGCTTTACTTTATCTAAATCGTATTGAGATTCTCGTAATTCTGGATACTTGGCTAAAAGCTTTTTTTCTCCTGCCATGTGATAATAACTAATAGCTCTAGCTAAATCATTTTTTGCCGTCAGACTATCCCCTAAGTAGACATAAGGAAGAAAAAAATTTGGCTGTTTATCAATAGCTTGTTGATAACATTCAATTGCTTTATCTAACTGATTGAAGTTAAGTTCGGCATGTCCACCATGAAAAAGCCCTAACTTACCATAGGATGTTTGAGCATCAGGTTGTAGTTGAACAGCTTTGAGATAACAGTCAAAAGCTCGATCTGGCTGTCTATTTTGAAAATAAAGATTACCTAAATTTTTGTATACCCAAGCAGGCTGATTTTCTTCTAATGCGATCGCTTTTTCGTAGTTAATAATTGCTTCTCGATCGTTATTACTTTGGTCATAACAGTGACCAAGTCCACGATAAGCCACCGCATTTTCTGGGGATAAAGTAATAGCTTTTTGATAGGCAGCGCTCGCTTCTTCAAACTTTTCTTGTTTAACTAAAGCATCTCCTAAACTTTTGTAAACGTATAAAGACTGTTTAGAGTTTGATTCAACACCTTGGTGACTTTGTTTTTTCTCAGATATTTCTAACATATTAATGGTATTAGATTCTGATTTTTTATTAGTGTTTATTTGAGCTAAAAAATTAGCACTGTGTTGAATATTAAGTGCTGCGTCTATTTTTGCAGAAATATAGCTTTTCGATAGGATTTTTGCTCGGTCAAATTGATAATCAAATAGCTCGAAATCTTTTCGATAAAATAATTCGATTCGACTTCTTAATGAATCTGTTATTTGGATGAGTTTCTCGTCTATCTCGCCTGCGATTTTATCTCGATTCATTACATGGGGAATTTCTTTTTCCTCAAAGTCAATATTCAATCTCTGCTCTATCTCTTCGATGATGTGACTATATCCATTCTCTAGCTTGAATACCTGAAAGGAAGGATGCCAAAAATCTGACTGGGGTCTAAGATGATTGTCAAAGCAAAAGGGATTCTGAAGATAAGATTTCAAAGCTGTTTCAAACCAGTCAGCCAGTGTTAGCTCTTTTCTTGGACCCTTTCTCATTCTATACTCTGAGAGCAGGCGATCGACTGGATGACGAACAGTCATAAATATGTAGTCTATCTTCCCAAGGTCAAAAACTGTTTGTAATATTTCTAGATGCATATGCTGAGGCGAACAATGCCTGATTGGATTTAAGCTGCCAGGCTTCTGACCTCCATCTATACCAGATAACTTCCACTTATTTTTTTTAAACAGTTGTTCGACAGATGAGCCACCTGTTTTGGGGACATGAACGAAGAGAATATAGATATTATCTTTGTTGAAAATAGGCATTACTATAAACGTTTGTTTGTTTGAGCGTATAACTTATTCGTTAACTCGACCGCTTCTTCATAAATAACTTTCCAGTCACAATTGTAGTTATTTAAATCGCAACGTTTGTCATTTAAATCTTTCTTTACATTTTCGATTATATCGGTTATGTAACTATGATGTATATATATTGGCGTTACGCTATTCTCTCTTGCCCATAGGGTTTGATTATTTGAGTTGGCAATTTTGGTTTGTAATACTTGTTGATTAGTGTGAACTATACCAGGTTTATTAGCAGTCCATCCTATCTTATGTTGTATAGTCCCATGATGTGATATGTATAAGTCAATAGCGTGAGCCCAAACAATACTTTCATAAAGCATACAGCCAACAAGATTGTAAACTTTAATATCTGAAGGTAGAAAAGATTGGATTTTTCTAACAGTTTCCTTTTCTTGTTTGATAGTTTCTGCAACTACAATATTATCCACAAAGTCGTAGGGCAAAGAAAAGCCATCAATGACTACTCCTAGATTAGGGTAATTAGCAAAGAGACTTCTGATAATGTTGGCTATACCTTCAGTTTGAGATACCCAAGTCCTATTGTTATGACGAATAGTAATCCAAAGAAGTGGAAAGTGATTTTTTTTGGCGGACTCTACTTCTGCTAATAAATCTGAAGAACAATACTTAAGGGATGTCTGATAGATGCGCTCTGCTAAATCCTCCTTAATAAAATTCCACCCTGGTCTTAGAACAAAATAGTTATTATCTAAAATTTCTGCAATTATTTCGCTTTTATGAATACGTTGAATTTTTTGTGAAGGTATTTCTGGAAAAATCTCATCAATACCACCAATAGGTTCGCAAACAATCAAAAATTTATCAATTTTATCTAGATAACCAGTTTTATACAGCTTATAAATTCCTGATAATTCATTCCAAAAATGATGTGCAAAATGATTGTTACTCACCAAAGCAACGATAGTTGCATTATTGTCATTGAGAAGATATGACTCGACTCTTTTCCAGTTAGTTACGACATAAGTCTTAAATTTGGCGAATGTTTGTTTCTCATCTCTTGAATCAGAAAGAAGAGTAAAAATAACTTCTTTTGTGGGCAAGTAAAGATAAAGCTTAGGAAAGCCAGCTCCGACTCTACCAGTAATCAAGTAAAATACTTCATCACCTACGAAGCGATAAAAAACATAACCATTAGCTTCTGGAACTAGCGATCGATTGGAACTCAGAATTCTTCCCGTGCTGGGACAAATAGCATAGAGATATCCTTCGTCTACCATAGACAGCTGAAATTTACTTCTCTGAAACACTTTGACTGCCTGTGATGGAAGATTTAGCCATTCCGCTTCTTCAAACCCCGCACAATCACTAGTAGAGTTTTCTTGGGAGATTCCTTCTTTGGTAATTAATCCTACTTTATTTAACTTTAAGTAAGTTAACGACAATCCAGCCTTCGCAATAAATTGTTTATCTTCCTCAGTCAAAGATGTTAGATTGATAATCTTGTACTGGCTTGTCCGCAGAAAATATTGATTGACCAAACTTTGATTAATTTCTGTTGGAGGGGGAAAACTCTCTTCATTTAGAGTTTTTAGGTTAGTTTGATTTAATACATTCCAGATTCTTAGGTAGGTTACCTCATTTTTAAAAGTAATTGGTGAGACTAATTTTGTTTCTGTAGCTTTCTTGTCTTTTTTTTCTTGCTGATTCAGCGCATCTTCTAGTTTCTGATAAATATTTAAAGGCAAGTCAGGTTTTAGCTTAATTGCTTTTTGATAACTTTCGATCGAACCATCCAAATTACCTTTTTTAAGATAAAGCTGTGCTAGACATAGGTAAAAGTTAGGATTATCTGGTTTTAAGGCAATAGCTTTTTGATAGGAAGCGATCGCTTCGTCTATCTGTTCATTTTGACTTAGGGCGTTTCCCAGTCCCCCATAAACCCATGCAGGCTGCTGAGACTTTAGGCTGATAGCTTTTTGGTAAGTGGCTATTGCCCTCAAAATATCTCCCTGTTTCATCATCACTCTAGCCAATTTGGCTAGGGCAGAATTGTTATGTGGCTCTAGTTGAACTATATGTTGGTAGTGAATCAATGCTCGATCGAATTTTTTACTACTTTCGTAAATCTCAGCTAGCTGAAAATGAGCGGGAATAGTATCTTTATTAAGTTTAAGAGCTTTATTACTAAACGATATCGCTTCGTCTAACTTTCCCTCTTGTCTTAGTTTTTTACCTTGAGCCAAAAAGTCTTTAATAGCTTTATTTTTCATTTTCCTAAGAAAATTACAATATTTTACTCAATATTCTTTAATTTTATCGATTGTTTCCAAATATTTATTCAGTCGAAGTTATCCTACTAATTTTTACAATTTTTTGGATCGAGTAATTAGCTTATCGCTCGATAAATATGAATTCAAGTCAACATAATTTATAACCGATTTATTTATGAAATAGAACTAATCTAATTCCACTTCAGATCGAGATTAAGATACTCTTCTAGTTTTTGATTATGAGGTCTAAATACATCGCTCAAAGTTTTTTGCATTTCTTTACCGAGCGGCTCATAAGAACCAGCATAATATTTAGGATATTCGGCTTTTAGTCGTTCTGGTAATCCTAAAAATCGAAAAACTTGTCCCATAGTTGCCAAGGGATTGACAAGTAAATCTTGGTTATTAATAATTAAAAGCTGTTCTTTGGGAAAAACTTCTAGCCATTGCTTCAGAAAATAATAGTAAAAACCGATTAATAAGTAACCAGGATGTACACCCCATTTCCATTTTTTTGCTGCTTCGGCGGGATTTTCTACCAATTTTAATACTTCTAGCTCTGAATTAATTGCATCTTCAAAACTTCGTCTTTCAAAGCCATGCTTTACATTATGTTGATAATGAGAAAAAGCTCGATCGACTGGATTTCTAATCAAAGCAATTAGCTTAATGCTAGGAAACATATCAAAAACTCGCTGTTGAATGTTATTGACTATGTAACCAGGACTGGCTTCTCCCGTGATCAAATGTTCTCCTTCAGGGATCAGGGGAAAATGAGCTATATACCAATCTCTACCATGAGGATACTTATTATTGTTACTAAAAAAATGAACTTCTTTTTCTATACAGGGCAAAACTTGAGGATGTTGATTGATATATTCATACAAGGCTGAAGTGGCTGTTTTCATCGGCCCGATAATGATAAAAGTCGGTTCTGCTGGTTTTGCTCTTTCCCAGTACTTAGCCACGTAATCTGGTCTAAATTTTTGAGTTAATTTGCGGGTGGCAGCTTGATAACTAGTAATTGCCTCATCTATTTTATTTTGTCTAGTTAACACATCTCCTAATTTGACATTAACCCAGGGATTATTAGGATCTTTTTTACTTAGTTGCCGATAAGAAAAAGCTAGTTCTTCTAATTGTTCTGGTCTTACCTGCATAAACATTAATTGAATAAATGCAGAATTATTAAAAGGTTCAATTTGAAGTGCTTTAGTGTAGTGTTTTACAGCTTCATTTTTTTCGCTTTTACTTTTATAAGCTTCGGCTAAATTATAATGAATTAAAGCAATATTGGGATTTAATTTTACTGCTCTATCGTAAGAAGAGATTGCTTTATTTAATTTTCCTTGCTTAAAAAAAATATCCCCTAATTGCTGAAAGGAAGATAATGATTCGGGGTCTATTTCTGTGGCTTTTTGAAAACTGGCGATCGCTTTATTTAGACTTCCTCTTTTGGCAAAAATTTCTCCTAATTGATGGTGAAAAGAAGCTACATTAGAGTTTAGTTCAATAGCTTTACTTACTGAAGCTAATGCCTCATCTAGTTTATGTTGCTTGAATAAGACTTTTCCCAAGCAATAATGAGCAAAAGGAAAATTAGGATTCATATCGATAGCCCTATGATAAGAACTAGCTGCTTGTTCTAGTTCTCCCTTTTGAACCAAAATACCCCCTAGTTGATGATAGGCTAAATGAGAAGTGGGATCTAACTTTAAAGCATGGTTGAGAAAGGCGATCGCTTCGTCTAGTTTTCCTTCCCGTCTTAACTTTTTACCCTGCTCCAATATATCCTTTGTATTTTGGTTCATTTTTGTTGAGCGATTGAGCTAAATTCCTCTAGTATATATTATCTTTTTTTAGGAAGAGGTTTTAAAGAGCGATCGCCTGAGTTAAGAGTAGAGCGATCGCTTTATTTCTTCCCCATTCAGAGAACGCAGATCGCACTCTCAAAAACTCTTCTTCTCTCCTAAATCGATCGCCTGTCTTCTTCATTTATCCTAAATCCGCCAGTCGAAAACCCACTTTTAAATTACAGCAGTTTTCAGATGAGTTGATACCATTAGATAAATCTAGAAGCCCCCGTGTTTCCCCTGCCCCCCTATAATCCCCCCAAACTTGGGGGGCTGGGGGACTTACAATTTATCTCCCCCCAGAGTTGGGGGGCTGGGGGGGCAAAACTAAGAAATCGAACGTAGAAAAAGAACTTTGGCTGATGTCCTCTAAATTCCAGTTATTAGATCCAAAAATTACAGAAATATCTCGGATGCTCAACTCCTTAAACTAAAAGCTAAGAGCTAACAGCTAATAGCTAATAGCTAAGATACCTTTCCACCTCCTCTAAAGATAAACTCAATGCTTCTGCGATCTGTTCGAGACTCAAACCCAAAGCCTGCAAGCGAGGAATGGCATTCCGTCGTGTTTGTTCGGCTTGCTGGATTGCTCGCTCGGCTCGTTGTCTTTCTTGCTCTACTAGCTCACTCCCCCACAGCAGCAAATTACCCGACTTATCCCACCACCGCAGCCAATAACTGGTGATTTCTGCCTTTTTGCCCTGCCATACTCCTAAAAACAACCCTAGTTCCTCTATCCAGTAACGATTGTGTTCATCTGCTTCCTGGGCTTCATACTTCCCTGAAACTAAGCGATAGAAGTCTAATTCTCCTGTTTTTGGGTGAAAAATGGCATAAATAGGCACTTGTAAAATGCGCTCGTAAAAATACCATTTCCCATAAGGATAGTGGGGATTGATGGAATATTCCCCTCCTTCTGTTTCTGAGATAAACTCCATAACCAGGGTAGGAGCATCTCCTTCAATGTGAGGGGTGTAGCTGCGTCGAATCTCTCCTTCTGGAATGGGTTTTACCGATGGTACATACAACCAATCTGGGGCTTTGACTACTGTTTTGTCCCCTACAGTGGCACAAATACCAAAATTGGAGGCAATTAGCATTGATTCGACGATTAAACCCGCTAATTCTAGGGATTCTCGCAGAGCAGCAGCTAATAGAGGTTGGAGATTACTTTCCACGGGTTCGTCGGGTAAGACAAAATCAGCTGGTAATTTTTCCCAGGTAATATTGGGTAATGAATTTGACTGGCAAAGTTGGAAGGCTGACATGATTAAATTAATTATGAGTTATCAATTTTTCGCTCGAGCCTAGTTAATATTTCTTTAAGGTCTGATTCTATTTGAATACTCACTTAACATTTACTGCTTTATAAATCATAGACAAACCTAGACAAGCTAGATTAGACACTCTTTACTTCCTGTTTCATAGTAGCAACGTCGGCGTTAACTACTCCACAGGCTTTAACGGACAAGCCGTCCGCATAGCTAGCTAAATTAATACTAGCGTTCCAGTCACGAGGTAAAAATACTCCGCAATTATTACAAATAAACCATCTATCTGACAGGGTTAAATCTTGTTTGATCTCCTGGCAATTAGAACAGGTTTTACTAGAAGGATAAAACCTGTCAACTATGATTAATTCTGAACCATAGAGAGGGCATTTATACTCTAGTTGACGACGAAATTCAGAGAAGGCTTGGTCTGCAACAGCTTTACTTAATTTGCGGTTAGCCAACATACCCTGTACGCACAAATCTTCAAGAGCTACTCTTGCCCAAGTTTTAGCAATATAACTAGTCATCTTATGAAGATAATCGCGACGGATATTGCTGATGCGACGATGGAGTCTCGCTATCTTTAATTGTGCCTTACGCCAATTCGATGAACCAATAACTTTACGACGATGGAGATATTGTAGTCGAGATAGTTTTTTCTGTAACTGCCTATACTAACTTTGTAGTGAGAATTATTTACTCGATCGCAATATAATAGTTCCAAGAGTAAAATAGCGATCGCGATAAGATAATCGATAATTTGTTTGTTTTTCAATCTGAGTTATCTTCACCAAAAAAGCGATCGAGGATGCGACGATTTTCTACTTGTAGTCCTCTGATTTCACTTTGCATTGTCCGAATTACCCTCATCGAGTCAATAAACATTTCGGCTGCTCTTCCCATTTGTTCCGTAAGTCGATCGACTCTGTTAGTTAAGGCATCGAGCGCTTCGGTGTTAGCATCGATCTTAGCTGTATTGCTGTGGCTGAGTTTGACGGCGGATTCTAATAATTTCTCGATTTGGGTTAATCTTTGTTCTGGAGTAAGTTCTCTACTCATCTTGGTTCGGATTTTTGCTTAAATCCTATTATAGGGCGCGATCGCTTTATTTCTTCCCCATTAACCTCGACTGGATGAGGAAATTAAAGCTGCTTTAGAGAAGAGCGATCGAGGTTAAGAATAAATACTATGAATAGGTCGCTCGACTTTAATCGGAAAAATTAGATTGTATCGTTATCTTCACCAAAAAAGCGATCGAGAATACGACGATTTTCTACTTGTAGTCCTCTGATTTCACTTTGCATTGTCCGAATCACTCCCATCGAATCGATAAACATTTCGGTTGCTCTTCCCATTTGTTCTGTCAGGCGATCGACTCTATTAGTTAAGGCATCGAGCGCTTCGGTGTTAGCTTCAACTTTTTGACCGATTCGATCGATCATTTCATTATTAGCTTTAATTGCTTCGGTGTTAGCTTCAACTTTTTGACCGATGCGCTCGATCGTTTCATTATTAGCTTTAATTGCTTCGGTGTTAGCTTCAATTTTAGCTGTGTTGCTGTGGCTGAGTTTAATCGCTGACTGGAGAATTTTTTCTATTTGAGTTAGTCTTTGTTCTGGGGTGAGTTCTCTGCTCATGGTGGTTAGGATTTTTGGCTTAAATCCTATTATACGGCGATCGCTCTAGTTCTTCCCCATTCAGAGAACGCAGATCGCACCACTAAAGTCGAGAACAACCGCCATCGTGCTAGGGAAAAATTTGATAAATTTCTCGCCGATGTGCAACTCGTTGACAAATAATAACTCTATTTTTTTTTCTCGATCGCAATATAATAGTTCCAAGAGTAAAATAGCGATCGCGATAAGATAATCGATAATTTGTTTGTTTTTCAATCTAAGTTATCTTCACCAAAAAAGCGATCGAGAATACGACGATTTTCTACTTGTAGTCCTCTGATTTCACTTTGCATTGTCCGAATTACCCCCATCGAGTCAATAAACATTTCGGTTGCTCTTCCCATTTGTTCCGTAAGTCGATCGACTCTGTTAGTTAAGGCATCGAGCGCTTCATTATTAGCTTTAATTGCTTCGGTGTTAGCTTCAACTTTTTGACTTATGCGTTCGATCGTTTCTGTATTAGCATCGATCTTAGCTGTGTTGCTGTGGCTGAGTTTGACGGCGGATTCTAATAATTTCTCGATTTGGGTTAATCTTTGTTCTGGGGTGAGTTCTCTGCTCATCTTGGTTCGGATTTTTGGCTTAAATCCTATTGTATTATAGGGCG
>JBFRWK010000265.1:0-2692 GCA_051439545.1 Xenococcaceae cyanobacterium | reverse complement strand
TCTTCTCCAAGACAAAAGAAAAAGCTAAAACCAAAACCAACTTACGACCCCAAGCATCCTCATCGCTCTACTGCTCGTCTTCTTCAGCAGCATAAACAGTACAAACGCTCACCTTAACAGGGGTAGTACCAAAACCCTAATCAAATGGGTAAATAAAGGATATATCAATTGTCTGAGACAAGGAAAAAATCGTAAATTCTCCCTAAAGGAAATAGAACAATTCAAACAAAGCTCTTTCTACCGCAGTCGCAAACCTAAATATACTTTGATTTATATTCGTACTCAAAATAGTTTAGATAGGAGAAACTTGGTAGATAAAGCTAGAACATACTGTCAAAAAAATCAATGGACAGAAATAGCTATCTCAGAACCAATTAGTAACCAAGAGCATTTCAACACTTATTATTTTCGGCAAGCTTTTGACTATTTTTTTGAAAGAAAGATAGAAAGACTTATTTGTTGTGAAAACCAAGATCGAGTTAGCCAATTTTTTAGCACACTAGTCAAGCATAAAGGTGTAGAAGTTCTAGACGTACTCGCTCTTTAGCTAATTGAAGTAAAGATTTAATAAACTGTTCCAGAACATAACCCACATATTTTGTAAAAATTTTTGAGATTTAGCGTCACACAAATAAAAACATGATTACATATATCAAAATCTAAAATTAATCATGTTAAGAACGGAAGTACTTTTAATCGAAACCGATCCAGCTATTGCTCTAGGCTTGCCAGAATTAATCAAACAAAAAAGTCAAGCTGAAATAGTCGTTAATGTCGTAACTAACCCCGAAAATGCTTTATCAATGGCACTTAATTTGAATCCTCACCTAGTTTTAATGGATTTCAATAATGGTGAAGGTTTGACTTTAGCCGAACAAATTAGACAAGCCCTGACTGAAATAAAAATACTCTTTCTTGCTACTACTTTAAATAATCAACAAGATTTAATTTCCCTCATTGCTGATGGATATAATGGCTTTTGTCTCAAAGGTATTGAAGTAGATGAATTAATTGAAGCAATTCAGTTCACTCAAAAAAATGAAGATAGCATTTATTTGGACTCCAGGAGTTTAAGCGACTTGAGAAGACAAATGAGCCGTTTAAAGAATATCCCAAAAGAAACAAGTCTAGAGACTGCGGAAATATTAACTGAATTCACGACAAGACAAAGAGATGTTCTCAAACTCTTTTTGCAGGGAAAGAATGAGGATGAAATAAGTCAGTCCCTTGGAATTACTTACCATACAGTCCGCTCTCATATATGCGCGATTAGAAACAAATTATTCGCCAAAAGTAAGTTGGAAATGGTCAATAAATGTTGGAATATGGGTCTGGTATATGAACTTTAACAAAGGAGTTTAACTTCTCTGTACCGATTCAGCCCTGCGCTTACGAGAAATAGCGATCTCTTTTCCTGCTCGGTTCAATTCTTTCATTAGCTTCTGGGTTTCGGGTTGGGCTACTACTGCTGCTGAGTCAGTTGATTCTTCAGGCAGTGGTAGTAACCTCTTGGCTGCTTCAATTCTTTTCTCTAACTCATTAGTAATCCAGTCTCGATCGCTATTTAATTCCTCAGTATCGGATTGGCGAATTTGTGACTGTATCTTCTCGCATCGAGCAATTAGTTGAGGTTTAATCGAAAATCCCCATAACTGTTGAGATTGTTCTGCTCTCTGCTTATCCTTCTGGGAAATCGGTATTTTTAGTTTATAGGGGAACAGAGCTTCTTTACCATTACCGTAGGCAGGGGAAGTAATTACGCATTTACCTTCGGGGAAGCGAAGAATCTCATCTGAACTAACTAAAGGCTTTTTATGGATTTGTTCGCTCCAGTTTACCGAGCGACTGCTATGCCTTCCCATAGACCTGCCTGTAGAACGGTTTTTGAGCTTAATTTCAGTTTCCCCGTAACGCTTGGAGTAAATATCGGCGGTTTCTACATCTCCTGGGTTAAATAGTACGTGAGTTGAGAGTGCAGAAGCGATCGCTTTTCCTTTGTGATTTCCGTAGGTATCATAAAGTTGGTTTAAACTCTGAATACCAATAATCGGTACTCCCCCATTACTACGATATTCATTAACGTAATTAACTGTGCGGTCTAAGTAAATTGAGGTAAATTCATCTAGAGAGTAAATATAAGGACAGTCTCTTTTATCAGCTAGGTTTTCTACTAAACATAAATGGATATTGGTAGCTAATAAGGGTGCCAGAACTGACCTACGCTTATCATCTAGTTTGAATACCGTTAGCTGCTTTCTCTTTTGCTTGAGGGGAATAGTACTTTTGCCAATGAAAGCTTTGAGTATATCTTTCTGGATAAAGGCACTATAAGTAGTCTCCGCAGTAGCTTTGATTCCCGCCACTGTCTTTTCAGCATCCTTACTTGATAGGAATGTAGAAAAGGTAGAAGCAATCCAGGGATCGAGGCGATGTTCGTCTTCACGATAAACGGCATATTCCAAACGCTGGATGAATTGAGGCAGACGAGCTAGGGCATAAACCATAGCTAAGTCGGGATAGTCACTCGATTTAGCTAGCTGTAGCAATCCCTTCGCTAATATTGCCCCATTCTGCTGAAAGAATGAATCTCCCTTACTGTTTTTAGCCAGGGGTGAATTTTGGATAATTATCTGACCGATTTCTCCTGCCATGGTTGCATCCTGGGGACTATCCATAAACTCAACAGGATTAA
>JBFRWK010000264.1:0-55245 GCA_051439545.1 Xenococcaceae cyanobacterium | reverse complement strand
CCTAGCTCTTATCCTGCCCGCGATCGCACTCTAATTAATTGGCGATCGCGCTCTGTTTTTTGACCCCAAAATAATTATTTAAAACTTTATCAAAAAATATACAAATAATTTTGCTTAAGTACTTATTCGATCGAAGTCGGTAATTACGATAAAGGTGAAGAAAGGCAGAGAACTTTTGTAGTATGCTTTACTTCAGAAGATAGTAAAAGGAAATAACAGAATTGAAGATTTTATTCTTCTTCTTTTGTATTCCATTTTTTTGATTCTTCAGCAGCTTTAAATTTTTTGCGAGGATTTGTTTGATAAGGTTGCGGAACTATTTCTAATTGCCGATACTTGGGTGTTTCTTGAGATTTTCTTTCTTGATGTTCACCCCTACGCCGTTGCGAGGTTCTTTCTTCGCTAGTATCTTCGGTAATTACTTCATAAAGAATTGCTTGTTTATTTTTGGCTGTACCTTTGCGTAAAACTCTACCTAACCGCTGTACGTATTCTCTAGTCGAACCCGTACCCGATAAAATAATGGCAATCCTAGCATCAGGGACATCAACTCCTTCATTGAGAACATGAGAAGCAACTAGAGTTTTATATTCTCCTGTTTTAAACCTAGTTAAAATATCGTGGCGTTCTTTCACTGGAGTTTGATAGGTAATAGCAGGGATGAGAAATTCTTGAGATATCCGATAAACAGTAGCATTATCGTTGGTAAAAATAAGTATGCGTTCGGGATAATGTTTACTAATTAGATCGATTAAGATGCGGAGTTTGGCATCCGTACCCAAAGCAATTTCTTTAGCTTCTCGGTGTGCCAACATTGCCCTTCTCCCTTGAGGCGATCGCGCAGAAGCTTGGACAAATAATTGCCAACCTTGTAAACTCCCTAAAGAAATATTAGACTGCCGTAAAAAATCATTACGAATTTGGATAGCGCGATCGTAAGTGGTTCTTTCTTGTTGCGATAATTTTACTTTAATCGATACTATTTTATGTTGTGCCAAAGCACCGCCAGAAAGTTCTTTAGCATTTTTCCGATAAACAATCTTACCAATAAGGGTATCGAGAAAGCGGTGACTACCATCAGCCCTTTCGGGAGTAGCTGTTAACCCCAAACGATAGGGGGCGATCGCATATTCGGCAATTACTTTAAAAAAGTCTGTGGGTAAATGATGGCATTCATCGAAAATAAGTAAAGCATATTTATTACCAATAGTTTCTGCATGGATAGCTGCACTATTGTAAGTAGCAATTAAAATAGGACTGCGATCTCTCGAACCTCCCCCTAACAAACCTACTTCGAGATCTCGAAAAGCTGCCTCCATTTGTGCATACCATTGGTGCATTAAATCTAAAGTCGGGACGACAATTAAAGTAGTGCGGGGAGTCGCTTGCATCGCCATTTGTGCCAAATAGGTTTTACCCGCAGCCGTAGGTAAGACAACAACCCCTTGCCGATAAGATTGTTTCCACGCCTGTAGTGCTTCTTGTTGGTGGGTATAGGGTTCTAGTTCATAACCGCTATTAAGTTCGAGGGGATAAAATTCTCTGGCTTCATCGATAAAATTAACCTCTTCCTTTTGCATCGCTTCTACTAGAGGACGGTAATAGATAGCAGGAATACGAAACTTTTCCACGCGATCGTCCCAAGTAGCATATTCTAACCATGCTTTACCTCTCGGTGGTGGATGTAGGATTAGAGTACCTCGATCGAATTTTAATTTAGAACTACGAGGCATATTTTCGTTTAATCGTCCCTAATGCGACACTTCTATCTAAATCCTACAATTTTTCAACAGTTTATCTCTCTTTGATTCAACAGTGCTAATCTAAATATCCCCTCTTACATCATTATCCTGAGATTCAAAACAAAGAACAATTGTTCGCTCTTTTGCCCTAGTGCGATGTTTGACATTTTTGGGAATTGTAATCATTTGTCCTGGAGATAATGCTTCTGTACGGTCTTCTAAATCGACAAAAAGCTTTCCTTCAATTACATAGAAAAACTCATCACTATATTGATGTAAATGCCAATGAAAATCTCTTTTTATTACACTCAAGCGCACAACATGATTATTTATTTTACTAATAACAAAGTTTTTCCAATCGTCTTGAATATCTCTAGTCAAAGTATCTACATTTAGTTTTTCTAACTGCCCAGTTTTTGTTTTCATAATGATTTTTTTTTAATTTGATGAATTACTAAGTTTCACTGATTGTTGAAAGAACAATTGTTGTCATTGTGTTTGTTACTCCCGAAACAGTACGGAGACAATCTAAAAAATCTTGCAAAGCTAGAGTTGAGGCAGCACGTACTTTAATTAGTAAACACCATTCTCCTGTGACTCGATGGCATTCCTCAACAAACGCCGTCTTATCACCAATTAACAATATTTCTTTAGCAATTACTTGACAAGGAGTTAAATTAATACCCACTGAAATAAAAGCAGTTAGAGGTAAATCGATCGCACTCCAATCTACTAAAGCTTTATAACCACGAAGAATTTTCCTTTCTTCTAATCTTTTGAGTCTTTCATGAATGGCAGGTCGGGAAAGATTTACTTCTTTAGCAATTTGTTCTTTAGTTAACCTTCCATTAGCTTGAAGGAGAGCAATAATTTGTCGATCTATTGCATCCATAATAGAGGATTATAAATTTGGTAAAGAGGGATATGATGGTATCGAGCATTGCACATCTAAGTTCCTAAAATTACATTTCGTTAATCAGAATAATTTTTGTCAATTTTGTTGTCAATAAAATTGAGTCAAAACCAACGAAACGTCAACAAATTATGATTAATAATCACCAAAAAGTAGATAGAGACTGACTAAACGTCAGTTTTTAAATAAAATTAATAACTGTCCCATAACTCTCTTTTCTATTGTAGAGATGGAGAGAAATAAAGTACGCAGCCTTTACACAGATGTTTGGGTGATATGAAATTGTTAAAACACTCTGAACTTCTTAACTCCTATAATGCTTGACGATTAATTAGGTTGTTATATTATTCAAAACAGTAGTAATTTGTTCTGACAATTGTAAGGGACGAAAAGGTTTAGTAAAGATAGCTGCTACTTCCAAACCTACCAATTTATCCTCGGCTGATGATTGGTTTTTGGCTGTCATCAAAATTACGGGAATATCTTTAGTCTTAGGGTTAGCTTTTAGTTTTTCTAAAGTAATGCGACCATGCCAATCGGGCATCATTAAATCTAGTAAGATAATATCGGGTTGGTTAGTTATAGCTAGATCTAGAGCTTCTTTTCCCGAACTAGCAGTATGTATTTGCCAATTTGCAGACATTTCTAAACCTAATTTAGCGATCGAGTATACATCTTCAACAATTAAGACAGATTTATTCATTGGTTGTTAGTAGAGGCGGTTCGCGAACCGCCCGTACAGTTGTTATTCAGCGAAAATCAAATCTAATCGTTTTTGAGATTCAGTCAAAGCTTCTTCTGGAGTTTTATTACCCAACAAAGAAGCCTCGATCGCTCTACCTAAATTTTCTGAAAGGCGAGTATATTTAGGAATAATAGGACGAGACTTTGCCCATTGCATTTGTTCTAAAAAAATATCTATAACAGGATTTTGTTGAATAAATTCTCGATACTCCGAACTTTGTTGGGATTTTAAATTAATGGGTAAATAACCTGTTTGTAAAGACCAGGTAGTCTGAAATTCTTCACTTAAAACATATTCTAAAAACTTTAACGCAGCTTGTTCTCTTTGAGGATCTGTTTTAAACACAAATAAATTTTCTCCCCCTACCACCGCAGCTTTTTCTTGAGAGACGGGAATAGGAAAAACACCGTAGTCAGTGTCAGTCGATCGCAATTGTCCTAAAGTCCAAGGACCTGTTACCTGCATGGCTGCTTTACCAGCCAAAAAATTATCTAATTCATAACCCCTTTCTGGTCCAGATAACATAGCAACACCATCTTTAACTAAGTCTGCACCAAATTGTAAAGCTTCAATTGCCCCTGAATTAACTAAATCAGGCTGGTTTCCTGCTAATAAACTGCCTCCTGCACTATAAATAAAAGGAAGCCAGGCAAATACCGTCCATTCTCCTTTACCTAAAGACAAAAAGATTCCGTAGCGATCGTTAATGCCATCCCCGTTAGTATCGGCAGTTAGTTGTTTGGCTACTTGCTGTAACTCTTGCCAAGTTTGTGGTAAGTTCTCAATTCCTGCTTCGGCAAACAAACTAGGACGATAAAACACAGCAGCATTATTGGTAGCCAAAGGAACTGAAAAAATATTCCCGTTCAATTCCATGGTATCGAACATTGCAGGGTCTATTTCTGCTTTAATAGGCGATCGCTCTAACCAGTCTTCTAGAGATAAGATCGCTCCTAATTTAACAAGTTCTCCTGTTATTTGGGGAACAAACCACAAAATATCTGGAGGCTGTTCGCTGACTGTTGCTGCTAAAATTTTAGGTAATTGGGCATCTGGCTGTCCAATGTATAAAGCTTCTACTTGAATATCTTGATGAGTTTGATTGAATTTATCTACTAGTTCATTAAAAACAATTCTATTTTCTAAAGGATTTATACCATGCCAAAGAGTTATTTTTGTCAGGTTTTGATTATCGATCTTGCTGTTTTGACAACCCGCAACTAAAGAACAAAAGATAATTAAACAGATACATACCCGCAGGACAGAAAGTCTCATCAGTTAAAAATAAGCAATATTAAAAATAGTTACCAGTAGAGACGCTTCGCCAACTACTCCTATTTGAGTTTACCTTTGAGTACTCCCTCTAGTTAAAAAAATTTAACTACAGCACTACGAGAAAATATTAGGACATTTTCTCTTGCAAGAATGCCTCTTGCCTTTGAACTCAAATTTTATGTCCTAACCTAAATGCGTATTGCTATAGTCAGAGAGGGTGATTATTTGTTACTGTAAACATAGGGACTAAAAGGATGTTCGATAATAAATTTTAGATTCTGTTCATATTTTGTCGATCGAAAAAACTTGGCTACCGAGAATTAATACTTTACAATAACTACAAAAAAATATTTAAAAATAGTCACTTAAACCACTGAGGTAAATATTTCTTTTCTTTTTCTTTACAGCTTATTTACCTTTGTAAAAAAATAAATAAAATATAAATCGAGCTATTTAGAAACTATTTTTTGGGCAAGCAGACCATCATTGATGAGTTTTCCTGTGATTACCTTGTTTTTAACTTTATAATGATAGCTGTTTGATTTATCAAACGGGATAAACACCTAAAGCTTCTTGTTCTGAGTTTGTCACTTTTTTTTGTTTTAATTAAGTAAAATTACCCAAAAAATTTGACAAATATATGAACAGCATCAAAATTACGGAAATATTAAAGGAGTGAAGACACAATAGCCTTTCTAAATATCTGGTCTTACTCTCCTATCCCTTTCCAGAAAAAGAGGAAAACATCTACTATTCATTCTTTACTTCTTCTTTTCTGTGCTAAGTAATCTTGGCAACTAAAGCAAGCAAATTTGTCTTTCTAAACAGTTTAATAAATATTTTTTCAATCCCTTTGTGGGAAATTTTTTCTTATGAAAATAGCCTTGGTTCATGATTATTTAACTCAAAGAGGAGGAGCAGAAAGAGTATTTGAATTACTTTGTCGTTATTTTCCCCAAGCAGATATATTTACATCTGTTTATGATCGAGAAGCAACAATCGATTTAGGGCAACGCCGAATTAATACAACAATCCTGCAAAACATTCCCCAAGCGACTAAGTATTTTAGACTACTAGCACCCCTATATTATCCAGCTTTTCGTACTCTAGATTTACAAGACTACGATCTGATTATTAGTAGTAGTAGTAGTTTTGCTAAAGGCATCAAAAAAAGACCAGAAGCAAAACATATTTGTTTTTGCCATAATATTACTCGCTTTTTATGGGATACAGAGATTTACTTGCAACAATATTCAGATTATAAACATTTAGCTCCCGTCATCAAAAAAATATTTTATTGGCTGCAAAAGCAAGATATTAAATATGCTCAAGAACCAGATATTTATATTGCTAATTCAACTGTAGTTGCCCAGAGAATTTGGAAAACTTATCGCCGAAAAGCTGAAGTAATTAATTATCCTATTTCCAGCGAAAAATTTTTATTCAACAAATATAAAGATGATTTTTATTTAGTGTCTTCTCGCTTTTTGAGTTATAAGCGAGTTGATGTGACGATCGAAGCTTTCAATTTATTGCAATTGCCTCTAGTAATTATTGGAGATGGACCAGAACGGAAGTACTTAGAATCTATTGCTGGTAGTACGATTAAATTTTTAGGGTATGTTAGCGATCGAAAACGGAGAGATTTGATGGCTAAAGCCCGTGGAGTTGTCGTTTCTGCCTTAGAAGATTATGGTTTAGTACCTGTCGAAGCTAATGCTAGTGGAACTCCAGTTATTGCCTATGGTGCAGGAGGGGTCTTAGATACGCAAATCCATGGTAAAACAGGAATCCTTTTTCCACAGCAAACAGCAACATCTTTAGCAACAGCAATCATTCAGGCACAAAATACCCATTGGAATTACGCTGACATTAGGAATCACGCTCTCAATAACTTCTCAGAAATAATATTCTTTGATAAAGTTGAACAATTTTTAGCCCAGGTATGCGATATTAAATTGAGCTATTGGCAACAAAAGAGTGTAGCTTAATGGGAGGCGCGATCGCCATGTCAGATATGCTAAAAAATGATTGGGAAGCAGAATTTAGCTATACAAAATTATTTAATGTCATTTTTAAAAGACGTATTTGGTTTTTGACTGTGTTCTTTGGTGTAATCTCCTTAACAGCTTTATTCACGTTAAGGAGCAAAGCTACTTATCAAAGCCAGATGCAATTATTGGTAGAGCCAAACTACTCTAATAAAGAACTATTAAACGAACAAAATAACCAAGATAATATTTCTGCTTCCAAACAGAATATAGATTATGCAACTCAGCTTAATTTGATGCGGAGTTCTCAGTTTATTGCTAGAGCTTTATTATTATTACAACCAGAATATCCCGAGCTTGCAATAAGTCAGATAGAAGAAAATTTAAATCTTACTCAATTAACTGAAGATAAAACTACTACTAAAATTTTTCAAGCCGAATATATAGATGAAGACCCAGTTAAAACCCAAAAAGTCTTACTAGCTCTACAACAAGTTTATCAAGATTATAATCTCGAACGCGAAAAAAACCGTTTAAGTGAAGGATTGGCTTTTTTAGACAATCAGTTACCTTCAGCTAAAAAAAATCTAGATGAGGCTCAAACTTCCTTAGAAAATTTTCGCTCAGAAGAACATATAATTAATCCAGAAGAAAAAGCCCAAGCAATTGCTACTCAATTAGATGACATTCGTTCCCAACAATTGGCTGCCGAGTCTGAATATCGAGAAACCAAAATTCTCTATGAAACTCTACAGTCTCAAATCTATCTTCCTCCAGAAAAAGCACTAATATATTCACGTCTAGGAGAATCTGATAGTTATCTAGCATTGTTAAAAGATCTCCAAGAAACAGAGATAGCTATAGCCGAACAAAGGTTAATTTATACCGATGCTAGCTACCAAGTGCGTAATCTTGTGGAGAAACGTCAAAGTTTACTAAATTTACTGCAACAAAAAGCCAGTCAAATTTTAGGAAATAATGTAGCTCGGCAACTAAGTCAACAAGACTTTGTCAATCAAGGGGAGTTGGGTGCTAAAGAACAAGGTATTATGGCACAACTTTTGGAAGCTCATACTAAATTGCTCTCTTTAGAAGCTCGTCGTAAGTCTCTAGCACAAGCAGAACAAAATCTGCAACAAGAACTCGATCGCTTTTCTAGTTTAATTGCTAGATACGATAATCTCAAACCAGACGTAGAAATTCAGCGCGATACTATTACACAATTGTTAGAGCGCAGACAAGAATTAAGTTTGGAATTAGCCCGTGGCGGTTTCAAATGGGAAATTGTAGAAGCTCCTCAGCTAGGAAAAAAAATTGCTCCTAATCCCAAGAAAAATTTATTATTAGGGGGAGTTTTGGGCATATTTTTAGGGGGGATTGCTGTCTTTATTCGCGAAGTAACCGATGATTCTATTCACACTACCGCAGATTTAGTCGATACGATGGCTCTGCCGTTATTAGGTGTAACCCCAAAATTACCATCAGATACGGTAGGCCAACTTCCTGGCTCTAATTACGATCGACTCAATAGCTTGGACTCATCTTTGTCTAAAACCGATGGAATGGGTGGCTATCTAGCATTACAACCTTCTCTGACTCAAGTAGTAAGTTGGCGACCCTATCGAGAAGCTATAGATTTAATCTATCAAAAAATTCAGTTAGCTTTCTCTTCTCCCGTTAACTCAATTTTAGTTACCTCATCTTATGCTGGAGAAGATAAATCTACTGTTGTCTTGTGTTTGGCTCTAAGTGCAGCCCGTTTACACAAAAAAGTAGTAGTTATAGACACTAATTTTCGCTGTTCGACTTTACATCAACAATTAAATCTAAATAACGACTACGGATTATCGACCATTTTATCTAATCCCGAAACTTCCATCAGATTAAAAAGAGCTTCTCTGTCTAACGCTCATTTAGATGTTTTGACCGCAGGGCCAGAATGTGCTGACCCCATTAGACTTTTAAGTTCTCCTCGGATGAAAAAACTAATGGAATGGTTAGAAGAAAACTATGACTTAGTTTTATTAGATGGTTCGGGATTGTTAGCCAATCACACCGCTCCTTACTCTGCTAAAAAAGATCGTCAATCTACTGGTTTTCTGAACACTCAAGTAGGAGCAGTAGATCTATTAGAAACGGCATCTTTGTGCCATGGCGTAGTCATGGTTACACAGTTGAGTCAGACTAGTAAATCAGAACTGAAAGAAGCAGAACATCTTCTTAGCAAACTCAATGTAATTGGCATGATTGTCAATGGGGGAATCACCCTGGATGAAAACTTTGATTTTGAATTCGATCGATAATCATGAGTTATTGGCAAGTAAACCTTAATCGATGTAAGACAAAAACACCAGTTCCTTAAAGTGAGCAAAATCATTCAAAGGAGTCTTTTGGGAATGCATGAGCTAGTTATAAAAAATGAATTAAACATCAACCGTTAACCAAATTATGTTATGCGTAAATTTTTAAGAGCCACTAACCTTTGGCAAAATAACTCAATACTGCTAAGAGAATTAAAACATTTTCGTTGGCTCTTGAGTTGCGCTCTAATATTTACCTTAGTTGGTGCTGGATTTGAAGGTATTTCTGTCGGCTTTATTGCCTCTTTTTTACAGGGATTGACTAACCCCCAAGAACCGCCAATTCAAACAGGAATCAATTGGTTCGATGTTTGGTTTTTAGCCACAGAAGCAAGTATTGATGAGCGAATTTATCGATTGGCGGGTTTGATTTTAATCTTAGTCTGGTTGAGGTCTTTATTTAACTATTTAGGGATAATTTACTCTCGCAAAACAGCTTTTAATTTAGCAGGACATATTCGTAAAACTATTTTTGCACAACTTCAGAGCCTGAGCTTGAGTTATTACTCTCAAAGCCGTTCTGGAGAAACGATCAGTACCATTATTGCAGAAGTACAAGATTTAATTCAGGCTTTTCAAGCTATTACCGATATAACTACTAAACTTGCTACTCTAATTGCTTATTTAATTTCTCTGGTGTTACTTTCCTGGAAAATTTCTTTAGTCGTGGCAATGATGTTTACTTTGCTTTCTGCGGGCTTATCTAATATTATCGCTTGGGCAAGAGAAAGTAGTTTTGCTGTTTCCAAGGCTAAAGGCAGAATGACTTCAGCAACAGTAGAATTTATTAGTGGAATTCGGACGATTAAAGCTTTTGCTACAGAAGATTTTGAAAGAGCGCGATTTTATCAAGCAACCGATGATTTAACTAAAGCCAAAACTAAAGTTGCTTTGTTATCTGACGGGATTAAACCTCTAGCCGATGGAATTACCACAACAGTTTTAATTGTAATTGTCACCATCGCTTTTATGACTTTAGTACGAGGTGGCGATCTGCAAGCAGCAGAGTTATTAACCTTTATGTTTGTTTTGCTGCGGATGATGCCTTTGGTTTCGCAGATTAATGCTAGTCGAGGCAAATTAACTAGCGTTCGAGGTGCTTTTAGTAATATTCAAGAACTTTTGCGGACAGATAACAAGGTTTATTTGCCGAATGGCTCGATCCCTTTCGTGGGGTTGAGAAAATCGCTCGATTTGGTTTGTGTCGATTTTAAATATGATTCTAGCCATCTCGTGCTACAAAATATTACCCTATCGATCGTCAAAGGGCAGACTACAGCTTTAGTCGGTGCTTCTGGTGCAGGGAAAACTACTATAGTAGATTTGATCTGTCGCTTTTACGATCCTTGTAGGGGAAATATTTTAATTGATGGCATTGACTTGCGACAATTAGAGATTAGTTCCCTACGCAACAAAATGGCAATTGTTTCTCAAGATACGTTTATTTTTAATACTTCGGTGAGGAACAATATTGCTTATGGTTTAGAAGCTATTCAAGATAGAGAAATCGAACAAGTAGCTATTGCTGCTAATGCTTGGGAGTTTATTAAAAAATTACCTGAAGGAATGGATACGGAATTAGGAGATAGGGGGGTGCGTTTATCGGGAGGACAACGTCAGCGTATTGCTATTGCTCGCGCCTTGTTACGTAACCCCGACATTTTAATCTTAGACGAGGCTACTTCTGCTTTAGATTCTGTTACTGAAAGGTTAATTCAAAAATCCCTCGAAAAATTATCTGTAGGTAGAACGGTAATTGCGATCGCTCATCGTCTATCTACCATAATACAGGCTGATAAAGTAGTCGTATTAGAAAAAGGAAGAATTATCGAACAAGGCAAATATCACGAACTATTGGCACAAAAAGGCAAACTCTGGCAATATCATCAGATGCAACATACCAATACAAACTAATTAAACCAAGCTTTTACTAATCATATAATAACTAAAACGCTCGATTAAATGAATCATACTATAACGCAAAAAATACAATTAAAAACTATCTTTTTTCAAGACCAATGTAAATATTATGGTTACGAATTATTCAAGCAGGAAGACATATTTAATAATTTAGAAACCTACTGTATGTTTATTGGTTATCCTCGTAGTGGACATAGTCTAGTTGGTTCGCTTCTAGATGCTCATCCTGAAATGATTATTGCTCATGAAGTAAATGCGCTTAATCTATTTGCTAGAGGATTTACTGCCAGGAAAATTTATTATTTATTATTAAAAAGTTCTCAAAGACAAGCAAGAGAAGGACGTAAAGAGACTAAATATTCTTATCAAGTTCCCAATCAATGGCAAGGTAAATTTACAACTTTAAAAGTCATTGGCGATAAAAAAGGTAGCGGTTCAAATAGTATTATTCGAGATAATCCAGAGATTCTAGATATTTTACGCGATCGCGTAAATCTGCCAATTAAAATGATTCATGTTACGAGAAATCCTTACGATAACATCACGACTATGATGTCTAAAAATAAGAAGGGTTTAGAATATAGTATTAATTCTTATTTTAAAAAATGTCAGACTGTTGCCAATCTCAAACAAAAAGTTGGATCGAACAATTTTTATGAATTTAAACATGAAGCATTGATAGAGCAACCTCAAATAATTCTCAAAGAACTTTGTGCTTTTTTGAATTTGGCAGCACCTCAAGATTATCTAGATGATTGTGCCAGGATCATTTTTAAATCGCCCAATCAAACTCGTTTTAATTACAAATGGACAAAAGAGTCGATTAATTTTGTGCAAAATCAAATAGAGCAGTTTGATTTTCTCCAAGGATATTCCTATGATAATTAGGGCAATATATATTTTTTTGTGGGCAATGCTCACTCTACTTATAAATCTAATCTAAATTATTATTTTTATTAATTAAAATATTCTCTAAAATCGAGGATGATCTTGAGAATGCAATTTAATAATACTTCTACGCCTATAGTCAAGACTAAGAAGGCTTTACGGAAACGTTTACCTATTGGGATCGTCAAGTTATACGATCGATGGAAATATAATTATTTTAATTGGTCTGGGACTTATAAATATCATCTTTCTACTCTAGAAAAGAAAAAACTAAGCCAAACTACCAGTAATATAGTAACTACAACTAAAAAGTTAGTAACTAATCGAAAAATAATTCTTTTTTATCCAGATTTTCCTTATAAGAAAGCTGCACTTTACCAAATTTGTCTTCTGTTAGGTTACGATGTTACAAATAACCCAGAAATAAATTTTGATTTGGCTGTAAAATGGGAAAGATACGCTACTTTTTTTGAGAACGATCGCGTTTTATCTGAGTTATCACGACAACATAAAAATATTATCAATCTTCATTGCCGAGATGTTAGCAAAAATTATACTAACGAAGTATTTGAGCGAGTTTTTGGATATAGTCTGGGGGTTAATCCTTTAACTTATACGGGAAAATGTGTGGCTAAATCTAATCTTAATGCTCAACATGATGGCAAAATTATTAATTGTCCTATTTCTCAAGTAAAGTCGGGAGTCACTTATCAAAAGCTAATCGATAACGAAGTAGAAGAAAACGCCGTATTAGATTATCGAGTGCCTATTTTTAAAAATGAAATTCCCCTGGTATATATATATCTAAAGAAAAATCAAAATTCTACACAAAGATTTTTTGGATATCCCAGTCTAATTTCTGTCGAACTAGCAGATACTGAAATAGTTTTTAGTCAGGACGAAATTAAAAAAATTCTGGCTTTTTGTCAGAAAATTGGTTTGGATTATGGAGAATTAGATATATTAAGAGATCGACAAGATCGACGTATTTATATTGTCGATGCTAATAATACTCCTTCTTCTAGATTACTGTTTGAACCTGTAGAAATGCCTTATGATAAATGTCTACTTTCTTTTGCCCAAAGACAGACAGTATTAGAAAAATATACTCGGTCATTTAAATCACAATTTCTAGAAAATAGATTCTAATTTTATTAATAAAATCTCAATATGAATATAGCTAATTTAAAAAAAGAAATTAAAACAACAATCCAGAAAATTCTAGTACCAGACAAAGCCAAAGTTTTTTTTATTCATATACCCAAAACAGGAGGCACATCGATCGATTTTGCCATTAGAAAACATTATCGACATAGCTATGGCAGAATTGAAGCTGCACCTTCTTATCAAACAGCTAAATTATTTGCTCCTATAGATTTAGAAGAAGGGAAGATCGATCGACTTTTAGAGTTTAGAGAAAAATTAGTTATTTATGAAATGTACAAAGGTACTCAATATATCTCAGGACACGTACCTTACAATTCAGATAGAGGGACAATATTTCACGATCGATACTTGTATATAACTTGTCTTCGCGATCCAGTTAAAAGATATATTTCTAATTATTTTTACAATGTTTATAAAGAAAGCGATCATTTTCGGATTCATGAAGACTTACCTACTTTTTTGACTACCCCCAGAGGTAAAGAAGCTGGTTATGAATATGTCAGATATATCGGGGGAATTTCCCAACATAATAACTATACTTCTACAGAAGCGATCGAGCGAGCTAAAAAAAATATTACCAATTTTCATCTAGTCGGATTTCTCGATACTTTAGCTGAATTTAGTTCAAAATTTCAGCAACATACTGGCATTAAAATAAAAATACGCCATGAAAGAAAAAATCCGATTAAAAATCCAGAAGTAGATGCAGAAACTTTAGAAAAAATAAAACTGATTTGCGCTCCTGACATAGCCTTATATGAATATGCTAAAGCTAAATTTAGTTGTTAGTTGTTAGTAGGGGCGCAAGGCTTGCGCCCGTTGTTAGTGGTTAGTGGTTAGTCGATCTATTTAAGGTTTTATTTTTGAGTTCAATCTAAAGGACAGGGAAAATAATGGGGGGAATGGGGGGTTTATTGGCTAATTTAAGGGAAGTTAATTAATAGTAGATCGTTTATGAACAGAGTATCCAATAAATTTGTTTCGGTAATTATTCCTGTTTTTAATGATACAGAAAGACTCAAGCTGTGTTTGGCAGCTTTAGAAAATCAGACCTATCCTAAAAACTGCTATGAAGTGATTGTTGTAGATAATAATTCCGAGGAAAATATAGCTGCGCTTACTAAAAAATTTAAGCAAGTAATTTTAACAAAAGAAAGTAAACGAGGTTCTTATGCTGCTCGTAATCGAGGAATTAAAATTGCTAAAGGAGAAATACTAGGTTTTACCGATTCTGATTGTATTCCTACAAGTAATTGGCTAGAAAATGGTGTCGATCGACTTTTATTATCGTCTAATTGTGGGATAGTTGCTGGTAAAATAGACCTATATTATCAGGAGAAAAATAATCCTAATCCTGCGGAAATCTTTGATAAATTAGTTAATCTTCAGCAAGAAAAATACGTTGAAGAATATCATTATGGAGCAACAGCTAATTTATTTACCTTCAAACAGGTTTTCGACAAGATAGGTTTATTTAATGCCGAATTAAAATCTGGAGGTGATGCTGACTGGGGTAATCGAGTTTTTGCAGGGGGTTATGACATTATTTATGCCACAGATGTCTTAGTATTGCATCCCGCTAGAAATTCTTTGACTCAATTAGCTAAAAAAGTTATACGTCAAACAGGAGGAACTTTCGACCGCGAAAAAAAACAAAAGCAAAATCTTAAACTAAGTCAAATAATAAACTATCTTATTCAATTAAGACCCCCAGTGCGATCGGCAATTAGAAAAAGCCTGGCTGCCCGAGAATTAAATAATATTTTATCTAAAATAAAACTAACTTTTATTATTATTATTATTCATTATTTAAGAATAAGTGAGGAACTGCGTTTAGAATTAGGCGGAGAATCGAGATATTAAGGAATGAGTAATTAGTAGGGGCTAACGGCTGTTCGCCCGTACATGAGTAATGAGTAATGAGTAATGAGTAATAAAAATGCAAGCTATCGACTACGAACTATTAGAAAAACCAATAAATAATCCCCAAAAAATTCTTTCTCTTATGGAAGAACATATGGGACATGGAACTTATGGTAATTTACTGAGAGAAGGCTTTGCGGAATTAACAACAAATACCGTAGATTTTTACTGGTATCCTGAAGAACGAGAATTAGATACTAAGTTTTTACGCTGGCTACTTAGTTTGTCTTTTCCTAATCGTTGGATTCAAAAACAAAATTTAGATATTCGTCGGTTGCGGGCGCAATTGAGTTATGCCTATATGACGAGAAAATTAGCTATTAAAAAACTAAAGCAATCTTCCTATTCTGCCCTACATTTCCATACCTATATTCTCGCTTTTCTTTCTATAGATTTAATGAATAAACTGCCGACTGTGGTTAGTTTAGATATGACTTCTTATCAGGCAGCTTTTGAGCAAACAGACCCTAATTTTATCTGGACTTATCGCCCTAATATTTTATTAGGTAAAAAAGTTTTTCAAGCAGCAAAAGGAATTGTTACGAGATCGGAATGGGGCAGACAATCTGTTATTCGCGACTATAATATTGAACCTGAAAAGGTACAAGTTATTTATCCTGGAGTCGATCTTAATAAATTAACTCCTAACACAGCAACTAAAGATTCGCAAAAACCCTTTAATATTCTATTTATCGGTACGGATTTTCAACGTAAAGGTGGAGAAGATGTGGTTGAGGTATTTCTCGATCGATTTTCAGATAAAGCGGAGTTAAACTTAGTTACTAATGCAGCAATTAACTATCGACATCCGCGCCTTAAAATTCATAGAAATATTAAAGCCTATACTCCCCAGTGGTTGAACCTTTATCATCAAGCAGATGTATTTATTATGCCTACTCATTTTGAGGGATTTGGTTGGGTTTATTTAGAAGCTATGGCTGCGGGTTTACCAGTAATTGCTACTAATATTAATGCTATCCCCGAAATGGTAACTCATGAAGAAACGGGATTTTTGATTCAACCAGGCGATCGAGCCAATTTAGCCCATTATCTACAGTATTTAATCAATAATCCCAACCTGGCTAAAGAAATGGGTATAAAAGGCCGAAAAAAAGCTGAAACAAACTTTAATGCCAAAATACACTGTCAAACCCTCGATCGTATGTTTGCCAAAATAATTAAACATGAAAATTCTGCTGATCGTTCACTATAAATTCGAGCCAAATTCTGGGGCTGCGGGTGTAATTTGGAAATTGGGACAATATTATCAGCAACTAGGACATCAGATAAAATATTACTCTTTAGATAACTTGCCTGACTGGTTGCCAGAACTCGCCAAAATAGTCTTATTTCCTTGGTTCGTTGCCCTGCACATCGGCAAATTAGCCCGTTGCCAAGCTGTTGATGTGGTAGACTCTTCTACGGGAGATACTTGGTTATGGTCGACAATAGGGCAATATTTTAGTAAAAATCCCCCTGCAATTATCGTCAGAGATCATGGGCTAGATTCGATCGAACATCAAGAATTTCTCAAGGATGTGCGACTGGGCAAACGTCCGATGAGTTGGAAATATCCCCTATATCGAGGTAGCATTCGCCTTTGGGAAGAAGCAACAGCTTTACGACAGGCAGATTTAGTTTTACTACTAAATCGTCCTACTTTAGAGTATGCAGTAGAAAACCTAAAAGTAGACAAACAAAAAACTCAATTAATTATTAATGGCATTCCCGAAAACTTTCTCAACTTGCCCTACCAACCCTTAAATATAGAAGGAAATCCCACTATTCAAATTGCTCAAATCGGCACGTATATTCCCCGTAAAGGCATTCAGTATAGCGTACCCGCTTTAAATAAAATACTCCATCGCTATCCTCAAGTAAAAGTGACTTTTTTGGGAACTCAATGCCGAGAATGTCCCGATGTAGATCGAGTTTATGCCGATTTTGACCCAAAACTGCGCGATCGCGTTAGCGTTATCCCTCGTTATCCCCACAAGCAACTACCAAATTTACTCCAAAATCATCAAATTAAGTTATTACCCAGTACTTGTGAAGCCTTTGGGATGGCATTAGTAGAAGCTATGGCTTGTGGACTAGCACCTATAGTTACAGCTACTCCTGGACCGATGGAAATAGTAACCCACGATCGCGATGGCATTGTTATTTTACCTCGTAATTCAGAAGCGATCGTCAACGCCCTAGAACGATTACTTACTAACTATGACGACTTAGAACGTTTGCGTCACAATGCCTATGCCACTGCCCAGAAATATAGTTGGGGCAAGATTGCCAAAGATACCCTCAATTTATACGACAAGATATCTGCGAACATAGCCAAATAGGAACTAAAAACTATGCAAAGAATACATATTGTAGGTTGTGGCCCGCGCACTGGTACTACTCTCATGGCAGAAATGATGGCTGCTTGCTTTGAAATAGACTTATATCCAAAGCATGAAAATAGTATATATACTCGACCAACTCGTCCAGCCAAAATCTTTTTAACTAAACGTCCCCGCGATATTTTAGTTGTAGGGCCAATGCTGCGCTTAAACCCCAATCTTCATGTTATTTATATGCTGCGAGATCCTCGCGATATGGTTTCATCCAAGCATAGAAAAGACCCAGATCGTTATTGGGCAAGTTTACGTTATTGGAATACTTATACTATCTATGGGCGCAAACTACAGCATCATCCTCGATTTATAACTATCCGTTACGAAGACTTAGTTACTCAAGCAGATTCGGTACAAGCATATTTAATGCAGAGAATAACCTTTCTGACTAAACGAGCCTCGTTTACTCGCTACCATGAAATTGCCAAACCCGACGGAGATTCCCTCGCTGCCTTAAAGGGAATAAGACCTGTTAGTTCTCAAAGTATTGGTAATTGGCGCAATCACTTGCCCAGAATCGCTGCACAACTACATAATCATGGTGATATTAGTCAAGACCTGATCGATTATGGTTATGAACCAGATAATAACTGGTTAAAAGAGTTAGAAAACGTTACCCCAGATTTTAGTCCGAGTCACTGGGAAGAATATTTTACTCAAGAAGAATTAGCTCGACGGCTGAAATGGAAATATATTAAACCAATTTTTGCCCTATTACCTCACTTTTCCTATCGGGCAAATAACCAAGCTAATCCTTAGAGTCTCTGCCTTTTTAATCCTATCTTGTTTACAAAATAGACATCAAATCTTTATATAGTAAAGCTTTTAGCTGTTGTATTTTACAAGTAAAATTGTTTGACTAGCGATAGCAAAATAAACCTATTAAGGGGAGTGGCTCAATCGCTCGATCGAGTTTAGATATATTTTTTTTCTCTAATCTTGATATTATATTTTTTATAAAACTTCTATCTTATAAATAATCTTCGAGGAGGTACTCAAAAATGTCAAATAGATAGAGTATGGGCAAAATAAATTAGCCTAATATTCAATTATCAATGCCTTTGGTGCAGATTTCGATAACGTAATGGGAAGTACAATCTAATTTAGAAAATGGCGGTATGTTAAAGCGATCTATTAAATTTATTAAAATCTCGGTAAATGCTTTGGTTAGTAGATGTTAAGAGAATCAGACTCGTTTACTCTAGCTTCTCAATTATCCGAGCTTCAGTCAAAACTTTTTAGGGGTCGCCTTGATATTAAAGGTTCAAATCAAACAAAGTGGAGTTTGTACTTTTATTTAGGGCGTTTAGTTTGGTCGGGAGGCGGAAAATATCCCCAGGAACGTTGGCATAGACTGCTGAATCATTACTGTGGAGAATTAGCTCGACATGAAGAATTTTCTGGGAAAACAGCCCAATTTTCAGGATATAACTTACTACTAAACATCTTACGACAAGATAGAACCAAGCGATCGCGAATTGTCGAGTTGGTTCGAGATAATTTAAATGAAGTTTTATTTGATATTTTGCAGCAGGAATATCAATTAAAGAATAGTCAACAAAACTCTCAGCTTATCTTTACTTATGACCCTGAAGACTATCCTAGAACAGCTTTTACCCTAATTAGAACAGAGCAAATCCTAGCAGAAGTAACTCAACAGTGGCAAAAATGGCAACAAAGACATTTAGCTCCTTATTCTCCTAATCTCATACCTGCTATTCGACAACCAGAAAGGTTGAAACAAAATTTTCGCAATACCCTTGATGAGTATGTAATTTTAACCAAGTTAGTAGATGGAAGAAGAACGATAAGGAGCATTGCTTTAGAGCTACAACAACCACTGCTCGATTTAACCAGATTTTTTGCTCAATATGTAAATGCAGAAATGATGAGCTTTGTGGAAATTCAGCAAGTAGAAGCAAAGGATTCTCCAGAGCCAAAAGCAGATAAAACAGACAAAAGTCACAAAATCCAACGATTACTTGCTGGTAATTTATCAGCCTACCAAACTCCTGAAGAAGATAGCCCATTAGTTGTTTGTATTGATGATAGCCCGACAATCTGTACTCAGATGAAGCAAATTATCACTGAAGAAGGCTGTCGTTTTGTTGACATACAAGATCCGATAACCGCAATTCCGCAATTACTCAAAATTAAACCAGACTTAATTTTTTTAGACTTAATCATGCCAATTGTCAATGGTTATGAACTTTGCTCTCAAATTCGGCGGATTTCCATGGCTAAAGATCTCCCCATCGTTATTTTAACGGGTCAGGACGGCATAATCGATCGAGTGAGAGCCAAAATCGTGGGAGCTAGCGACTTTATTGCCAAACCAGTTAATCGAGAACGAGTGCAATCGATTTTATTTAGGTATGTGTTAATCAAATAAATTTCAGGAAAAGACTTTGTAACTTTCTTGTCTACTACCACGTATTTTTTATTTTTCCAGTTTATTTTATATTAAAGTTTAATTTATAAATGATTCGAGCGAAGAGAGTAATAAAATTTCCCAAAGCCTTGAAAACTATAAAATATTTTAAGTATAGTAAAAAATGGTAATGAATACAGTGATGATTGTAGAAGACAGTCGGACCGATATGGAGTTACTGACTCTTTATCTACAAAAAGAGGGTCTTTCCATAGTGTCAGCCATTAGTGGAGAAGAAGCACAGGCTAAACTACAGCAGCAAAAGCCAGATTTAATTGTTCTGGATGTAATTTTGCCAGGACAAAGTGGTTTTCAACTCTGCCGTCAACTCAAATCGGATCCTCAGACTAAAAGTATCCCTATCGTGCTTTGCTCTACCAAAAATACTGAAGTAGATAAGCAATGGGCAAAAATGGGAGGAGCAGATGCTTATCTTACTAAACCAGTTAATGAAGATAAGTTGCTCGATACTATCCGCCAATTTATCTAGCTATTAGCTCTTGACTCTTAGCTTAGTTGAGAGCAGTTAAAAGCGGTGAGTTTCCCAGAAATTTGTTAGAAAAACCTGATTTTTTGGAGATAGTACGTCAAAACAGTCACCGTTCAACCAACGGTGTCTTGTTATTCTCAATTCATTTTTACCTATAGCTCTCATGAGTCAAGCAGAACCACTGTCAAATTTAGTCAAAATAGAACAAATACCGCCAGAAACCAGTGCGGAAGCCGAAAAATTGAGATTTTTGCGTTTTTATTTAGGCGATCGAACCGAAGGTTTATTATCTTTAGAACGACTCGTCGAAGTTATTAAAGTCAATCCTCAAGAAATTTTAGCCATCCCCGAAGTACCTGAATATTTATTGGGTATTGCTAATAGACGGGGAGAAGCTGTTTGGATCGTAGATTTGCCTTACTTGATGGGAGCAAATCATTTATCTCAAAGAAAACCCATTCCTCAAGTTTGTATGGCAATATTACTCCAAGCAGAGGAACAAGCAATCGGACTATTAGTCGATCGAGTTAGTTCGATAGAATTACATAGTTATGATGATTTACAATCTTTTTCAGCTCAGACTTTACCCCCTCAAATACTAACTTTTTTAGAGGGATATTTTATCGATCAAGGAGGAAATACTCTAACGGTGTTGGATGTAGATAGCATCATCGCCAAAGTAGAAAACTGAAATAGAGCGAGATAACGAGCATACAAGCCTAAAATTCTAGGAAGCGAACGGCAATAATTCACCCATAAAACCATAACCTTAGACGATAACATGAAGACTGTATTCAATCCTGCCAATTTGACCAACGGCTTAAATAGATCTCTTACCGATAGTAACACCAAACTCAAAAGTAATCTGACTCAGCAAATTAGAATTGCCATCCAGTCTTTAGCTAAAGATTTGAATCAGAGCAATCCGAGCAATGGCGAGCGATTTCGCGATCGTTTATTAGAAATTGTTAACCTGACTAAGGCGATCGAACAACAAGAAGAAACTAGCCAACAGCAAATATCCTTAATTACCGAACAACTCCGCCATGCTAGCGATCGAGAGACATTATTTAATCTTACTGTAACCGAAATTAGCCAGCTTTTGGAGGTAGAACGAGTATTAATTTACATTTTTGAATCGGAAACCCAGGGAATAGTAGCAGCAGAAGCCTTGCAAGCAGGTTTTACTCCAGCCCGAGACGAAAAAATTGCTTCTGTTTGTTTTGGACTGGGTAATGCCAATCACTATCAGCAAGTCAAAGTAGTAGTCATCGAAGATATCGAACAAGAAGAATTATCTCCCTATCAAAAGCAGTTGATGGAACGCTTTCAGGTAAAAGCTAGTTTAGCCGTACCTATCGTCTTAGGAAATAAAGTTTGGGGTTTACTGGTAACTCAGCAATGTGGGCAGACAAGACAGTGGCAAGAGGTCGAAATTCGCTTATTGGAACAAGTAACTAAAGAGTTGGTAGTACATTTACAAGTTGCTGAAGTTAGAGAGAAACTCCAAAAAGAACTAAAATCGCAAAAAGCTTTAGCTAGAGTAATTGAAAAATTACGTCAACCTTTTGACATCGAAACTTTGTATCGTATTGCGGTTCGAGAAGTTCGTAAGCTGCTTGACGTAGAACATATTGTTATCTACCAGTTTGATGATGATTATTCTAGAGGGAATTTTATTGCTGAGGCAGAAGTAACGGGATTTCCGAAACTAGTGGGTAGCGGTTGGGAAGACTCTTATCTTCACGAACATAGAGGGGGGAGATTCCGCAACGATCGTTATGCTAGTTATGTTTGCAATGATATTCACCAAGGGAGTTTGTCAGAGTGCCATATTGATACCCTGGAATCTTTTGGCATAAAATCTTTTGCTATTGTTGGTTTGTACAAACATAACAAACTTTGGGGTCTACTTGCTGCTTACCAAAATACAGGGCCTCGTCATTGGTCAGAGTCAGAAATTAGTCTACTGCGACGAGTGGCTGCTCAAATTGGGATTGCTTTATCCCAGGCGGAAATTGTGACTCAGGTACAAACTAAAAATGCCCAATTAGCTAAAATTAACGAGCTAGAAAAAGCAGGGGCTAAAATTGTCGCACGGATTCGGCAGAATCTAGATTTTACTACTACTCTCAAAACCACAACCAAAGAGTTACGTTTACTCTTGAGTTGCGATCGCGTTGTGGTTTATCGTTTCAATGAAGATTGGAGTGGGAGTTTTATTGCTGAATCCGTTAGTCGGGGTTGGGATAGCTTAATCGATCGACAAGATACAATTACTATCCTAAAAGATAATGTAAGCAATTGCCGAGGTATTCAATCTATGAACCAAGAGCTATATCCTTTTTCTGAAGATACTTGGCTCAAAGAAAACGAAGGTGGTAGTTTTCGCGATCGTCAATTATTAGTTAGAGATGATATTTATCAGGCAGGATTCACTCCTTGTTACCTAGAAGTATTGGAAGAATATCAAGCCAGAGCTTACGCTATTGCTCCTGTATTTATCGGCACAAAATTATGGGGATTACTCGCTGCTTTTCAGAACTCAGAGCCACGCCATTGGGAAGCAGGAGAAGTAAACTTATTGACTAGAGTAGCAAATCAACTTGGGGTAGCATTACAACAAGTAGAGTATGTCGAACAATTACAACAAAAATCCGAGCAAATATTCCAACTAGCAGAGCAAAGAGTAGCCTTTGCCAAACTTATCTATCAGCTAGGGCAGCAATCACCAGCCCAATTACAAGACGATTCTTCTGTCAATGCTCTATTACGTCTTGCAGTAGCAGAAATACGGCGATTATTTATGACCGATCGAGTAGCAGTCTACCAATTTAATCCAGACTGGAGTGGGGAATATGTTGTAGAAGATGTCGGCAATGAATGGATACCATTGGTGGGTACATCTTTACAAAAATGGGAAGATACTTATCTTCAAGAAAATAAAGGAGGACGCTATGCTCGCAATGAGTCTCTACGGGTAGACAATATTTACACCCAACAATACCATGATTGTCACCTCGAAATATTAGAGCAATTTGGTGCAAAGGCTTATATGCTAGCTCCTATTTTTAATGGAGAACAACTCTGGGGATTGCTGTCAGTGTATCATAACCAAGAACCCCGTACTTGGGACGATAATGAGCTAAGGCTATTAACTCAAGTAGCCTCACAAATAGGAGTAGTCATTCAGCGTAAAGCAGATCTTCACGAACTATCACTGCAAAGAGAGAAATTACTGACAGCAGCAGAACGAGAAAAAACCGACCGAGAAAGGTTGCAACGAGAAGCTTTGAGCCTACTTAGAGCCGTCGAACCCGCTTTAGCAGGAGATTTGACAGTAAAAGCCCCCCTTTGGGAAGATGAAGTAGGCACGATCGCCGATGGCTATAATACTACTCTGCAAACTCTGCGGGAACTGGTCAGACAAGTAAAATCCTCCGCAGAAAAAGTAGATACAACTTGCCATAGCAGTACGGTAGCCATTAGCGAACTATCTAACCAAGCTCAACAACAATCTCAAGATTTAGAACGAGCTTTACAACAATTACAGCAAATGGTCGAGTCGCTCGATCGAGTGGCTCTTAATACCCAACAAGTAGACCAGTCTGTAACAGTAGCCAATCAGACTATTAAAGCGGGAGACACGGTTATGCAAGAAACTGTGATGGGAATCGCCGAAATTAGAGAAACAGTCTCGGAAACCGCCAAAAAAGTGAAAAATTTAGGAGAATCGTCCCAAAAAATTGCCAAGGTCGTCAGCTTGATCGATAATTTTGCCAATCAAACTAATTTACTCGCCATTAATGCTGCCATTGAAGCCACCAGGGCTGGAGAATATGGCAGAGGTTTTGCTGTAGTAGCCGACGAAATCCGTACTTTAGCCTACCAATCAGCCAATGCAACCAATGAAATCGAACGCTTAGTAGCAGAAATTCGCACCGAGACTCAATCTGTTACCGAAGCCATGGAATTAGGAATTATGCAGGTGGTTAAAGGGACAGAATTAGTTAATAAAACTCGTCAGAGTCTTGATGAAATTAAGCTAGCCAATCAAGAAATTAGCGATCGAGTAGAGCAGATTAATGCTTCGACTACTAGTCAAACCGCCCAATCTCAATTAGTAACTAAAGCCATGACAGACGTAGCCGAAGTAGCCGATCGAACCTCCGCCAACTCGGTTAAAATTGCTTCCTTATTTAATGAATTACTCGTAACTTCCGAGCAACTACAAAATAGTATCAGTAAGTTCAAAATTGATTAGTTAAAATCGCTTCTCGGTAAGCTATTAGCTTTCGATTTAGCAAGAGCGATCGCGATTACTTTAGAATTAGGACGAGAAAATGACTCAAAATCCAGATATCAAGAACCAGGTCTATCAGTGCTTCTTGATGGAAGCTTCATCTTTGCTGCCTGCCCTCGAACAAGACTTGTTGAGCTATTTAGAAGAACCAACTACTAATAAAGTTCATAGTTTGATGCGTAATGCTCATACTTTTAAAGGGTCTGCTGCCAGTGCCGAACAAGAAACCATTAGCACGGTGGCTCACCATTTAGAAGATGTTTTTCAAGCTCTATATAATCCCGATATTATCTTAGATGAAGAATTGTCTGCCCTACTGTGGGAATGTTATGAATGTCTTAGAGAATCGGTAACAGCAGAAATAGATAAATCATTTTTGTCAGAATCGGAACTAATCAAGCATAATTTTGACGAAAATGAAATTTTAAACCGAGTAGCCGTCATTTTTGCTCAACTACAAACCAAACTTGGCGATTTTTTCGAGCGTGAAGCTTCTATACCCAACTCCGAAGAGTTAGGGTTTGATGTGATAGGCTCGGTATTTGCAGAAAGTATGCAGCAAGAATTGCGACAACTAGAAGCTGTTTTAGCAACAGGAGATGTAAATCAAATTGCCCTTACTTTAAGTTCTGAAGCCGAGTTTTTTACGGGCATAGCAGAATCTTACTCTCTGCCAGGTATTAAGGAACTAGCGAAAACTATTCTGATGGCTTTAGAGCAAAATCCCGCAAAAACTATTGAAATTGCCGAATTAGCCTTAGAAGATTTAGAAAAAGCAAGAGTTGCCATTCTAGAAGGCGATCGCTCTCATGGTGGCGAACCTTCGATCGCTTTAAAAAAACTAGTAACTAAAGAAGAATCTATTGCCACTCGTAAGTTAAACGAATTAGTTCACATTATCGAGTCGAAGTTACTCCGCCTTGAAAAGGAAGAGCGAAGCGAGACTTGCTCTTGGTCGGGGAACCCGACCGAGCTTCCTCGCTCTGCTTCGACTTCGTCAAAGTTATTATCTGCAACAGAAATTGATGAAGATACGAGGGATAATGAAATAGAAACAATTTCAGCATCAGTAGAATCAGATCGGCCAACAGATATTGTTGTTGTTTCACAACAGCAAAAGCGAGAAAATAACTCTAACGCTCGCTCTTTTGCTGAAGATGAGATAGCGCAAATTAAAAAAATTCTTAACTTTACAACAGACGAGTCACATCAACTAGATAAAACAGCTTTGTCAGACCAAAAACAAAATTCCAGTTCGCCAAAATCAACTTTTTCCTCTGCCTCAAACAGAAGAGATGTAAGAGTTGATTTGACACAATTAGAAAGTCTTAACTATATATTTGGAGAATTACTAATTAGCCAAAATCAACAGAGCTTACAAACTCAAAAGTCTGAGACTTATACTCAGAAAACCCTCCAACAGCTACAAAAATGTCAAGAAAGTTTACAAAAAATGCTCGACTGGTCGGATAGATATTTTTCTCATCTGAAAACAGCACCCCCAGCTTTACATACCTCTACTAGTGTTTTTTCTTTGGCTGATTCGTTGCCAGCAGAGCAATTCGATCTTCTAGAAATGGATGCTTATGGGGAAATGCACATTTTCATCCAATCAACTATAGAGACGATGAGTCAGTTGCAAGCACGAATAGAAGAAATAGATTCTTCTATTAAACAATCTGAGTTAATGCTTAAAAAGCAAAAAAAACTGATTACCGATGCTCAAGAAAACTTAATTCAAGCCCGTATGATTCCTGTGGGTTTATTATTAAATCGGTTTCCCCCCATTATGAAGCAGTTAGTTTCAGTCAATCATAAAGATGCCACCTTAGAACTTAGTGGGACAGATATCTTTATAGACAAGACTATTTCTGAAAAATTATTCGATCCTTTACTCCATTTACTTCGTAATGCGATCGCCCATGGTATAGAATCTTCTGAAATACGACAAAAACAAGGTAAACCAGCAGTAGGTAAAATTCAAATTAAAGCTTACCATCAGGGTAATCGTACTACCATCGAAGTAATAGATGATGGTAGGGGTTTAAACTGGGAAACCATTCGCCAACAAGCTATTGCCCAACAATTTTTTTCTCCTCATGAAGCAGCAACGGCTTCAGAAAATGAACTAGCAGATCTTTTATTTCAACCTGGTTTTTCTACTAGTCAAAATCTTGATAATTGGTCTGGTCGGGGGATCGGATTAGATGCAGTGCGCACCAGTATCGAACAAATGCAAGGCTCAATCCAAGTTAGTTCTGTTGCTGGAGAAGGCACGGTATTTGCTTTACATCTTCCCTTAGTCTTAATGACAGCAGAAATGTTAGTTTGTCAGTCCCAAGGTATTATCTATGCTTTAAAAGCAGACTCGATCGAACGGGTATTAAAGCCAGATGCCAATCAAATTACTACTCAAAAAATCGTACAAGGTCATGCACCTCAGCATTTTTTACTTTGGAAAGAAGGGACAAAAACACAACAAATACCAATTAGAACTTTAGATAGTCTACTAACTTATCGTTTTTCTCCAGATATTTTTACTAGTTCCCTTGCCGATCCATCCTCAGATGGATTTACCCTACTAGCGATCGAACATCAAGACCAACTCTTGTGCCTTGCTGTAGAGAAAATTATAACCAAACAAGAATTAGCCATTAAATCTTTGCATAAAAAACCAACTTTACCCAGTTATATTCAAGGATATAGCCTTCTTGGAGATGGTCGTCTGGTTATGGCACTAGACCCCCTAGAATTAGTCAGTCAAACCTGGAGTCGATTCGACGCAGCCAGTTCAAACAAGAGTTTTTCACAACAGATTAGCTTAAATAATTCTCCTCCTTTGAGTTGGTCTGCCGAAATAGAAGAGTCTAGATTGTTGTTTGACACTGAATCTAGCGATCGATTATTTAATTCCTCTATCGGTCTAAATTCTACTTTAGCATTACAAAATAGAGCAATTTTGATTGTAGAGGACTCTCTTACTCAAAGAAAACTTTTAACTTCAATGTTAGAAAAAGCTGGTTGTTTTGTCTTCCAAGCAAGAGAAGGTCAAGAAGCATTAAGACAACTACGTCAGCATCCAGAAATCGAACTCATAATTTGTGATATTGAAATGCCTGTAATGAATGGATTTGAGTTTTTGTATGCTTATCAACAAGATTCTACTCTTTCCCCAGTTGATGTCGTAATGCTAAGTTCTCGTAGTGGCAAGAAACACCGTCAGATGAGTTTTAAATTAGGTGCTAAAGCTTATTTAACCAAGCCTTACTCCGAACAAGAGTTACTCAGTTTATTGTCAGATTTGATTACACAAAAAACCTTGACCCTTCATTAACCCCAGCCTTTACGCAGATGCTTAGTTCTTATTTTCCACCCAAACAACAATCTTCTCTATCTTCTGATGTCGAACTACTTAGAGTATTGGCGTTTGAGATGGCAGATTATGTTTTCGCCTTACCCATTAGTCTGATTTTCAAAGTGATCGACTGTCCGCCAATTACTAAAAGTCACGATAGCGATTTAGGCATAGCAGATTTTGACGGAAGAACAGTTATCGTAGTCAATCTTGCTCAAAAATTATCGACTCAAAATTTAACTAATGAATCCTGGCAAAAGCGGTTTTTAATTTTAACCCAAACTCGCCAAAAAGAACTTTGTGGTATCCCGATCGATTTTCCTCCTGCTTTAATAGAAATACCTAAAAAGGATATTCAACCCTTACCCCTATCCGCTCGTCAAATCAAAGCTCTAAGTATAGCTACTCATGTAGTTACTCTGTATAAATCCAATCCTTCTGTTAATTTCTTAATGGGAAAAGAAGAGGTAAAAATTTTTTTAATTGGTATTTAGAGTTGGCACGAAAAACTTTAATTGGGAGATATAACCTCTGAAATAGCTGTAAGCTTTAAGCTTTAAGCTCTAAGCTCTAAGCTTTTTTTAAGTATTGGTTATTAGATATTTTTCTTTCTACCTAAGGAAAGAAGCAGATATTTAAATCATAGTGCTAATATCTGTTTTATCTGATTAAAAAATCAGGTTTAATTATCTTAATTTATTTAAAGTACGGCGATGACTACTCAAAATCGTCCTCCTAAACCTCCCGAAGAAGAAACTTCCGAAAAAGGTTTATGGCGAAAGCTAAGACACCCCTCTAAAAAAGTTACTACTATAGCCGTCTCAAGCATTGTCTTGGGAATTGCTGGTTATTGGGGACTGCAATTTTTAGTCAAAGAAAAACTGCCTCCTTTTCTGGAAACACAGATCGGCAATATTATCGATCGCCCGATCGATTTGGGAGAAGTAAAAGGTTTTGGGTTAAATGGGATTCGTTTTGGGGAAACAGTTATTCCTGCTACGGCAACAGACCCAGACTATGTTACCGTTGAAGAAGTCAAAGTCGGTTTTAATATTTTCCCCGTATTATTTCGGCGTACTCTGCCTTTGGAAGTTACTCTAGTACAGCCTGATCTTTATGCCGAACAAGAACAAAATGGCGAGTGGTTGAATTTAGACTTTTTACAGAGTGATGAGGAATCAGAAAAAGAACCATTTCTCTTTTATGATGTAACCGTCAATATAGAATCAGGAGAAATTACTGCCGTACCTTATAATCAATCGCCCATCGAAATAGCAATAGATGGTACTGGTAGATATAATCCCACTAATAATACTCAGTTAGAATACGATTTAGAAGCAGCGATCGAACAAGCTAAAGCAACTATTCAGGGTGAAACTCTCATTGAAACTGGGGAAACAGACACCAAATTATTAATTAACGATTTAGCTTTAAGCGATCTGGCAACTTTATTACCTAATTCCCCCGTAGATATTAGTAACGGTACTCTCAATGCCGATCTCGATATTAATATCCCCTCTTTTGAAGAAATTAACTCAACCAATATAGAAGGCACGTTAAGTTTACAAGGATTATCTGGAGAAGTAGAGAATTTATCTGCACCACTCGAAGCGCGATCTCGTCTGGACTTTAACGGAAAAACAGCCCAAGTTGAAAAAACCCAAGCTAGTATTGGCGAGATTGTAGCAGAACTTGCAGGCACGGTAAATTGGCAAGAAGGTTATGATTTAGCTTTAGATATTTTACCTTTCAAGTTATCTAGTTTAGGGGAAATCTTACCTTCGGGTTTACCAGTAGACGCAGCAGGAGAAGTAGCAGCACAACTACAAATAGCAGGAGAAATTAAAGAACCTGTAATTACGGGTAAAATCAACAATACCGAAACCTTAAAAATAGCTAAATCTCAGTTGGAAAATGTTCGAGCAAACTTTACCGCAGATTTAGATCGAGTTGTTCTCGACAATTTACAAATTCTTCCCGTAGATGGTGGCAAAATTACCGCCGAAGGAGCAATCGCCACTAATATCCAAGGCTCGTTAGAAAACGATCGCCCAATCGAGCCTGAGGCAATGCCGATAACTTTGGAGTTTACAGCAGAACTACCCACAGAAGAAATTATCGCTCCTTACTATCAAATCCCCACACAAGTCGATATAGGTAGTCTGACAGCCACGGGAAAAGTACAGGGTACAATTTCTAACCCAGAAGCGTTAGTAAAATGGCAAATTCCGCCAGAAGAGACTTCTGTTGTAGCTGAAGAGCCGATTTCGGGAGGCGGGGAAATTGTTTTAAATAATCAAAACTTACTGCTGCGAGATACCCAAATCCAGGTAGGAGATGGAGAAATAGAGATTGAAGGGAGTAGTAACCTCAAAACTAAAACCTGGCAAAGCGAACTTGAGGCAAATTCTCTAGCTTTAACTCCTTTTGTATCGCAACTACAACTACAAGGAGTAAATCTCGATCGCCCGATTAGTATAGATAATACTAACGCTCAATTTAAAGGAAAATTAGATGAGTTCGATTTAAATAAAATTCAGGGTATTGCCAATCTAGACTTGAATGTAGATGGGGGAGATGTAGCCGTTAATACGAGGTTACAGCAAGGAACTATTCAAGCTAATGCTACCACTAGCGATATTGCTGTGGGTAAATTTGTATCTAATTTACCTCTCCCTACAGAAATAAGATCGGCAAGAGTCGATGTCTCTGGAAGATTACAACAATTACTAGAATTTTCCGAGTCTCCTAACTTAAGTAGTGTAGAAGCTAACCTAGATGCCAATATCGCTACGGCAAAAGGAACGGTTTTAGCTACAGGCGAGTTAAATAATAATCAATGGCAGACTAATCTTAGGGCTGCTAATCTCAATACCAACTATTTACTAGATACTTTTGCTCCTAATAACGATTCCATACCAGAACTAGATAATCTTAACGCTCAAGTCGATCTTACTGGCAGTATTAACCCTATTCTTAAGGTCGAAGCTAATTTTCCAATAAATGTAAATAATGTTGCCGTACAAACTGGGAATCAGTCTTTAACTGCCAGAGGTGACTTACTCATAAGCGATCTAACCACTAATCCCGATATAGCCAACCTCGATCTCGATATTAATAGCAACATCGACTTTGACGCTCTGCCCATTGATGAAATTGTAGCTAATGCCTCTACTAATAACGAATTAGTAGCAGAATCGGTCAATATTTCGGTTGAAGCTCAATTTAGTGGAGAATTACAAGGCAAAAATCTAATTTCCGCCCCCACAGAACCAGGAAATATTGCTTTAACAGGAGATGTACGTCTAGAAGACTTGGTGTTCAACGATGTTGTTTTCGACTCGGTGATGACTGGAGATTTGATTGTCCGACCAGGAGAAAGAATTGCGATCGATCTTCAAGGGGAACAAGATGTAATTGCAGCCAATGTAATACTCTGTACTGCGGAGCGTTGTCGTCTGCCTTATATTCCGACTAATGTAGAACTACGTCAAGGAGAAGACACAGATCGACCCGTAATTGCCGAAGGAGAAAAACAGGGGGATGTTTTTGCCCTGGATATTGTTAATTTTCCTTTAGCTTTACTCAATCTTGCCCCAGGACAACCTTTAGGCATCGAAGGCGCATTAAATGGGAAAGTGACAGGAGAAGTAGATGCTAATCTCTATACTTTTGCTACCGCAGGAGAAGTAAATGTCGATCGACCAGCCATAGGATATATTACAGCAGATCGCTTTAATGCAGAGTTTGAGTACGCTCCCAGTGAAAATATTGCCCGCATAGCTAGTGCTTCTTTAAATTTAAAAGAAAGTCAATATAATTTCCAAGGTGGTTTAAATTTACAATCGGGAGAAATTGACGGTCAATTAAATATCCCTCAAGCTTATATCCAAGATCTTTTAACTACCTTTCGTTGGTTTCGCCTCGAAGACTTAGCTCGTTTGTGGGAATCCCCCGATTATGCCCAACCCGCAGCCGTCGATCCCAATTCGATTATTACCTCCGATCGAACAGTTGCTGCCAAACTCCAACTTTTAAGAGAGATCGAAAATCAAATTCAAGAACTCGCCGAAGCCAGACAAGGAGGCAGTGTACCAACCTTACTCGATATCGAAGGAGGTTATCAAGGGCAAGTTACCCTCGACGGAACAATAGATGCTCCTCAAGTCAGCTTCAGAGTAGCAGGCAACGACTGGGAATGGGAAACTCAACCTGGTTTTGTCGATATTATTAAAAGCAGACCTCAAGTTGGGCTTTACGGTTTAGTTAAAAAAGATAGTCCCGCGATCGATCTAGACAAACTATTAATTCAAGGTAATTTTCAAGGAGAAACAGTCTATCTCGATACTGCTACAATCCAAGTAGAAGATACGGTTTTAAGTTTGGACGGACAACTATCTGCTAACCAACAAAATGCTAATTACCAGGTAGAAAACTTAACTCTTAACACCATCGAAAAATTTACCACTTTCCCCGTAGAGGTTACTGGGACGATCGATACTTCAGGGACAATTACAGGTACATTATCTCAGCCAAATATAACAGGACAAATTAGTTTTACCGATGGGACATTCAATAACCAAGACTTACCCCTAACTATTGCTGGTAACTATGACTATCGAGATAACTTATTTACCTTCAACACTAGCGAACCTTCTTATATTCAAGTAAAGGCTACCGTTCCCTATCCCATTCAACCAGAAATTAGCGATCGAGTTTATGCAGATATAAAATTAACTAGCGAAGCTTTTTATTTGTTAGATGCCTTTACCTCTAATAATTTAACCTGGCTGGGTGGAGAAGGTACGGCTAATATACAAGGGGTAGGAAGGATCGATTTAGATAGAGAAAATATCCTTTATGCCTTAGATGCCACGGGAGAAGTAAATTTAGATAATGCAACCATTAAAAGTTTCTATTTTGAAGCTCCTCTGATCGCTAGCGGTAAAATTACTCTAGATAATCAAATAGTTACTGTCGAAACTTTAAACGGGACATTTGCCGAGAAAGATTTATCGGCTCAAGGCAGTTTACCAATTTTGTATGCAGTAAATAATTTAAATAACCCGCTTACTATTAATATTCCTCCAGGAGAAATAGACATTGAAGAACTTTACAAAGGAAAAGTAGCAGGAGAAGTAATTATTACCGACTTCGCTTTATCACCAGATATTGGTGGAGAAGTAAGCTTAGAAGATGGTCAAATTTTCTTACCCGAAAATAACTCTAACGAGCGAGAAAATGAAACCGACGCTCCAGTAGTAGAACAGATTCAACAAGCATCTGCCGATACAGAAACAGAAGAAGAACCCGCGGTAATAACCAGTTTACAAAATTTTCAAGTCAATTTAGACGAGTTGAGATTTGAACAAACTCCCCTCTATCAATTTAAGGCAATGGGAGATTTAACCTTAAATGGACGGGTAGACGATCTTCCCAATCTTCAAGCAGATGGCACAATTCAACTTACTGAGGGTTATGTAAATTTGTTTGGCGATAATGATTTTTCTGGTAATAGCCTTGGTTTGTCCAGTTTAGCTACTCCTAGTAAAAACTTTACTCTAGTCCGCAGTCACGATAATGTAATTATTTTCAATCCAGAATCAGGAGTTTTAAACCCTTATCTAAATATTCAAATGAATACGGCAGTTAATGTTGACCCAAAGTCAGGGGTAAAGGATGTTAGATTAGCCGAAGGCAATAATGAAATTCCCGATCCATTTACTGCCATAGGTAACGCTGGTTTTATTGGAGTAAATCTTATTATTGATGGGAAAGCGGCAGAAATCCTTCCTAGTTTAGGCAAAGACCCTTCAGATTACTGTCTTGTTAATCCCAATGATGCACCGCTTACACAAGTAAACGCAATTTATACTCAAGCAGAATTAGACCAATTAGCCAAATGTATCGAAGTAGCTGCCTTAGCTGATGGGGCAGATCGACAAATATTTAATTCTCCGGCAGTATCTCTTACTAGTACTCCTACTCGCAGCCAAGGAGAAATTATTAGTTTATTGAGTAATCAAATGATTAGTTCTGCCGAACAATTAGCAAAACAATTCGTAGCAAAACAATTCGGGCAAGTAGGGGAAGGTCGAATCATAGAACAACTATTGACATCAGGGGGAATTCAGTTCGTGTTCGCCCCACTCCAAAGAACTGTATTCAACCAATTTAGCGATTTTGTTGTGGATGCAGGTCGAGAAGTTGGCTTAGATTATTTGCGGATATTTCCTTTTGTCGAAGGTGTCTACGAAATTAACCAAAATTCTTCAGTTAGAGCAATCTATATTTATCCCCTCGATTTTCTCGATAGTAGTAATGTTATAGATATTGGCAATGAATTTCAAATTCAGTATCAACTAAGATTTTAATCTTGCCATGATGTAAAGTAGATCGAAATAGCAACATAAAATTACTATGACTTCTTCTCTTGGTGTAGCTGTAGTTGGTACGGGTTTCGGACAAAAAATACATATACCAGGTTTCCAACATCATCCCCGCACAGAAGTAAAAGCAGTATACAATCCAGATTTGGGTAAAGCTAAAGCGATCGCCGATGCTCATAATGTTCTCTATGCTTATAATAAGCTAGACAAAATTCTCGCTTTACCAGAAGTAGATATAGTCAGTATTTCTACCCCTCCATTTTTGCACTACGAAATGGCAAAAGAAGTACTACAGGCAGGAAAACATTTATTGCTAGAAAAACCCATGGCGATGAATGCAGCACAAGTAAGAGAACTGTATCATTTAGCTAAAAACCGGAAGAAAATTGCGATCGCTGATTTTGAATTTCCTTTTGTACCTGCTTGGCAACTACTCTCAGAGTACTTACAACAAGGCTATGTTGGTAACAAAAGATTAATTAAAATAGACTGGATTGTTACCAGTCGTGCCAACCCAGAAAGACCTTGGAACTGGTATGCTCGTAAAGATATGGGGGGCGGTGCTTTAGGTGCGGTAGGTTCTCATGCTTTTGACTATATCAGTTGGCTTTTTGGTTCGGTAAAAAGATTATCTGGTTATCTTAGTTGTGCTATCCCCGAACGTCCAGACCCCACAGCAGGAGGAGCATTAAAACCAGTAGATGCCGATGATACTTGTTTAATTATGCTGGAACTTGCCGATGGTACACCCTGTCAATTATCCATTAGTTCCGTTACTTATGCAGGTAGAGGACATTGGCTCGAAATCTACGGAGACAAAGGTACATTAGTTTTAGGTAGCGATAATCTCAAAGACTATGTTCATGGTTTTAAATTACTCGCAGCCCCCGCAGGCAAACCCCTAACAGAAGTAGAAATCCCCAAACGTTTGGCTTTTCCTCAAGTCTTTACCGATGGTAGATTAGCACCCTTTATTAGAATAGTCGATCGCTTGGTAGAAGCTATTGACAATGGTAAATCTTTAGTTCCCTCTCTGCAAGAAGGGGTTTATTCTCAGTTATTAATGGATTTAACCCATCAATCCAATGAATGCAAGGCTTGGGTTGATGTTCCCGATCTAGATAGTTATTTGATTGACAAAGAGTTTAAAACCGCAAGCTATCAGAAATGAGTACAAGATAAGATCGATATTCCAAACTTTAAATAGCCATTGAATTAAATCTGTTTTCCACGGACAAACCTGAATATCTAAAATTTTTGTTCCTAACTCTGTGGAAACTCCCTTTAGATAAAAAATTCCCTCTTTTAAACCAAGGTTATGACAAACTTGCCTGGCAGCGTAAATCAGATTCTCTTGTCTTTCTCGATCGCGAAAACTCAACAGATTTTCTGTCCTTTCTGGAACTAAATTTTGCCTAGTTAAGAAGGGAGGTACTAGATACCCCGCGATCGCTTTTCCCTCAGACAGGATCAGAACCACATCTTGGGGTGTGCCATTGGGGTAAGAGGTAGCAATTAGCCGACAGTTTAAACCTAACCTCATTTCTAGTGGTAGAAAAGTTTGCAGTTCCTCAAAACGAGCTAGTAATTGTTGTTGACTGGTAACGATCTCTGGTACAAAACCAGATAATTCTGGCTCTAACTCAATTAATAAAGGATAGCGATCGAGGGGAATATTTGGGATATCTTGGGGACAATTTACAGCAAAAACTGCAACTCCATGAGAGAATTTACGAGCTTCAAAAGTCAGTTTATTAAACTCATCAACGAGAATTTTTTGCTGGATTAATAACTTACTTTGAGTCAGGCTGACGCTTTCATAGCTGTTAGCTGGTTTTTCCAGAAAAAGAGCCACTAAAGTTGCTAAAGTAAGATATTTTGGCTCAACAGGAACTATTCCATTGACAGTTAGTTGACGGCGACGAACTTCTCGAATAATAGCTAGAGCCGTTTCCAGATTATCCTGAGAGCGATCGAGGTGCAAGGTACTCCGCCGTCTTACAGCGGAGCCTGCTTGCACTTCGTAAGGGCGCGTCCCCTGAATCGAATTCAGGACGGGGCGTACAAGGTTTCGAGGTTTCCTCGAAACACAGCCCCTCGGCTTGTGCCGCCCGTCAATTTCCAAAAACTGGAGGCGATCGCTGAGCGCATCGAGTTGCGGGTTGCTCTCACATAAAATTAGATCGATCTTCAGACTGTTAGCCCATTCAACTAGCTTAAGTTGCTCTTCCCTTCCTAAGGCGATCGCCAAGATAGTTTGGTCTTGGAGCATATATTGGTAGGAACGGTACAACATTGTTTCTACCCATTTATCGAGAATGGCAGTCCGATGGGGAGAATGTTGAACTTCGTACAATTGCAAAGTGCTAATGCAGTCGTGATTATTAACTTCAATTAAAAACGGTTCTAATTGACCCTGCCGATGTTGCAAAAAAACATCCAAGCCAATAAAGTCCGTTTGCTTATTAGCAGGAATCCGAGTTAAATATTGGGTTTCGTAGTCAATAATCGCTTCAAGGATGGTTTCTCCTAGTTTGTTCAATCGAGCGATTAGCCGATCTTTTTTATCTTTATTTAATTGAAGATAATCACACAAATAGTCAATGGAAAAACTAGCGGAAGTATCTCCATTGATAGGTTGAGCGACATCTCCAAGATGACAGAGAATGCCAGAGGTTTCGACAATATTATTAGGACGACGGGTGACAAATATCCTCAACCTCGCTCCCAGAGAAGAAAAATCCCTCAGTCTGGAATCAATAAATTCTTCCACCAGCAGGCACTCGTTTTGAGAGAGCAAATTTAGACATTTTTGGAAGTTTGCCACCGCTAATTCTAAATTATCTTTTAACTCGATCGTGCAGGCTTTCCCTCCCATCCACCTAGCACCAGAGGGCTTAATGACAAATTTATCTGAGGTCAAATTCCGCAAATAGGTTCGGATTGCTTCAACAGATATATTTTTAGAGTCGATTAATTGAACTTGAGAACTAACTGGATGATGCTGATATTGTGCTAAAGAGGAGCCAAAAGCGAGGGTGGTGGGGACTGCGATCTTGTTAGCTACAGCTAGTAAGCGAGTATGCAATTTATCATCAATATATTCATTCAGTTCTACCCCACTGGAGATCGGGCAGTTTGCCAGTCTTTCATATTCCTCAAATTGTCGCGCTTGTTGTTGTAAGGCTGGCTGGGAAAAACTGAATTTTGATTCGGTTAAAAAGTTAGCCAAAAAAGTTATCTTCTGAGGAGTTTTGAATTTGACATAAAAACATTGTCCAAATTTGTTGGCGGTAATTCCTTCACGAAGATATAGGTCAGTTTGTTGCTTCTGGTTAAGAACTGTTATCCAACTCAATTCCGAAACGATAAAGACATTTTCGGGCAAGATTTTGCTAGCCGACAACAGTAAAGCTACCCTTTTTTCTGGCTCAGAAAAAAACACGATGCAGGGTTGAGTTGAATCCGATTCCCGTTCGATCGGTTCTGTGGGCATCGGTTTAAGCTTATAAGCTAAGAGAACTAAGTTAAGGGGTTCAAACATCTGATCTCAAATCTGGTTTAGATACTTAAGTTAAAAATCAGCTAAATTTGACTAAATCCTGTTCTAAATCTTTGAGTTTATTTTGGGTTACTTTATACTGATGCTCGTTTTGAATCACTTATAATTCCCTTCTATTCAAAAATTTCTCTAGGATATACGCTTTTTGAATTATTAATAAATTGTTTAAGAATTTGCATAATTTGGTGTCTAGTATTACTATTAAATTAGGCATAGCCTGGGGGTAGTCGTATGACTGCCGATCGACGAACCGCTAATTAAGCGGTTTTGTTGTTTTTAAGGAGTCTTGTCAAAGCAATAGTATTTAATGCCCCTAGATTTAATATCCTCCGATCTCAACTGACAGTCTATTAATATCTGATTTTCCTTAAGAGCCAAGTAAGCCCTATCATTTGGTTTGTCTTTACCTCTGGCAACTGGATAAAGGCATAAGTCGGCAATTTGTAGAATAGGATTACTTTTCTTTTTTCCCTCAATACCACGTAAGCATTGTGAGATTTGTTCTGCGCTCAATGGTGAATATTTGGAAGCATTATTGCTATCAAAAGGGTGTCCCGATTCTCGAATTTCGTTGAAATATTGTTTGAGTAATCTATCTTCTCTTTTACCAGCCTCTTCGTAATAAATCATAATTGATTCGTCTTTATCGCCAACAAATTTCACCGATCGCTCTACTAAAATAGAAAATGCGCTTTTCATCATCTCCCAGGTATTGTCGCCATATTTATCTAGATAACGATTGTGATAACCTTGACGAGAGACGACACCAGCATGAACGATAATTGGTAGAGAAGTAATAATTGTGGTTAAATCCTCCATAAAATCATTTCTCTCTTGTTCGGTGAGTTTGCCCAACCAAGCAAATCTCCTTTTCTTAGAGCGAATTTCATTACCATGTAAGGGAGTATCTAAACTGATATTCCAACGTTGTTTGAAATCTGCTACGGCTTGTTCGATAATTGCCTCATCTACCCTTTTTACTAAAACTCCACCAAGAGCAAAATAGGGTGCAGTATCTTTAGGATTGGGTTTTGGGCTAACGCTTTCATCAATAAAGAGGGCAAACTCACAGTTTTTTTGTTCTGTCATTACACTCAATTACTATTGCTTTTCTGACGGAATTCCACGAACATTCTTAAACAGTCCCTAATTCTTCGGCATCAAATTTTGTGCTTCTGGATCGCTAACTTGAGAAAGAAATTAAGCGTTCGCGTAGCCTACTCGAAGGGCGATCGCGATTTACAAAAATATCTTCTAGAGAACGATTGAGCGATCGCAAATTTCCCTCAATCCTAGCAATTTTTTCTCTTGTAGGCGAAGCATCAGTGTAGCTAGATCGCGTGAGGAGCGAGTCGCAAACGACAGCGCACCGTTCCCGCCCTTTCTGCCACTGCTGTTACTTCAATCTCACTGCCTTGAGAACCTTTAACCACCCACTCTACATGACGGCGGAAGTCAGTCCCAAATGCCAACTTCTCAAACGCTTTGTTGGCACGTCCCTCCAGATGTTCGATTTCCTGTTCCAGTTGACCGCTAATTAAGGTCACTCCCGACGGTAAGGACAAAATTACTTCGATGGGGCGGACGGACTGGCGTTCTAAAGCTTTCTGGCTAGTGTAAGTGGGCAAGAATCCCTGATTTTGCCACTGGACGACCACATGATAAATGTCTCCCCCTTGATAAGTAACTTCCGTGCGGGCAAGTGTCAAGCGAGGAGACATCAAGGCATGGGCGATCGCAAAGCGACATTGTTTTTGGCACAAGTCGGGCAAGTATTCGGCAGGAGCATTTTGCCAGACTGCTTTTTCATCCCAACCGCCAATTTCTACCTCCCCTAATTGAGGATGCTGGAAAGGCTGCCAGTTAATAAAACCTTTTCCTCCTAACTTTTCATCGTTCCACTTTAATAACTTGAGAGACTCTTCGGGAGGCGCATAGCGAAACCACTTGACGTAATCTTTTTTCTCAATTCCCGCTTCTGTCGGTGCGTCCCAAAGCTCGATGGTGAAGCCAAACCAACCAAAGCGATCGTAACCGTAATCATCCATCGAGCCATAAATGACTTCTTTGGGATGGTAGCGGAAGTCATGGTAAACAGAAACGCAATTATACCCTGTTATTTGTTTTCCCTGTTCGCCAATTAGTTGATAAATTTCTAAATCCTCGACGGGGAAATAGTCGTCGGGGTGAGTGCCGTAGGGACGCAGGATAACGGCAGAGTAGGTATGATAGCTGATGAAGCCGTTGATGTTGCGGTGCTGATGCCAAAATTCTGCTTCGGCGCGGGTTTCTGGCTCGGAAAAGGGAAAATCACCAGCCCCTTTCTGTTGAGCCTCTGGCGACCACTGGTGGGGATAGTTGCGGTTGAAGTCCATCCCTTCTAGGGGCGGAGCTAACTTAATGCTGTAGCCGTCGTAGTTGTGGATTAACCCTTCTGGGAGCAAGGTATAATAAGTGCCACCAAACTCGGCGGGTTCGCGACCCACCATCAGGCGAGAATCTAGCTCGGAGACTTTCCAAGCTCCACATTCATCTTTAATCCGCATTTGCAGAATTAAGCCGTCTTCATTAACATCTTGCCGATGGAGTCCATCCTGCTCGTCGGGATAGGGATAAGGACGGACGCTAGAACGGAGTCGATAGGGAGTAGTTAAATATTTTTCCGCTCCATCCACTGCTAAACGCGGTAGTACGTAGATAGTATAGTTGTCTAGCAGGCGAGTTGCTCGATCGTCTCGACCGTATTGAGTTAACAGATGATAGATAATATAGCAGGCTACTGCCGACCCCGTGACTTCCCCCGCATGGGTATTGGCATCTATCCAGTAGCCAGGTTTTTTCAGATAGTTTCCTGTCTCTCGATTGGTGAGAATTGCTAACCAAATTTCCCGCCCAACGTAACTCTGACCGATAACTTTTAACTGAATCAGTTTCGGGTAAACTTCAGCCATCTGGCTGAGGTAATCTACCAGTTCTTGGTATGTATAGTAGTGACTGAAATCGAAATCTTTAACAGCCATAAACAATTTCCCACTCAAAAATAGGATTAAGCTTTTCTCTTACCAATCAATTGCATTCGTTTCAAAAATGGATTGCTCACTATGGAATCTTGAATTCCCTTTCCCAAACCCATTTATTATATCCTACCTTCCGCACGTCAAAATGTAGTGTTAAAGATTATGTGAGTTACTGTCACAGAGTGAGCGCACTAGAAGTGATTTTTGGAGGTTGGCGATCGCTTTTTTTGGGGGGAATGAACGGTTCACTTATTACTTATTACTTGACCTCATATTTAATTTAAGTATTCAACCGAACTTAAGATTACAGACATAGATCGAGCGACCAATCTTGATGACCTCGATTTAAACGGCATTTATACTGTTTACCAGCCCAAATGACGCGCCATTTTTTAGCTTCCGAGGTAGTAGAGTCGTAGAGGGCAAATTCAACTCGATATTTAATCCCAAAAACAGAGTCATCAGCTAAATTAGTTTGCGAGATAGTTACTACAGCTTTATTTTCTTGAGGATAATCGACTTCAACTGTTTCGGTTTCATTTTCAATTTTTTCTGGTAAACCAAGGGCAGATAAAGCAACTTGTTGGGGATCTTTGCCGATCGCATTTTGCCAAACTTCACTTAAAATCAGAGGCTGATAATTATTTCTGACATTTTCTTTAGGGTTATCGCCATTGGCTTGACTTTTCATTTGCCAGACAACAATAGTGGGATTGACAAAATTATCGGCATTAGTTGCCCAGGCTAAAATATTATCGTCGGGACTAAAACTAACTGCACTGGCTTTTCCTGTAAATGGTACTGAAATAGGCGTTTCTAAAATTGCCCCTCTAGGTACATTTAAGACCATCCCTGAGGGAAAATTACCCGCAATTAACCTACCACGAGAATTAAGACTAAATAAACCATCTTCGCTAGTCTGAGTTAAAGTTTTTGTTTCTTTTTCCTGTTGCCAATGCCAAAATTTAATCTCGCCATCGTAACTACTACTAACTAAACTTCGATCGCGATCTATAAATGTCAGTTGGGCAATATCATTTGTATGTCCTTTTAATGTAGCTATAAGTTGGACATTATCATCAGCTAATTGCCATAGCTTAATTTGGTTACTAACTTCTCCTTGTTGTCCCCCCGCGATGTTAGCATCCACAGTAGCCATAATTTTACCATCCTGACTGAGGGCGATCGCATCTTGAGGATGACCATCATTAAAACTAGCTATTTGTTTTTTCTCTTTTAGTTGCCAAATTTCAATGCCATCATTACTAGAGACATAAAGTTTTTCTCCTGAAGCATCAAAAATAACTTGTCTAAAACCTGTCTGGTTACTCAAGCTAAATATTTCTTTCCCCGTAGCAGTATCCCAAACAATTACAGATTTTTCGGGCATTAATAAACCTTGACTCCAGGTACTACTAGCTAAAAAACGACCATCAGGACTAAAGGATAAAGAAGTCGGCGCGATCGCCATCTCGGTTTCTGAGGAGTAATGTCCTGGTAAAATATGTAAAATCTCTCCTGTAGCCAAAGACCAAATTACTATTACTTGAGAGTCTGCACTAGCTAGTAAACTGCTGTCTGCACTAAATTCGAGCAAGTTGATTTCTTGATGATGCGCTTTTAGAGTGTAAAAAGAAGTTTTTTCTTCTTGCTTACTCCTGACTACAGTTGTTGCAGGTAAAGTTTCTGCTACTTGAGCCAAATAAAAGCTAGATTGAAATAACAAAACTAAAATTACAGTGCTTCGGAACAAATGAACTAAGTATAAAATCTTGGTTAATCCTCCGCCAATAACCGCAGCAATAATAAAAATAACAAATTAAAGAAAATTTAGGTTTAGAAAGCTAAAACACAAGGCAATGGAACAATCACCCACTCAATTTTTAACCCAAGAAGAATCAGCCCAAATAGAATCTGCCTTATTATCATCCTCAGAAAAGTTTTTGACTCGATTAACGATTTCTTCTTATCGATTGTTAAAAATTATCGCCAAAGATATAGGAATTTCAGTGGATGAATTAACTGCTACTCAAATTTTAGAATGGATGGAGAAAGATAGTAAAATTAAAAGAGAACAGGGAATAGATGCTTCTGTACTCAAATGGTAAAAGTTCATATTAGTTAGTAGATCATTATGCTTGAATTAAAAGTTCCTAGTATGGTTTGTGAAGGTTGCGTAGACGCAGTAACTAAAGCAATTAAGACTCATGAACCCAATGCCAAAGTAAATATTGACCTCGATAGTAAAAAAGTTACTGTAGACACAGAAGCCTCAAAAGAATCGATCGAACAAGTTATTGTTGCTCTCGGCCATGAAGTAGAGTAGTTGAATCAAACAAAAATTAACTTTAAAAATTTTATCCAACTTAAGCAACTTTTTAATTAATTAAGTTGGTTTTTTATTTTCTTTTGCTATTTATCTCCAGAAATACAGGAGTAGGTACTCTCTCTAGGTTTAAATAGTATATTAAATTTTACGAAAAGCGATCGGCTTCGCTGGCAGGCTCTGCCCGATCGCCTATCTTTAATCAATATATATCTGGATCTTCTAAACTCCATATATTGCAGATCTTCAACTTAAGCGATCGCCTTTTCAATTACAAGATATCCCTCAAAATCATCAATCAAAAATACCTCTTTGAAAAAAAAGGAATTGAGGACAATTAGAAAGTAAAAGTAGTACGAATAGTACCAATAACTAAATCATCATTATCATCATTACTATCAGGAGCAGTAATCCAAACTACACCAGGAGTAATACTAATATTGTCAGTCAATTTATACTGATAAAAACCCTCTACGTGCAAAGAGAAATCATCATCTTCAAAGCGATCGACACTTGCATCACTTACATAGGGTTCTCTACCGACAATTATTCCTCCCAAACTTCCCTCTTTACCCAAATCGGGAAAAGCTAGAGTTGCTGCCCAATTGATAACATCTAAAGTATCTTCTCCTGTAAAACTAGTTTCTAATTCTAGACGAGTACGATTACCTAAAACGGCTACTTTATCTGCATCTCCTGCCAAGACACTGGCTAATCCAAAAATTACTTCTCCTCCTAGCTTAGTTGTCGTAGAAAATTGATTGTCTTCTAAAAAAGCAGTCCGACTTTCTAAGTTATCTACTCTTCCGCTAAGAGTTGCCAGTTCTGCTTCAAATTCTTGAGTAAGACGATTAATAGTATCTAAATCTTCTCGCATAATCGCCTCAGAAGAGGCAATAAGACGTTCAACAAGCATTTAAACCCGCAGCAAATTCATAACGAGATAAAGCCTGATTTCCCCAATAAGTTCGATCGGGATAACCGACAATACAACCATAGCGATCGACCAAACTTCTTAAAGCTTCATAAGCCCAGTCTGTCGGCGACACGTCCCGCAGTTGATTGACATTAGTCACTTGTTGAAGGTTATTAGTTTTTCCTTCCTGGCTATAGCTTTCTAGTTGTTTGAGCATTTCACTAGCTTGGGCTACATTACTAGATACTAATGCCATAGCTGATGCTGCCATCATCACCGAGGTTTGGCGACAAATATTTCGTTTCATGATTTTTAATCCTCACACACCACAATTTTCCAGCATGAACAGTTATTAGCTTCCTATGTAGTATTTCGGGAAGAAGCTAATAACTAACTACTAACTAGTACGGGCGAACGGCAGGAAAGCCCCTAACTACTACTTCCAGCCAGCACGATCCATGATTCTTACAGCTAAAGCATTATTAGCTCCGTAAGCATTTACATTAGTAGTATCGGACTTGAATTCACCGAAACTAGCAACGACAGGATCGACGGGTACGCCTTCAACGACAGGATATTCGTTATTGCCTAAAGCAAAAAATTCTTGGGCATCTGAACTAGCTAAATATTCTAGAAAAGCGATCGCTGCTTCTCGATCGGGTGCATTTTTCAGCATACCACCGCCACTAATGTTTACATGAGTTCCCCGACCATTTTGATTGGGGAAAAATACGCCAATTTGATTGAAGATCGCTTGTTTGGCAGGATCGTCTTCGTTAGCATAGCGGGGTAAATAGTAAGTATTAGCAACAGCAATCTCTCCTATACCTGCTGCTGCTGCTTCAATTTGCGCTCGATCGTTACCTTCGGGTTGACGGGCAAAGTTAGCCACCAGATCTCTACACCATTGTTCTGTTGCTTCTTCTCCCAGTACTTCAATCAAACCAGCAACTAATGATTGATTATAGATATTACTAGAAGAACGAATGACAATCTTATTTCTCCATTTCGGATCGGCTAAATTTTCATAGGTAGATAACTCATTAGGATCGACCATGTCTTTGTTGTACATAATGACTCTCGCTCTTTTGCTAAAGCCAAACCATAAGTTATCGGGATGACGTAAATTAGCAGGAATTTTTTCTGTTAGTATTGAAGATTGCACTGGCGCAAAAAGCCCTGCTTGTTCTGCCCGCCATAAACGACCAGCATCAACAGTGATTAAAATATCGGCAGGACTATTAACTCCTTCGCTCTTAATTCTTTCAATCAGTTCATCGTCTTTACCTTCAATCAGGTTAACTTGAATTCCTGTCTCGTCGGTGAAACCTTGATATAATTGTTCATCTGTATTGTAGTGACGAGAAGAATAGAGATTAAGTGTTTTGGCTTGGGCGAAACTACGTTTAGGTCTACTTAACTGACTAAGGGCAACTACTGTAGCTGCTGTACCAGCCCCGAGAAATATTCTACGAGAAAATTGCTTCATTCTTGATTGTTTTTATCCTTGCAATAAAATCGAGTTAATCACAATAGATTTTGCTCTAATGATAGTTGTCTATCTTACTACTTTTGCTAGTTATTCTCAATAAATTTCAAGGAAGTAAATGACAATCTTTATAATTTAGCTATGATTAGCGATCGCTTGAACTCTCCCCCCATCTGAGATCGGAACTAAGTATATAATCTCCAGTCAATAAATTCTGCGGTTGGGTATATTTGTATTGTAACTAGTAGTATTTATAAGAAGTGACAAAAATTCTGTTTAGCCAAAAATTTCCTGAAAATGAGTCCCATATTCTGGCACAATTATGATAACAACTTGTCTATTGTTAACCAAAAGTAAGAAAAGTCATTAAATTAACATCAACATGGGAAAGCCTAAAGAATCGGCAAATTAATCAGTATATGTTTGTCTTTTACTCTTCTGTATTTAGTTAACGGTAATCATTTAGAGAATCTTATCGATTCAGTTGAGACCGCTACTAATCACAAAACTTAGGAAAATTTATTATCATCGATTTTTTATGCGTATTGCTCTTTTTACAGAAACTTTTTTACCCAAAGTTGATGGGATTGTTACTCGTTTACGCCATACGATCGAGCATCTACACCGAAATGGCGATCGAGTATTAATTGTTGCTCCTGAAGGAGGTTTAACAGAATATAAGGGTTCTCAAGTTTATGGTGTTCCTGGTGTTCCCCTTCCTCTCTATCCAGAATTAAAATTAGCACTACCACCCCTTGGCAGTAAAAATATTATCGAAGAATTTAATCCAGACCTAATTCATGTGGTCAATCCCGCAGTATTGGGTTTGAGTGGCATTTACTATGCCAAAACTATGAATATTCCCCTGATTGCCTCTTATCATACCCATTTACCCAAATACTTACAACACTATGGTTTATCAGCCTTGGAAGGATTACTCTGGGAATTACTCAAAGCGACTCACAACCAAGCACAGCTTAATCTTTGTACTTCTACTGCCATGGTAGAAGAATTAATCGGTCGTGGCATTGAGCGAGTGGATTTATGGCAAAGGGGTGTGGATACAGATATGTTCCAACCCCATCTAGCTTCCAAACAAATGCGATCGCGTTTATCTGGGGGTGAGCCAGAAAATCCTATCTTGCTGTATGTAGGTAGAGTGTCGGCGGAAAAACAAATTGAGGAAATTAAACTAATTCTTGACGCTATTCCTGAGGCTTGTTTGGCGATTGTTGGCGATGGGCCTCATCGAGAGGTTTTGCAAGAATATTTTGCAGGTACAAAAACTCATTTCATCGGTTATTTACAAGGTTTAGAATTAGCTTCTGCTTATGCTTCTGCTGATGCTTTTATCTTCCCTTCTCGTACCGAAACTCTGGGGTTAGTACTCCTAGAAGCTATGGCTGCGGGATGCCCTGTAGTAGCTGCTGGTTCTGGTGGTATTCCTGATATCGTTACCGATGGAGTTAATGGTTATTTATTTGAACCAAATGAATCAGAAGGTGCGATTATAGCAACTAAAAGACTTTTAGCAGCTAATCAAGAAAGAGAACAACTCAGACAAAACGCTCGCTTAGAAGCAGAAAAATGGGGTTGGGCAGCATCAACGCGCCAGTTACAGAATTATTATCGTCAGATAGTTGATGCTAACACTCTATCTTCTGCTGCCTGAGTAATAAAGTTGGATAGTTTTAGCTTAATTAATTTCGATCGATAGGGACGGATTGGGTTGGGGAATTGGGAAGACGGTCTTTAAATTTTAGGTAAACGTAATCTAAACCTAAAAAAATCAATAATCCAATAGTCAGCCATTTAAATATTTGGTTGTTATTACTAGTTTCTTTTTCTTTAACCGAAGTATTTTCTTTAGCTTGAACTAAGGTATTTTGTTCTGACAAGTAATAATCAGAACTACCAGTAGATTGTGTTTTGCTCGCTCTTGAGCGAAATGCTGTGAATAAGCGAGAGTTTTTCCGCCCCTGGGGTAATAAATCGAGCCATTCTTGCACGCTCTGGGGACGTGCTTCTGGTTCTAAAGCCATACCCAACATAATGACCTCAGATACTTGATTACTTAACTTTGGTTGCATATTTTGAGGAGAAGGTAAGGCAAAATTCTCCCGTAAAGTAGCTGCTATGGGAACTTGTGCTGTTACTAATGTATATAAAGTAGCTGCTAGACCATAAACATCAGTGACAGCAGTTCGCTTGGCTTGAGGGAGATAGAGTTCTATGGGGGAATAGCCATCTGATACTACATTTGTATGAGTTTGAACTAATCCTTTAGAATATTCTCTGGCTATACCAAAGTCAATTAGAACTACTTGTTGGTTATCTTCCCGCAAAATTAAATTTTGTGGTTTGATATCCCGATGAAGTATTCCTTTACTATGAACGACTTTTAAAGCTTCTCCTACCTGACGAATGTATTTAATAGCAGTAGCTTCTGGTAAGGGGCGATCGCTTAGTACAATCTTATCGAGAGTTGTCCCTGCAATATAGTCCATGACAATGTAGGGAACTCCATCTTCACTAAAAAATTCTCGGTAAGGAATAATGTTGGGATGAGAGCATTCTAATAGTCTTTGAGCCTCATTTAAAAACTTTTTTCTGAGTCGAGAAATTTCTGCTTGTTCGGCTAATTCTGGCTTAAACGTTTTAATGACAACTGCTTCATTATTAGTTTTGTTAATGGCTTTGTAAGTAATGCCATAAATCCCTTGCCCTATTTCTTCTTGAAGAAGATATTTACCCCTACCAACTAACAATGTCATAGTAACCACTAAATATATTAATTTGTGAGAAAAACTTTAAACTTTAAACTCGAACTAACTATTTAATCATTCGCCCTTAAATTTTTCGCTCTATCCATCGCCTTATTACAAATAGTTTAGTAGTGACCCATTATCAAATCAAGAATTACCTTAAATCTATTATCTTCGCTCATTAGGAGAAACAAAAACACTAGGTACTCTTTCAGGAGCATTATTAATTTTTGGGTTGGCTTTTTGACCAGGAGAAACAAAAACACTAGGTACTCTCTTAGAGTTAATTCTCGATCTCCTTGGTGGATTTGCTTGAGGAGAAGGAGAAACGGTAGTTTTGGGTGTTTTAGGCGGAGTAGATTTTTTAATTGGTTGTGGGTTAACTGCTGGTGTTGAGACAGTGGAGTTAGAGGATTGAGAAGTTACTCCTGCGGGTGGCTTAGCAGTAGCAGATTCTGGAATGTCTTCTCGAACTACTTTTTCAGAAACAGTGCTGGAATTAGTATTACTAGTTTCGCTAGCAGAAGTAGATTGTTCAACTATGTCTTCTGATGGTGTTTTTTCAGATATTTTATTAGCAGAAGTAGATTGTTTAATTGCTTCTGAGGATGGTTCTTTAGATTCTTCGACAGAAATAGCAGGAGTTTGTTTGGGGGGAAGAGTTTCTAAGTTACTTATAGGAATTTTGTCATTTTGAAAAGAAGGATAAAATCTCAACCAAATATAATCCAATCCCCAAATAATTGCTGCAAATGCCATCAATACTTGCAAAATTCGATTACTGTAGCGGGGTTTTTTAACTTCTGTGACAGTCGGTAGTTTAATGGGTTTGGTTTTAGCTTTTGTCAAAGTTACCGTCTCTACCGATTCTGACGGACTATTATTATTAACATTATTGGTCTGTGGTAGCCAATTTAGCCATTCTTCTACACTGCCAGGACGTTCCTCTGCTTCTAATGCCATACCTAGCATAATCGCAGTAGATAAGCCCTCGCTTAATTCTGGTCGTAAAGACTTAGGTGTATCTAATGTCAATCGATTGCGTAAAGTTGCTGGTATGGGTATTTGCGCTGTCACTAAGGTGTACATAGTAGCTGCCAAAGCATAAATATCTAGGGCAGGAGTTCGTTGTGCTTTGGGTAAATATTGCTCTATGGGTGCATAACCATCTGACACTACACTAGTATGAGTTTGAATTAAGTCTCGATTAAACTCTCTCGATATACCGAAATCAATTAATACTACTCGATCGTTATCCCGAGCAAGAATTAAATTCTGTGGTTTAATATCCCGATGAAGCAAACCTTTACTATGAACTACTTTTAAAGCTTCTCCTATCTGACGAATATATTTAATAGCAGTAGCTTCTGATAGTGGATTTTCAGGAAATACTATTTCATCTAAAGTTTTTCCTTCGATGTAGTCCATGACGATGTAGGGAACTTCATCTTCAATGAAAAATTCGTAAAAGCGGACTATATTAGGATGGTAGCATTGTACTAATCTTTGTGCTTCATTGAGAAACTGTTTTCTGATGTTAGCTAGCTCACTTCCTTGGGATGGCGATGACTTAAAAGTTTTAATGACAACTAATCGATCGAGAATTTCATCATGAGCTAGATAAGTACGCCCGAATCCTCCCTCACCTAGTTCTCGGTTAAGAGTATATTTGCCATTTTGTAACTTTTTTCTCACCACAGATTTCATAGCTAAGAGATGGAATCAAAAAAGAGTTTAAGATCACTTTCTTTAAGTTTTACTATATCAAGGTCACTAATTTCATGAGATTTTTTTCATTCTTCGGGTTGCCATTCTCTGAGTATGAATCCCGACCAAACTACAAAACTGAGTACAAACGCTCCTGTCAATAAATCTAACCAGATTAAAGCGTGCATTTTAATTGAAAAGTCGGATAACGCACCATAGAAGTAGTGAGCGGGACTAGATAACCCCGTAAAAGAATAGAGTGTCAGACAAAAATAGCTAATCCAAAATTGTCCTTGAGTACCTAGAATACCCATGAAAGTCATACCGATCCAAGTAGCATATATATCAGATACAGTTATCCAATCTGGTTCGGGATAATTCTGAATAAAAGTAGCGTTGTCTGTATAGTGTAAATTGGTGCTGACAATACTCGCAATTAAAAAAAGTAGTAACAGAGTTTGATTTGAGTTTCTCATCTCAATTTTATTTATTAGCTAGTAAAAATATTGGGATTAAATCTAGATACATTAATAATAAATAGATATTACTAGAACCTAATAACTAAAAACTAAAAAATAGATATATGTCATCGATCGTAATATACGAGCTTATGCTGGACTAATATTAAACTTTTTAAGTTTTTGACTCGATTAAATACAAAGTTAATATAAAGATAATTGCAAAGTTTCGATGAAGATATTATGAAAATAATCGAACCATGCAAGAATAAAATAGGTGACAGTAAATCATGATTGCATCACTATCAACTCGGTAATATAGTACTTGAGAAGTGCTACCTCTAGGTATGCACTTCTTTTTTTTTATCGATCGAATTGCAGCTTGATTTTTACGGCTCTACGTAAAATTTGTCCTGCTAAAATAGCTGCTCCAAAACCATTATCGATGTTGACTACGCCAATGCCAGCAGCACAGGAATTTAACATAGTTAATAAAGGTGTAACCCCAGCAAAACTAGTACCATAACCTACACTAGTAGGAACACCGATGACTGGACAATCTGCCAATCCTGCTACAACGCTAGGTAATGCACCTTCCATCCCAGCTACAACAATTAAAACATCAGCTTCATAAATAATTTCGATGTTACTTAATAGGCGATGAATTCCCGCAACACCTACATCCCAAAGCCGTTGTACTTGTAAACCACAAAGTTCGGCAGTAACGGCTGCTTCTTCAGCCACGGGTAAATCCGCAGTCCCTGCGGTAATAATCGAAACTCTTCCTGGATACTTCAGAGCGGGTTTGGTTTTGCCCACAGCACAAATACGTGCTGTGGGATAATAGCTTAAATCTTCGATCTCTTGTTGGAGTTGTGCATATACTTCAGGTTCAATGCGAGTTGCCATAACTACAGAAGATTTAGTTGCCATAGCTGTCATAATTTGAATAATTTGTGCTGGTGTTTTCCCCAAACCCCAAATCACCTCGGGAAAACCCGTTCTTAAATGACGATGATGATCGATTTTGGCAAAATCTTCTACTGGCTCAAAAGTGAGATATTTCAGCTTTTCTAGTGCGTGAGTCGTGCTGATTTCCCCTGTGGCAACAGATTCCAACAGAGTTTTTAAGGCTTCGGGTTGAGTCATGTAATTTTACTGCGATTTTAATTTACTTCTAATTCTGCCAATAAAGTATTTATCTTCTCTAGTTCTTCTGCTTTTCCCTGCTCTTGAGAGAGTTTTTGGGCTTGAGTTAAAGTAATAATTGCTTCTTCCTTTCTGCCTCTTCCTTTTAAAGCAATACCAAGATGGTAATAAGCAATAGGGTTATCTGGAGCGATTTCGGTTAAGCGTCTATAGGTAATGATGGCATCAATATAGTTTTGCTCAGCTATAAAAATCTGTCCCATGTCAAATCTTGCTTCTACTAAATCTGGCTGAAGAGAAATTGCCCGACGGTAAGCTCTTAATGCTCCTACGGAATCTCCTGTTACTTGTAAAGCCTTACCAATTTTAAGTAATATAAGTGGATTGTTTGGGTCTAATCCTTGCGCTTTCTGTAGACTTTCCAATCCAGATTGTAACTCACCGCGACTAAATAATGCTACCGCTAATTGGAGATGTAAATCCGCATCATCGGGAAATTTAGCGATCGCAGTTTGTAGAAATTCAACTGCTTCGGCGTAACGCTTTTGTTTAATCAAAGCATTAGCCATAATTTCATGAGCTTGATAGTTCTCTGGTTCTAGAGCTAAAATCCGATAATAATTATCAATTACCTTATCATATTGTTCTTGACGTAGTAATACTACCCCCAGACCGAGATAATTTTGAATATTCCCAGGATCGAGAGCGATCGCTTTTTGATAAGCAGCAGCAGCCCTTGGGTTATCATTAGCCTTAGCATAACTGTACCCCAAAGCATAATAAAACTCTGCATTGTCAGGTTCTAGAAGTATTGCCTGTTGATAAGCAGCAGCAGCAGCTAAAAAATCTTCTTGTAGGGCATATAAATAACCTATTCCCGAAAAAATTTTCGCGTTTTTACTGTCGAGATTAGCAGCTTTTTGATAAGTAATGATAGCATTAGCATAATCTCCTGCATCTATATATTTTTTCCCCTGACGCAATAGATCCTTAAGCTGTTGTTCATTTTGTTGTCCAATTATTATTGAAAAATTGCTTGGCTCAACAGCAGAAGCAGTTTCAGGAAATTGAGCAATCAAAAAACCAGTGACGAAATAAATAGGTAGCTGCAAGAAGATAAGTTTGATCACGGCTAATTGTTGACTTGAGTTGTGATGGGGATATTGGGAAATACTAAGTTTATATCTTATTATTTCCCAATCGCCAATTACTCAGATGATTTTAGGGAATAACTATCTATTTTTTAGATTATTTTTAGCTTCTTGGGCTACTAATTCAACTTCATCTCCTGCTAGTTGTTCTAGAGTAAGATAGACTTCTTCTCCTCCCAATCTTCCCAGAGCTTGAGTCAGACGATGACGTACTTGCCAATCATCATTATCTGCAAACGGAAGTAAAATAGGTATGGCTCGGCGATCGCCTAATTCCCCCAGAGAACTGATAGCAGCAGTTTGGACTAAGTTATTCTCTGAAGTTAATGCTTCTTTGAGTAAATCAAAACTGCGAGGTTCTCCCATTTCGCCTAAAGTCGCAATAATACTAAACTGAATTAACCAATCCGAGCTTTTATGATAAACATCTACTAAGTCTTCAAAAGCTTCGGTTAGTTTCAAACCCCCTAAAGCATCTGCTGCTGCTGCTTGGACATCGGGTTCTGGATCGTTATAAAGACGATCGCGCAAAATGTCTAAAGATGTAGTTAAATCTTCTTTCCCCAGAGTATCAAATAAACTAACTGCTGCGTAACGCACACGAGTATTGCGATCGCTAACCAGGGGTTTAATTAACTCAAAAGCTACCTGTGGTTCTATTTCTCGCAGTTGATTTATTCCTTTAATGCGATCGCCAAAATCTTCTGATTGTAGTAGTTCCTGTACCGATTCTGGTGTAATGCTCATCAATATTTTTGTTGATTGTGATTAATTGAAATTCTGACACTGCCATAATTTAATCTGCTGCCATCATCCGAATGATATCGCCTCTAGTTAAAATACCAACAAGATGACCTCGATCGTCAACTACTGGCAGACGGCGAATTTGTTTATCGTGCATAATGTGAGCAGCTTCTTTTAAAGGGCAATCCGCTTCGATCGTAATTGGTTTATCGCTCATTACTTCTCCAACAGTTTGTCCTAATGCTTTATGAACTTCTTTTTCATGACGAGCAGGATTTTGCAAATAAATGACACTATCAAGAATCATAATATAAGGTGGTGGCTCTACTCCTGTTTCTTGCCACATTAAATCGGTTTCTGAAATTACCCCCACTAATTTACCCGTCTCATCTTGTACTGGTAAACCACTAATTTTCTTTTCTGCTAAGATTTTGATTGCCTCTTTGAGAGGTGTTTGCGGATTTACGGTAATGGGATTGCGAGTCATTACCTCAGCAACAGTTTTCGTCATGCTTTAGTCTAAGATGTATTTTATTGGTTAATGACTTATATTGTAGGAAATTCCTGACACTCAGCTAATTCACTGTAGCAGATTGTTACTTACAATTAAGTTCTAGTAATAATGGCAATTAGGATTCTTCTCTCAAAATGTTTGCCAATTTAATCCAATTATCTAAACTGATATTTTCGGCACGACATTGAGGATTGAGATTTAATTTTTTGAGTATTTCGGTTAGCTTATCAACTTCAATGATACTTTTAAAATTATTGCGTAACATTTTACGGCGACTGGAAAAACCAAGTTTAATTAAGTTCTCTAATAGCTGAGGAGCTTGTGCTGGAGTTTCTCTGATTTTAGGGATTAATTTGACTACGGCAGAGTCCACTTTGGGTTTTGGATAAAAGGCTTTGGCGGGAACTTGGCAAATCCACTGACAATCTGCCAAATATTGTACTTTAATCGATAAAGCTCCGTAAGCTTTACGATTAGGAGTAGCTGTTAACCTTTCTCCGACTTCTTTTTGAATTAATAAGACAATTGATTCATATGATGTTTTTGCTGGTTGAGAAATTGTACCTAAAAGTTTCTCAATAATCGCACCAGTAATATTGTAGGGAATATTGGCAACTACTTTATTCGGCTGTTGAAATTGAGAGAATGAGCTTAAATTATGTTCTAGAGCGAGAGTAAGAAAATCTCCTTGTAAGAGTAGAAAATTGTCTTTATCTCCTAGAGTTTTAACTAGATTTTTGCATAAATCTCGATCGATTTCTATAGATACTAATGATTCTACTTCAGGCAGAAGACGACGAGTAAGAATACCTGTTCCTGGCCCAATCTCTAGAACTCGATCGCTTTTAGTTAACTCTGCTGCGGTAAGAATTTCTTCTAAAACTTTTTCACTACGTAACCAATGTTGTGCAAATTGTTTTCGGGGTCTAACAGAAGTATCTTTTCGCTTATTTTGTTGTTTGAGCATGGAACTTCTTAGACCCCGATTTGATTTAGTAAAATTACCCAAAACTACTCTAAATTATGGATTAATCCCATCTACAATAAATGCTATCATAATAACTATCATGAAGACTTATAAATTCAAGCTATATCAACATAAACGAAATAAGCATTTGCACCGCACTATAAATGCTGCCAGCAGCATTTACAATCATTG
>JBFRWK010000263.1:0-4455 GCA_051439545.1 Xenococcaceae cyanobacterium | reverse complement strand
ACTGCTGGGGGTTTGGCAGTGAGTGATGTTACCCATCGTGCGATTAAAGATTTAAAATGTTCTGTGGTCTTATTTGGAGAACCAACTAACAGTAATCAGTAGACTTGTCCGAAAATTAAATTTATGGAAAAAAAGAGAAGAAAATATTGAGAAGTACGCTGCCCACATTCAGCAGCCCCACAGATGAAACACAAAAGAAATCAGTCACCAAGCGAGGTTTGAGCTTGAAGAAAAAAATTAATTTAATAAATAATAGAACTCTTGCAAAAGTTTTTTATGGTATGATAATGGGTTATTTTTATTTAAATTTCTGGGAATTAAAATAATGGGAATTGAGAGATTTTTTGAGTGAGGAAAAAGAGCGCGCCCAGCTTCGCTGGCAGGCTTCGCCCGATCGCCAAATAAAAAAATTGACAGCATAAATTATTTCAGTTATTAATTAATTACTGAAAAATTGGAATTAATTTAATTTAAAACTCGCGATTATTAGGCTAATTCATGATTATAAATGCCCGCAATTAAATTAGCTCTTAAGCCAAACCTGCGATGCCGATTTCTATATCGATAGGACAAAATTTTAAAGATTTTTAACCGACGATTAATATGCTCAACAGCAATTCTTAATCGATTCAATTGACGATTATATTGTTTTTGTTCCTTGGTTAATTTTCCGCCTCGGGGTTTCTTGATAGGGGTTTCACTGTTTCCATGAATTTTAGTGATTCCTTGATATCCTTTATCTGCTATAACTTGAAGTAGTTTATGGAATCTTACCTGACTTTTTTTAAATAATTTAAAATCATGAGTTCTCCCTTTTTCATTAGCTAAACATATTATCTTACCTTTTTTTGCTCCAAAGACTACTTGCGTTTTTAAAGTATGCTCTCCTTGTTTTCCACTATAAAATGTTTTTTGATGTTGTTTGGGTCTTTCAATTGGACTTTCCATTACATCCATTAAAATCAATTTTTCATCCAGAGCAGAATCCCATAATTTTTTCTTACCTGGCAGACTGAATTTTCGGGATTGAATTAAAATATTTTCAGGCATGGTTCAAAAACAGCCGATTTTGGGTAACAAAACAGCAGGAATTTAGCCATCTTTTGATGACTACAAACGTAAGACGATGAGGAGGAATTGAGAATTGTCGTTTAGACAATTGCTGGTTTTCGGAATAAATCAAACCCCAACAATTCCAACCAATGAGGATGAGGTTCTCCTGTTAATAATTGAGTGGGACTTTTGCCCTCTCGTTGGGGATGCTCGCTCCGCAGAAAAGTGCGATGGTTGAGAAAGAAGCGTAGCAAATCCAGATAATCATTACCTAATGTGCGTCGCAAGAAAAAGTAATTTCGGAGGCGAGAGTTAAAATTCTCGACGAGAGAACTAGCTCTGGGAGTTTCCTTCATTGCTTGTTCGACAGCTTCACTCAGGAGATAAAATTGATAGCCAATTTGGTCATGGAGTTGATTCCAACTTGCCCAATAGGAGTTCTGTTGAGCATTTTGCTCTTGAAGAAGACAAACCTTTCTCACCAAATACAAGGGAATGTTAAACCGTTGGGAGATATCAGTTAATTTCTCATCCAGAACAGCGGCAAAAGCCAGCAAGTCTTCTTTTTGATTTTCGAGAGCGGTTCTAAAGGGACGAATGCGGTGAAAGCATAAAGCTTCACGCTGTTTGAGTTCGGCAACTATAAAATCCCACAATTGGCTCCTCGATTGGTAATCGGGACCAGCTAACGCCAAAATATCTTCTCTGAGCCAATTACAAAGGATGGATACCTCACTAGCCAGTGTTTGGGCTTTTTGTTCATCCAGACGGGCTACAGTTAGCTTTTTTGACCAACGATTTCCTTGTCCCTTCTTCTTGGCTTTGTTCATCTTCTCTTCTAATTTTTCGCGTCGCTTTGTCGCTCCAGATGCCCTTCTGTGTAAGTAGTTTTCTAATCCTTCCCCTTGGTACAAAATATGAAAGACATCTCCGTGACAGGGTTTCTCTGGCCATGCTGCTCTGTGTCCTGCTCTTAATCCTTTGCCCGCATCAGCAATACTGTAGTCTGGGTTTAGTCCTTGCTCACTAGCCTCTAACAAATGGTATCCCCAGGTATCTTCCGAAGCGGTGCTCGGCTCCCACCAGCAAATAGCAATAAGTGGAAAAGGCATCAATTCCAGCCAGCACTGGGAATTTCGCTTGGAAGATTTCGTCCTTCAGTCCCACTTTTATCCCTGACAAGTCTTGGTCTTTATTGATTTTTTGGGCTTTGGGTACCACTGAGGTCACTCGATTATGGACCGTGGCAACGCTCACTGGATAGTCAAATATATCCCTCAGGAATTCTACCACTCCGAGGGTATGAACTATGACAGATGAAGATTAAGGCCAATATTACCTGAAATATCCAATTTTTCGTCACTGGTATCCAATAGAGTATGTCTGACTCCTCTTTTGCTTGATTAAACTCTTTTTCTAAGGCTTGATTTCCTTTTTGCTGCTGCTGGTACAGGAATTTCCGACTTACTCCTTCTCTGTTGGCGATCGCTATTACTTTTCGCCCAGAAGATTGCATTTCGATAAATAGTTGTTTTCTTTGCTCTGGCTTTAAACTCGCTGCTCTTGATGAGTTTTGACCCATCTTTCTCCTCACACTTTCAGTAATACTTATGTCTCTTTAAGTATGCTGTATTACGTTTTCTGTTTTCAAGCCACCAATGCTTTTTATTTTGTAACCTTGATTTGAACCATGCCCTAATTGCTCTGGCTTCAGGGTTTGATTAACATAGAGCGAGGGACTAGAGTAGGCGTTAGTAACAGGAGAAGACTTGACTTCTTCAACTTGACTCTTTGCTCCGCTGTTCTCTTTTTTTGCTTCTTTATCACTGGTCTTTTTCTCAAATACCTGAATTCCTGCTGATTCTAATTCTACTGTTCCTTCGATGGAGATGCTTTTCACTTTGCCCGATAATGCACCCACCCAATTAGAATATTCCTCCATTTTGGCTACCTGTTTCTTCAAGGTTTTACGATTGAGTTCGGCTTTTACCTTAATCCCGTTTTCTGCTTCGATTTCTAGGGTTACTTTCTTTGGGAGCAAGTCAGTTATGTAAGAACAAATGAACTAAATGAGCCAAAGCGATCGATAACAACGTTAAAATCAGGTGTAGTCAGAAGAGAAAAGAAAGGAAACTGATGACACCAGAAGACGAAAAAGAGCTAACAAAACACCTTCAGGCACTCGCCAAAATTCTATACAGACAAGCTAAACCAGAACAGGTAAAAACTTTGGCTCAAATTGAAGCAAAAGTTAGAGAACAAACACTCAAATATATTACACCTCAATTAGGCTTTTTTTTATCAAGCAAAGTACTCGAACACAAGCAGGGCGAATTAGAAAATTAAAAAGTATTCTGGGAGAATTACCCATAAGTGAAAAACAAGCTTTTAAACTTCAAGTAGAATCCCATCAAAGAATAAGCCCTTATTTAACTGAGTGTTGTTTAAGAGCAAGTGCTAATGTATCTTACGACAACGCAGCTAGAGATGTAGAACGTTATACAGGAATGAAGGTGTCGCCAAAAACACAACAAAGGTTAGTTCATCGTCATCAGTTTCGAGAAATAAATTGTACTGAAGAGGTTTCAGAAATCAGCGTGGATGGAGGAAAAGTTCGTTTAAGAACAGCCAATAAAGGTGAGGCTTGTATTTGGAGAGACTACAAAGCAGTTTGTCTTCATCCACAAGCGCGAATGGCTTGGTTTCAAGAAAATGAAGCTTTAGTAGATTGGGTGAATCATCAACCATTAACCCCACTGTTAACTTGTGTAGGAGATGGTCACTCAGGGATTTGGAACTTGATGATCTTATTTAATCCTCAAGGAAAAACTAGAGAAATTTTAGATTGGTTTCATCTGATAGAAAATTTGTATAAAGTCGGTGGTTCAAATAAACGGATTCTTGAAGCTAAAAGTCTTTTGTGGCAAGGAAAAATTGATGAAACTATCACTTTATTTTCCACCCTGAAAAAGAAACAAGCACAAAATTTTTCCAGGTGTAAATTTTCCGTTGATGACTGCTGCTAGGGGCAAAGAGGACAATAGTAATCTATAGTAGAAGCTGTCATGGCATTTTGAGCAAGCATTCTGATGGTTGAACCCCTAGTCGAACTCAAAGGAGTTTCTAAGTCTTTTGGTTCTAAAAAGATTTTGGATAATGTAGACCTAAAAATTTATCCAGGAGATGCCTTAGGAGTAATTGGTCCTTCTGGTACTGGTAAATCGACAATTTTGCGAGTGATTGCTGGTTTATTAAAACCGGATACAGGAGAAGTCTATATTAATGGACAAAAAAGACAAGGTACAATCGAGGAGGGCGAAGCGTCTTTGGGTGTAGGGATGGTATTTCAGCAGTCAGCTTTATTTGATTCCTTAACCGTGGATGAAAATATCGGTTTTGCTC
>JBFRWK010000262.1:0-68769 GCA_051439545.1 Xenococcaceae cyanobacterium | reverse complement strand
GCTTTGATTCGATTAAAGGAGCAAGAGCGTGAAATGAGTCATAATCTAGCTTATATCCTCAGCTTTTGTACTTAACATTCATTAGCTTTGATTTCTTTTTGTTTTCTTGATAATGAAACAGCCCTGCCAGAGTTGGGGGGCTAGGGGGGCGAAAACTGCTGTAAATGCTCAATCTAATTTTTCAGCACGCCCTAGTTGTCTATAGCAGTCCTAAATCATGCTAAATCAAAAATAATTTTTAAAGCCTCATTGATTTCATTCATTAACTCTTTATTTAATCTTCCTCGTATACCTATATATCTTTGTACATAATCTATTGGACGAGTTTGTAGACAGTCAGCAAGAGATTTTTTAGAGAGACCATTTTGAGAAGATGGATTTAGAACAACATTGGTAATGATTTTAGCTTTTTTAGCCGACCAAACTGTGATTGGCACAACCTGAATTACACTAAGTTTCTGATTATAAATATCGTTAGATACAATCACACAAGGACGTATTTTTCCTGTTTCACTGCCAAGGGTAGGATTGAGATTAAAATCAGCAATAACTCCACGCTGAGGAGAAAAATCATCTAATCCAGACATAATCCAGCAGCATCATTGGTTAGCTGTCTTAACTCTAAATCTTCCTCATAGATTTGTTGATAGAGTTCGGCTGATTCTGCAATTGCTCGATCTCGTAATTGCTTTCTAAAATTTGCCACTGCTGTGTTGACTAATTCAGTTTTGCTCTTAAACCCATAATTTGAGTAGTTTTCTACAAAATCAAATTCTGCATCCTTTAGTACTATTTTAATTTGTGGCACAGTAATGCTCCTGAGGTAAACATTATATGTTTTCATCATTATAGTCCAAAAATAGTACTTTTATTTAAGGCTTTATTTAAGGCTTTTGATTTATTGAGTAATTGTGCTGACTAAATCTCGACCATAAACCATATTGCCATATTCCTCCCATTCTGCTTGTGACCAATTATGTCGAGATTTAACCATAGTAGATAGGTGGTTTGCTAGCTCTCAGATCTGCTCCTGTTGTGGACAGTCGGTCGGCAAAAAGGAATTAGACGTTGGTTGCCCCCACTAGGAGAGTATGGATTCCTAAACCTGGGAAGGAAGAAAAGCGACCTTTAGGTATTCCGACAATGTATGACCGCGCTCTGCAAGGACTCGTAAAACTCGTACTAGAACCAGAATGGGAAGCTCGTTTCGAGCCAAATTCCTACGGGTTTCGACCTGGACGCTCATGTCACGATGCTATCGGAGCAATATTTATCAGTATTAGTAAGAAATCAAAATTCGTACTTGACGCTGATATCAGCCAATGCTTTGATAAAATCAACCACAACAAATTACTTGAAAAATTAAATACCTATCCTACCCTACGGAGACAAATCCGAGCTTGGCTGAAAGCTGGTGTAATGGATGGACTAGAGTTAAAACCAACAGCCCAAGGAACACCACAAGGTGGCACAATTAGCCCTTTATTGGCTAATATCGCACTCCATGGGATGGAAAACGTAATTAAAAACTTAGCTGATAGCTTCGATATGAAGCGAGTCGATGGTACTCAAATGAGTAAAAGAGACAAAAGAAAATCAGTTAACATAATCCGTTACGCCGATGACTTTATAATCTTCCATGAAGACATCAACATCTTAAATAGATGTGCAATGGTTATAACTCAGTGGTTAAAAGACATAGGATTAGAACTAAAACCAAGTAAAACCAGAATTACCCATACGCTTAAAAACTATAAAAAAGAAAAGGCAGGTTTTGATTTTCTTGGATTCAGTATTAAGCAACACAAAACGGGTAAATATACCTGTGGCAAAAACAGAAAAGGTTTACTAGGTTTTAAAACCATAATAACTCCAAGCAAAGAAGCCCAAAGAAAACACTATAAAAAGTTAACAGAAATAATTGATAAGAACAAAGGGCGGTCACAAATCACCCTGATTTCAAAACTCAACCCTGTTATCAGAGGTTGGTGCAATTATTATGCTACGGTAGTAAGCCAAAAAGTGTTTGAGCGTCTAGTTCATATACTAGTCTGGAAACTTCTAAAATGGGGTATTAAACGTCACCGCAACAAAAGTAGGAAATGGGTCAGGAATAAATACTTCAAGACCATAGGTGATAAGAACTGGGTTTTCGCCAAAAGAATGCAAGATAATCATTTTGCGTACTTATTCTCACACTCCGATACCGAAATAAAACGGTTCGTGAAAGTGAAAGATTATGCTAGTCCATACGACGGCAACCTAGTTTATTGGAGTTCCCGACAGGGCAAAAATCCCGAAATGCCAAAGCGAACAGCAGTATTGCTTAAAAAACAAAAGGGTAAATGCAACTGGTGTGAACTAATTTTTCGAGAGAATGACGTAATAGAAACAGACCACATTACACCTACCGCAGCAGGTGGTAAGGATGAATATAAAAACCTACAACTATTACACAGACACTGTCACGATGAAAAGACCAAATCAGACCTAGAAGTGATTAATAATCACAAAAGGGAAAAGAAAATAAAGGAACTCTATAAATGGTTCAACAAACTGGACTGGATATGGAAAGACGATATTCCAACAATGGTTTAAAGGCGTACTAATGACAATAGCCGTTTTACTGAGGAGCGGTATGAAGAGAAATTTTCACGTCCCGTTCTGGAGAGCAGTGGAGGAGGTGACTTCTTCACTGACTTTAATCCTCAGAGACGCGGGTGGGCTATCCGAGTCTTTAAACGGACGTGGGAGCAAGTGTAAGACTACAATGGTAGCAGTTTGTGTTGAACCGTCAACCACCTACAAGCAACTAACGTTGTTTTAGGAATCTTCGCCCTTTAGCGTAGCGGAGGGCGGAGAGGAAGTCAAAACTGCCTCAATTGCTGCTTCAAGAGCGATCGCGATATGAGTCCAATGAGTTCCCCCCTGACAAAAAACAATATAAGGTTCTCTTAACGGGCCATCAGCGGAAAATTCTGAGGTGCTACCATCGATAAATGTACCTCCAGCCATCACTAATTTACTCTCATATCCAGGCATCTGGGCAGGAATGGGTTCTAAGTAAGAATCAATAGGAGAATGCCGTTGAATCGCTTTACAAAAGGCGATCAGTTTATCTGCACTACCCAATTTAATTGCTTGAATGATATCTCTACGGGGTTCTAAAGGCAAAGGATTGACGGGATAACCCAATTTATCGAAAACATAAGCGATTAAATGACTTCCTTTCATTGCTTCTCCTACCATCTGAGGAGCTAAAAATAGTCCCTGGAAGAGTAAACGATTTTGCTCTAAAGTTGCACCACCACTACTGCCAATTCCTGGTGCAGTTAAACTACAGGCTGCTGCTTCTACTAATTCTGCCTTACCTGCTATATAGCCTCCTGTAGTAACAATTGTTCCCCCAGGGTTTTTAATTAAAGAACCAGCCATTAAATCCGCACCTACTGCGGTAGGCTCTTGTTCTTCGATAAATTCGCCATAACAATTATCGACAAAACAAACCGTATTGGGGTTTTGTTGTTTGACAATCTGAATAATTTCTTTAATTTGGGCGATCGAGAGACTTTTTCGCCAAGAATAACCACAGGAACGCTGAATTAGTACTAAACGAGTATTTTTTTTAATGGCTGTTTTGAGATTGTGCCAATCGATTTCCCCCTCTGCCGTCAAGTCTAACTGGCGGTATTGGATGTTAAACTCAGCCAGAGAGCCGTGAGCTTTGCCCCTAATCCCGATTACTTCTTCGAGAGTATCGTAAGGTGCGCCAGCTACTGCCAGCATTTCGTCGCCAGGACGAAGTACACCAAACAAAGCACAGGCGATCGCGTGAGTTCCCGAAACAAATTGCACTCTGACTACTGCTGCCTCTGCTGCCATAATTTGCGCGAAAACTTTATCTAAAGTTTCTCTGCCCAAATCGTCATGTCCGTAGCCGTTAACGCTTGCAAAATGTTGGACTCCTACTCGGCGATCGCTAAAAGATTTTAAGACTTTTCTTAAATTATGCTTGACCTTGGTGTCAATACCAGAAAAAATCGGTAATAGTGCTTTTTCTGCTTCTTGTAGCAGACTATAACTTTTCATTAAGTCTATGGAGATGCCAATTTTTAGATTATTGATTTATCAAAAAACATACACATTTTTAATGTAAATATGTTTTATGGTAATGAGCGGTCTATTATAAACTCCTTGGGACATCAAATTTCCCATCTAAAAAGTATTCAATACTTTTATTTTTTTGTGTAAAAGGCATAGCACAAAAATATTTCGTAGTTTAGATTTAGGTTGCTAAATGACAGTTGCTACATCAAATAGACCTCCTTTAGCATGGAGTATTATTATATACATGGCTACAATCCATTTTGTAGCTTTATTCGCTCTTTTCCCAAGTAATTTTAGCTGGGGAGCAATTGGAGTTGCTTTTATACTGTACTGGATTACAGCAGGTTGGGGAATTACTCTAGGATTCCACCGCCTAGCTACCCATCGTAGTTTTGACACTCCTAAATTAGTAGAATATTTTTTTATATTTTGTGGAGCCCTTGCTTGTCAAGGAGGTCCGATCGATTGGGTAGGCTTACATCGTATTCATCACAAATACTCTGATACCGAACCAGATCCCCATGATTCTAATCGTGGTTTTTGGTGGAGTCATTTAGGATGGATGTTAATTCAAAATCCTGCTAATAATGATATTCCTCGTTATACAAAAGATATAGCTGACGATCCTTTTTATCAGTTTTGCCAGAAGTTTTTTATTCCCCTTCAAGTAGTTTTAGGTATAATATTATACCTATGGGGAGGTTGGTCTTTTGTAATTTGGGGGATTTTTGTTCGTTTAGTAGTAGTATTTCACTGTACTTGGTTCGTTAATAGCGCGACTCACAAATTTGGTTATAAAAGCCACGAGTCTAACGACAACTCTAAAAATTGTTGGTGGGTAGCATTATTAACTTTCGGCGAGGGCTGGCATAACAATCATCATGCTTTTCAGTATTCTGCTCGTCATGGTTTACAATGGTGGGAATTTGATACCACTTGGTTGACAATTAAACTATTAGAAATCCTAGGATTAGCAAAAAATCTCAAATTACCACCCGTACAGATGTTAGATAAGGCATAAATTGCTTTAGAAAAGAATTGGCATAGGTAATGAGTAGTCGTTTACTGCATTACTCATTACTTATTTACAAGTCGGCAAAATTATAATTGGTAGAAGTGAAGGTTTTTAGGGCAAACTAGAGTAGATAATCAAAATTTAGTAATAAAGGCTAAAAGTCACGAGAATATCTGTCAAAACTCCCTCGATAAGCTATTAAAGTAATTTCCTTCATGATTTCTATTTATATACTTACTTATAACGAAGAAATTGATATAGCTGATTGTATAGAATCAGCCTTGCTATCTGATGATATTATCGTAGTCGATTCTTTTAGCACGGATAAAACTATCGAAATTGCCTCTCAATATCCAGTTAAAATCTTTCAACATAAATTTGAGAGTCACGGGAAGCAAAGGACTTGGATGCTGGAAACGATAAATACTAAATATGAATGGGTGTATATCCTCGAAGCAGATGAGCGGATGACTCCCGAATTATTTGCCGAATGTGTTGAAGCCACAAAGAAATCTGAAGCCATTGGGTATTATGTCGCCGAAAGAGTAATGTTTATGGGAAAGTGGATTCGCTACAGTACTCAATATCCCCGTTACCAAATGCGCTTATTTGTCAAAGGAAAAGTTTGGTTTACAGATTATGGTCACACGGAAAGAGAAGTATGTGATGGCGCAACGGATTTTTTACGAGAAACCTATCCCCACTATACTTCTGGTAAAGGCTTAACCCGCTGGATTGACAAGCACAATCGTTATTCTAGTGATGAAGCGATCGAAACCATTCGTCAACTACAAGAAGGTAGAGTAAGTTGGCGTAATTTGTTTTGGGGTAAGTCTGAAGTAGAAAAAAGACGCGCTTTAAAAGATTTATCCTTACGCTTGCCTTTTAGACCTCTATTTCGTTGGATTTATATGTATTTTCTGTTGAGGGGTTTTTTAGATGGTAAAGCGGGTTTTGCTTGGTGTACCTTACAAGCATTTTATGAATATTTGATTTTGTTGAAAGTCGAAGAAATAAAAAAACAACAACTATCTAATCTGCCCTCAAGTTTAGTTTCAAATTTGTCTTATCTTGACGATCGAGCGGATTTAGTTGCTGTCAATGCCGATTCTCGTAAATTACCCGAAACAGAAAATGATACTTAGGACAAAATTCAAATTGGCTTTGGCGATCTAGGTAATGACGCAGAAAATATTACTTTTCTTAGCTGTCAGCTTTTAGCTATCAGCTTTTAGCTTTTAAGGAATACTCAATCGATCGACAACTAGGCTTATGAAAGTTATTGGTTTAATTAGTGGTACTTCTGTGGATGGAATTGATTCTGCTTTAGTAGAAATTAGCGGACAAGAGCAAGATTTGCAAATAGAGTTACTTAAAGGAGAAACCTATCCTTATCCAGTAGAGTTGAAAGAGCAAATTTTAGCAGTTTGCCACGGAGATACACTTTCTATAGAAAATTTAGCTAAATTAGATGATGCGATCGCGACTAATTTTGCTCTAGCTGCCCAATCTCTTCAGTCAGCCCAGAATAAAGCAGAATTAATTGGCTCTCATGGTCAAACCGTATTTCATCGACCACCTCAATTACAACAAGGGTCTTTAGGATATAGTCTCCAACTAGGAAGAGGAGAGTTAATTGCCAATTTGACTAATATTCCCACAGTAAGTAATTTTCGTGCTGCCGATATTGCTGCGGGGGGGGAAGGTGCGCCCCTAGTATCCAAAATAGATACTTGTTTACTCGCTCATCCAAACAAACATCGAGTCGTGCAGAATCTTGGAGGAATTGGCAATGTTACTTACTTACCACCAAATCATGAGCTAAACTGGGAACAACAAGTGTGTGGTTGGGATACAGGCCCTGGCAATGCACTAATAGATTTAGCTGTACAACAACTTACTGATGGTCGTCAAACTTACGATGAAAACGGGAGTTGGGCAGCTTCTGGTACTCCTTGTATCAAATTAGTCGAGAAGTGGTTAAAACACGATTTTTTTTGGCGATCGCCACCTAAATCTACTGGTAGAGAACTATTTGGCGAAAATTATCTAGCTCATTGCTGGCAAGATGCTAGTAAAGAACAATTAAGTCCCGCAGATTGGCTGGCAACTTTAACCCAGTTAACTGTAGCTTCTATTGTTCATAGCTACCGTAATTTTCTACCTCAGATGCCAGACGAGATTTTACTTTGTGGTGGCGGTAGTCAAAATCTCTATCTCAAACAATGTTTACAAGCAGAATTAAAATCTGCTCGTGTATTAACAACTAGTGAAGTAGGGGTAGACGTTAATTTTAAAGAGGCGATCGCTTTTGCAGTTCTTGCCTACTGGCGGTTTAACAGTTCTATTCCTGGTAATTTGCCCTCAGTGACAGGGGCAAAACAACCAATGTTATTAGGACAAATCCATCTTCCCTTAATTGAATTAAAAAACAATTATTAGACTTCTTGGATAAATTTTTAATTGTCTGACTTTTCCCAAGCAGGAGAAAAGACAAATAACTATGACATTAGCAATTTTTACTCAACTAACAACAAGCAACAAGGTGAAATTTTGACTCATAGCTTTCTACTACAACCAGGAAATTGGCAAATCAATGGTCATTGGTTAGAGCATAATGAGCAGCCCATTCCTGTAACTGGAACGAGTATAGTTACTTGGAAACAAGCAAGATGGTTCGCTATGGCTACTGAGTTAATTATCGGACAAGAAACCCCACGCAAAGTCTCTGGGAAATACAGGGGACATCTCGACCTTAACAGTAAATACTATACCTATGTTTTAAAGCACGATGTTTTAGGGAATATTGAAGGAGAAGGCTGGATCGGACCACAAGCGATCGTTCAATACTATTGGGTTTTGGGTAAATCTCAACGCCATACAGGTTTTGATACTTATTATCGTCTTAATGAGGATACGTATCATTTTTCTGGTGGAATGCTGACTAGTCTTAATCTTAATAGCACGATAGAAGCTACTTTACAGCGTCAATTTTGAATACTAATAACTATGAGTATGAATCAAGATCCTAACTGTGGCCGTTTACTATCTAATCGATACGAACTCGTCGAATTAGTTGGGGAAGGTGCGATGGGTCGAGTTTATCGCGGGAAAGATACCTTACTCGGTGGAGTAACAGTAGCTATCAAGTTCTTATCCCAGACTCTTTTAAATAATAATATGCGCGATCGCTTTGAAAAAGAAGCGACCATTTCTGCGCTACTGGGGGAAAAAAGTATTCATGTCGTCCGCGTAAGAGACTATGGCATAGACGAACATAATATTTCTTTCTATGTTATGGAATTTTTGTCGGGAAAAAGCCTTAGTGATTTAATTCGCTATCAACCTCTTTCCCTATCTCGCTTCATAACTCTTACTCGTCATATTTGTCTGGGCTTAGAATCTGCCCATCAAGGCATTTTGTTTAATGGGGAAAGATGCACTATTATTCATCGAGACATCAAACCCAGTAATATTTTAGTTATTCAAGACCCTACCGTTGGCGAATTAGCTAAAATTCTGGATTTTGGTATTGCTAAGTTAATTCAATCAGGAGGTTCCCAAACCCAATCTTTTATGGGAACTCTAGCTTATTGTTCTCCAGAACAAATGGAAGGAAAAGAGTTAGACCCTCGTTCGGATATTTATAGCCTTGGAGTAATGATGTATGAAATGCTTACTACAGATATGCCATTACTCCCTCAAAATTCTTCTTTTGGTGGTTGGTATCACGCTCATCACGAATTCAAACCCGAACCGTTTAATCCCAGTCTTCATATTCCCAAACCACTACAGAAACTAGTAATGCGCTGCTTAGAAAAAGAAAAAGCTCGGCGACCTCAAAATGTTAGAGATCTACTTGAAGTTTTAGCCAAAATACAACAATCACATCAAACTAGTAACAGTTTATTTGCATCATCTTACCAAGAAAAATCTCCTCAAGTTCCTCAAGCAAAAGTAATTCCCAATGCCGACCTAACAACAGAAGCCACAGAACAAGAACCTATACCGAAAAATGATATTTCGATTACAGAAATTTGCTTGCAACAGTCTTGGCCAAAAGAGCGACCCATTGAAAAAATTGTCTTTGCTGAGATGTTAAATACTCCTATAGGAGAAATTGCCAATATTTGTGTGATGTTAGACAATCAAGATATTCTCAATCATCTGTTGTGCAGTCGCTACAATCAATTTTTATTTGTCAATCAACCCCATCCTGTCTTGTTATGGATTACTCTTCTTTATCATCCTCAACAAGAACCTCGTTGGCTACCTTGTTATTTAGACCTGAAAACAGTTAAAGGACAAAGAATTACTCGTTCCTTAGCGGACTTAGGTTTTTACAATATTCTCTTTTTTAGCTTAGACCAACCTGGATACTGTCAAAATGTGATGAAATCTACCATCAATCCCCAAAATCGAGTCATGCTCAAACAATGGGCAGATACCAGTCAAATAACTAAAACAGCAGGTCGTCCCCTAGATGCAAAATCAATACTTAAGCGAGAATTGAAAAATCTGAAACAAAAAATCTTACTCAAAATGGAAACGATTAATCCAGAATATTCTAAAGATATTTCTGGTTGATTGGTTAGTATTTATAGCTCATCGATCGACAGTCTAAATTTCTGACTCGCTACTTGTTACCATATAACCTAGTAAAAGAAATGTTAGATTAAAAAATTGCTTTATGTTTGATGCTTTAGCCGATCGCCTTGATGATGCTTGGAAAAAACTACGCGGTCAGGATAAAATTTCTCAATCGAATATTCAGGATGCTTTAAAAGAAGTACGTCGCGCTCTTTTATCTGCTGATGTTAATTTACAAGTAGTCAAAACCTTTATCGGTGAGATCGAAAAAAAAGCTTTAGGCGCAGAGGTTATTTCTGGAGTAAATCCAGGTCAGCAATTTATTAAAATTGTTTACGATGAATTAGTCAAAGTAATGGGGGAAAGCAATGTTCCCCTAGCTCATGCGGAACAACCACCTACGGTCATTTTAATGGCGGGTTTGCAGGGTACGGGTAAAACTACTGCTACTGCTAAATTAGCTCTTTATCTTCGTAAACAAAAACGTAGCTGTTTGATGGTAGGAACAGATGTCTATCGTCCTGCTGCGATCGATCAATTATTAACTTTGGGACAACAAATCGATGTTCCTGTCTTTGAATTGGGTACGGATGCCGATCCTGTAGAAATTGCCCGTCAGGGTCTAGCTAAAGCCAAAGAATTAGAAGTCGATACGGTAATTATCGATACCGCAGGTCGCCTGCAAATTGACGAAGATATGATGGGGGAATTAGCCCGTATCAAAGAAACTGTAAATCCCGATGATACCTTACTGGTAGTCGATGCCATGACGGGTCAAGAAGCAGCAACCTTGACTCATACTTTTCACGAACAAATTGGCATTACTGGGGCAATTCTGACTAAACTCGATGGCGATACTCGTGGGGGTGCAGCCCTATCGGTACGCCAAGTGTCAGGACAACCAATTAAATTTGTTGGTGTTGGGGAAAAAGTAGAAGCTTTAGAACCATTTTATCCCGATCGCCTGGCTTCCCGTATTTTAAATATGGGTGATGTCTTAACTTTGGTGGAAAAAGCTCAAGAAGAGTTAGACTTGGCTGATGTCGAGAAAATGCAGTCAAAAATTCTCGAAGCTAGGTTTGACTTTAATGACTTCCTCAAGCAAATGCGCTTACTCAAAAATATGGGTTCTCTCGGCGGTGTCTTAAAGCTAATCCCAGGGATGAATAAGATTAGTGGCGCAGATTTACAAAAAGGAGAAAGCCAACTCAAACGCACCGAGTCGATGATTAACTCCATGACTAAGGCAGAAAGGAGTAATCCCGATTTATTGGCGCAATCTCCCAGTCGTCGCCGTCGAGTAGCTGCTGGTTCTGGTTTTCAAGAAAAAGATGTTTCTAAATTAATTAAAGACTTTACGCGGATGCGATCGCTGATGCAACAAATGGGTCAAGGAATGCCTGGAATGGGGGGAATGCCTGGTATGCCATCTATGCCTGGGATGGGGGGCGGAATGCCTGGTATGCCATCTATGCCTGGGATGGGTGGCGGAATGCCTGGTTTTCGGGATTTTACTGGTGGCTCGAAAAAGAAAAAGAAAAAAAGCAAGAAAAAGAAAGGTTTTGGTACTTTGTAATTACTAAATACTGTTAACTTTACAGGAGCGATCGATTACAATCGTAAAGAAGAATTTTGAGGTAATATGGTAAAACTGCGTTTAAAAAAGTACGGTAAAAAAAGAGAAGTAAGCTACCGCATAGTAGCAATTAATAGTAGAAGTCGTCGGGATGGTCGTCCCCTAGAAGAGTTGGGCTTTTACAATCCTAGAACTGATGAAACTAGATTGAATGTTCCCGCTATTGTCAAACGGTTGAAGGAAGGGGCGCAACCTACAGAGACTGTGCGTAGTATTCTCAACAAAGCTAAAGTGTTTGAACAAGTTCATGCCTAATAAGACATCTTTGTCTGCCACTCCCACCATTACTAGTCCAGATTATGTTGGACTGGTAAAATTTCTCCTCGAACCTTTTTTGGAAAATCCAGAATCTTTAGAAATTGACTGTGAAATATTAACAGAATCCAAGAAGATTTGGTTGCGAGTATCCTTCGATAACTCAGAAAAAGGGAGGATTTTTGGTCGTGGTGGTCGAAATATCCAAGCTATCAGAGAAGTGCTTAACACTGCTGCTACTATTGCTGGTCAATCTATATATTTAGATATATATAATGATGATGAGGATAAACTTGATAGCTCATCGGGCGATCGAGTTCAACGGGATTCTGGCAGAAGTAGAAAAATAGGCAAATCTCGCCCTCGCCCCAGCAAAAAAGACTAATTAACTTTAGTTCGCGATAAAAAGATGATTGATTAGGGTATTTATTAGCTACTAGTTATTAGTTTTTTGAAAGCCCTAGGAAAGAATCAAATAAAATTCAGGACAATTCTTAAGCCAGCAAGATGTCTGTCCACTTTTCAGCCAAAGCGCGAACTCAGGCTAATTATTTAACCTAACGGTGCTTAATTCGGTGGCTAATTCTATAGCAGCTTTCATGCTACTAGGATTGGCTATTCCCCGACCAGCAATATCGAAAGCCGTACCATGATCGGGGGAAGTACGGATAAAAGGCAAGCCAATGGTAGTGTTAATAGCTCGATCGAAAGCCATTAACTTCACGGGAATTAAACCTTGGTCGTGATAAAGAGCTATATACGCATCGGCAGCTAGATCTCCCTCGAAATTAGAGTCTTTACCATACCAAGCTTGACCTGGTTTTACCCACATCGTATCTGGGGGAACGAGTCCGATTAATTTAATTTGAGGATAATTGCTTTGTGCCTGGACTAACCAATCTTTCAACCATTCTTTTTCTTCCGTGCCTAATTGCCCTTCCTCTCCACTATGAGGGTTTAACCCAGAAATGGCGATCGTTGGTTGGCTAATATTAAAATCAGTTTTTAAACAATTAATCAATAAATCTAATTTTAAAGACATTAGAGCAGGGTTTAAAGCCTGAGGTACTTTCGCTAGGGGTAAATGGGTTGTTGCCAGTAAAGTACGTAAAGTCCAACCAGTATGAGGCGATCGCGCTACAAATAACATCCCGAATTTTTCTACTGCCGCTCTTTGAGCTAGTACTTCTGTTTGCCCAGGATAATGATGTCCCGCAGCTTGCCACAAAGATTTAGCAATTGGTGCAGTCACAATACCCTGAAACTTACCAGCTAAGGTTAAGTCGATCGCTTTATCTAAATAAGCAAAGCTAGCAGCACCGCTTTCGACATTTCCTCGACCAAAAGAAATATCTGACATCATCGGCAGATCGATTATATCTATTTCTGCTGGATCGACTAAATCCTCTTTCTGTAAATGCTGTTTTTTAAGTAAATGTTCGTAAGTAAATTGTAATACCTTCTTGCTGCCAATAACCGTAAGATGACAGTTTTGGTAGATAGTATCATCTGCCAGGGCTTTTAAAATTATTTCTGCGCCGATTCCCGCAGGATCGCCTAATGTAATTGCTAAATGGGGCTGTTGTGTCATTCGCTCTCAGTATAAGTTCAGAAATTCAGAAGTTGCAGTAGTGACAGAATAACTTCTTAACTCCTAATTCAGTTCATATTGCTTTACAATAGCAATTGTCACTAAAAATAACTAAACTTTATTTAATTTAGATAGGAGAAACTAACATGAGCGCAGAGTCAATGCTTTTTAATGGAATAATTTTAGCTAATGTTCTTGTTTTAGGCGGATTGGCTTGGGGCTTTTTGCTTCTGAAAATTCAAGGAGGCGAAGCAGAATAAGAGGGTAAGTGTTTGACCCCAGACCTAGCCATAATTCACATATTAATAGGTCTGCGGTCTATTGTTTGGCTATTTATTCGCTGTATATTTTCAAATTATGACAAGAAATTTATTATCTTCGGTATAATTTGAAGATAGCAAATTGTTGCAAAATGTAAAGCGTGATCGTTACGGATTCGAGCAAACAAATATTAACGCCAACTTCGATCGCTCTTGGTAATTTTGATGGGATTCATCGAGGTCATCAAAAAGTACTAGAGAGAGTTTTCGAGCAATCTAACAACCAAGAAACAGGATATATTTATCCCACTGTTGTTAGTTTTTCTCCTCATCCTCGCGAGTTTTTTACAGGCAAAAAACTCCAACTACTGACGACAATTGAGGAAAAATCTCAGCAGTTAGACAAGTTAGGTATTCAGCAATTAGTACTTTTGCCCTTCGATCGAGAATTAGCCTCTTTGAGTCCACAACAATTTGTGGAAAAAATTATAGTTAGAAAATTGCAAGCTAAATATATTAGTGTGGGGGAAGACTTCCGCTTTGGGTTTCAAAGAAAGGGAACGGCTCTAGATTTAAAAGCGATCGCCTCAGATTTTGGAGTTAAAGTATATATTAATACCCTTTACAAACTAGATCGATCTAATACTGAAAACTTACGTATTAGCAGTTCTTTAATCCGCCAAGGCTTACAAGCAGGAGAAATAGAACAAGTTAACTTTATGTTGGGTAGAGCCTATTCTTTAACTGGTAAAGTAGTAAAAGGGCAACAACTCGGAAGAACGATCGGTTTTCCTACAGCCAATTTACAAATACCGCCAGAAAAGCTACTTCCTCGCTATGGTGTTTATGCCGTTGAGGTTTTGCTAGAGGAAAAGATTAATTCTCAGCCCATTCAAGGAGTGATGAATATTGGTTGTCGTCCTACAGTGTCGGGAAATATTCCTACTGTCGAAGTTCATCTGTTAAACTGGTCGGGAAATTTGTACGATCGCCGAATTCGTGTCAATTTACAGCGATTTTTGCGTCCAGAACAAAAATTTGCTTCCCTAGAAGCCCTCAAACAGCAAATCGCTACTGACTGCAAAGCTGCCTTAGCAACAAACTTATTGAGTAAGTAGCAACAAAATCAAGCAAAATTTAGCAAATGACAGACCCACTAATACTGTTAGAACCAGGTCAATTATGGAAAAAAACAGTTAAACAAACTTTATTTGCTCGTAAAACTGGTGCATTAAAATCGATCGAAACAGATTATCAATTTATTGAAAGTAATGGTATTTCCTTTTTAGTACGTCATCTTGCTAATATTGCCAGAAAAGAACAAGCCCAACAACAACGTAAACAAGAAGAAAAAAAAACAAATAAAAAGTTTAATCCTTTTCTACCCTACGAAGAAGACTTATTTGTCAGCGATATTTCTCCTACCCATCTTTGCCTTTTAAATAAATTTAATGTAGTAGACCATCATTTATTAATTGTTACCCGTGAGTTTGAATCCCAAGAAAATTGGCTGAATTTAGCTGACTTTATTGCTTTAGGGGTATGCTTGCGGGAAATAGATGGTTTAGCCTTTTATAACGGCGGTAAGCTTGCTGGTGCTTCTCAAGAACATAAACATTTGCAAATATTACCCCTGCCTTTCGTGCCTGAAGAATGTTATTTACCCATCGAACCTGCCATAGAGGGTACAAAGTTTCATGATTCTTGGGGAAAAATTCCTCATTTTACCTTTCGTCATGCGATCTCATTTTTATCTTTAACTGAGTCTGACTCGGCAATAGAAGTAGGACAAAAATTACTTAGTTGCTACTACTCTTTATTATCCGCAGTAGGGTTAGAAGTAGATAGTAACAGCCCAATTCAATCTGGGGCATATAATTTGCTGGTTACTCAAAAATGGATGCTAATTGTCCCCAGAGTGCAAGAATCTTGTCACTCAATTTCCATTAACTCGTTGGGTTTTGCTGGTTCTTTGTTCGTGCGCGATCGACAACAAATAAAACTTTTAGAAGAAATTACGCCAATGACAATCTTGTCTAAAGTAGCTTTCAGTGAAAAATAATTAAGTAAATTAATTCAGTCGATCGATTATTAATATGCGGGTTTAACCTAGAGGAATATGCAGAGTCAATGGATCTAGGTACGCTATCTTATATTTTTCTTGCAGCAACAGAAAATCTTTTAAGATAATATGATTTCAAACTACGTAGCGGATCTAGAAGGATTAAGTATTAATTACTTAAGAGCAGGTAGTGGAAAACCTTTACTATTATTACATGGCTGGCCAGAATGGTCTTATGTCTGGAAACCTGTAATTGAGAGACTGGGATCGGACTTCGATCTAATTGCTCCAGACTTTAGAGGATTTGGTGATTCTGAAAAAACATCTCATAAACCTGCTACCGATGCTTCTCCTGAAAATTTAGCAAATGACTTATATAATCTGCTAGATAAATTAAATATTCCCAAAGTTGGGTTAGTTTCTCATGATGTCGGCAGTTTTGTCGCACAAGTTTTTGCTCGTAGTTTTCCCGAACGGGTATCGGGCTTATTCTTTTTTAACTGTGCCTATCCTGGAATAGGAGCGCGTTGGCTCGAACCCGATCATCTGCTCGAAACTTGGTATCAATTTTTTCACCAGTTACCTTGGGTAGCCGAATTAATTGGTTCGTCTCGCGAGACTTGTCGAATCTATATTAGGGAGTTCTTGCATCATTGGTCATATCAAAAATCGGCATTCGATGAAGAACTAGAGCTATGGGTTGATAATTTTATGCAGCCTGGGAATTTACAAGGCGGTTTCAACTGGTATCTCAGCAATCATGCTAGCCGAATGGCTGTAATTAAAGGAAATGCACCAGCACCACCACCGATCGAGCTTCCTACCCGCATCTATTGGGGCGAGCATGACCCTTTATTCAAAAAGACTTGGACTGACCGCCTCAGTGAATATTTTACAAATTTAGAGTTTAGCTTTGCGTCGAATGCTGGACATTTTGTTCATTATGAGACACCCGATGAGGCATCTTCGGAAATTAAACAATTTTTTACCCGTATTGGATGGCAATAGAGAGCAATAGGCGAAGCTGCGAAGTAGGTTTTGTGGAAAAAAATGCTTAAAATGTTTACATCTTAAGCATTATCTTTCTTAGCTTTTCCCCTAAATCGAACTAAATATTTGTTCTCTTGACGCTCCCGCCGATAAATCGGGGGATTCTCACTTCAGTGGGACGAGCTTCAGTTGTGGATTTTTCACGTCCACTCCCTTAAAAAAATTATCGATTAAAATTTTATGCCTATTTGTCCGTTTAAACCACGGAGCGAATGATATCCTCCTCCAAAAAAGAAATTACCAGGGAGTTTCAATTGTACGCCACCAGAATAAGCAAAAGTGTCATCTCCTGAATAGATACCAACTCCCACAAAGGGAGATACAAAAGGTAGATTGAGAAAACCTAATATATCTCCTCCCGTTGCTCCTTCTGCCCCCGTACCTACTTCTAATCCAATATTTAAAAATCTTACACCTCCAGCATAAGTAAAATCCCCATCTTTTCCCCCCAGAGATACCCAAGCTTGAGGAACAATTTGACTATAAACTGGCTTTGGAGGAGTTAAAAACAGAGTATTCATTAAACCTGTAGTTACAACTACTCTGACTAAATGAGATCAAACCTGGTTTTTCATCGGTACATTTTTTATTATTTAACTATCAGAATGATACTTATGCCCACACAAAAAAGTTTAAACCTCTCAGAACTTAAACTTGCTTATCTGGAATGGCATCGAGGACAAGAGCCATTATTGTTGTTACATGGTTTAGCAGATTCTGCTTGGGTATGGACAAATTTAGGAGAATATTTGGCGGATAGCTACCATATTATCGCTCCCGATTTGCGGGGTCATGGGGAAAGTAGTAAACCAGAAACAGGTTATAGTTCCAGTGAAATTATTGAAGATCTAGAAGCATTGATGAAGGCTCTCGGCTGGCAAAATGCTCATATTTTGGGGCATTCCTGGAGTGCTAAGATAGCAACCCTTTGGGCGACTAGATATCCAGAACGTTTTCGCAGTCTGATTCTAGTCGATCCTTTTTTTATTGGCAAACTACCTGCTTGGTTTGAGATTACCTTCCCCTTGCTGTATAGAATCTTGCCTTTTTTAAAGGGAATGGGTCCTTTTGCTAGTTATGAAGAGGCAGAAAATTTAGCCAAAAACTTAAAACAATATCGCGGTTGGAATTCATGGCAGCAAAAAGCTTTTCAAGAAAGTATTAGACTTAGAGATGATGGGCAATGGGTCAGTAAGTTTAGTGTGTCTGCCCGTAATGGTATTTTTAAAGATGTTATGAAAGTAAATGGATTAACACAAAAATTAACTATTCCCACTCTTTTTATCAAACCAGAAGCAGGACTAAATCGCATTAATTGGCAACTTCGACCCTATCAAAACTACTTGACCAATTTAGAAATTAAAGAAGTTCCTGGCAATCATTGGGCTTTCCTCGTCGAGCCAGAAAAATTTAATCAAACCATAGCTAATTTTTTAGACGAAGTTAAAAGAAAAAGGATGACAGAACTTTAAACTAATAACTAATAACTAATAACTAATAACTAATAATGAACATCCGTATTGGCAACGGCTACGATATCCATCGGTTAGTAGAAGGCAGACCTTTAATATTAGGAGGAGTAGAAATACCCCATTCTTTAGGTTTATTAGGACATAGTGATGCAGATGCTCTTACTCATGCAATTATGGATGCCATGCTCGGAGCATTGAGTTTGGGAGATATCGGTCATTATTTTCCCCCAAGCGATCCTCAATGGTCGGGAGCAAATAGCCTAACTTTGCTAGAACAAGTACATCAAATAGTACAAGCTCAAGGTTGGCAAATAGGTAATATCGATTCTACTGTAGTTGCAGAAAGACCTAAACTTAAACCTCATCTTAAAGCAATGCGCGATCGCCTAGCCCAAACCTTATCTATTAACTCAGCACAAATTAGCATTAAAGCTACTACCAATGAAAAATTAGGGCCAGTTGGTCGCGAAGAAGGCATCTGTGCTTATGCGGTGGTACTCTTGTTGTCTGACAGATAAATATAGTTACAAATAATTGAAAAGAAAAGTGGTGGAGAAGATGCCATTCAGTATAAAGTAGGTTAAATTGAGATCGAAAAAAATTAACTGATGGACTGTAGTATAGGCAGCAAAATAGATTGAAAAATCGATCGCTGTCTGTTAGAGAATATTTATGTTAAGTATATTTATGTATTCTTTAATTTTGCCTATTTAGTTATTTTTAACATAATCTAATTTGACCCCTATGAGTGTTGTTTTAGAAATTGGTGAGCGGGTATATACTTCAGAAGATTTAATTCCTTTGTTGTCGGAGTATCAAATCTTGCCGAAATTAGCCCAGGAAATCATTATAGATGAAACTCTTGCCAAGATTGAATGTTCTACTGAAGAAAAAACCTCGGTACACAATCGATTCTGTCAGCAAAACCAACTGCTTACAGAAGAACAATTACAAAATTGGTTAAAACAACAAGGTATGACCCACGAGCAGCTAGAAAAGTCTTTGCTGAAAAAACTCAAACTAGACAAATTTAAAGAAAATACCTGGGGAAACGAAGTAGAAACTTATTTTAGCCAACGCAAAGCTCAGTTAGATCGGGTAGTTTACTCTTTAATTAGAACTGATAAACCAGAAATTGCGCAAGAATTATATTTTCGGATTCAAGAAAAAGAAAGTAGTTTTCGAGAATTAGCAATGGAGTATTCTTTGGGATCGGAAGCACAAACAGGAGGGTTAATTGGACCAGTAGAAATCAATGCACCTCATCCAAAGATCGCTCAGCTACTATCTACTATGAAACCAGGTCAAATCGTACCACCTACTCGTGTAGGAGAATGGATTGTAATTATTCGCCTAGAAAACTATATTTCTGCCGAATTAGATGCACCAATGAGACAAAGGATGCTGGACTCTATGTTTAGAGAATGGCTAAATGAAGAAATTAAACAGAAAGTATCTTTCCTCCCTGACGCAGTCACTAGTTAAGTTGACTTAATTATGAGCTATACAATCACCGTAATAGAACAGTTTCTTGCCCTGATTCCTCAGTTCAACCAATTACCCCCAGAAGAAATAACGAGCTTATCTAAAAAACTTAAGCCATTACGCTATCGCATGGGACAAGTAATGGTTATGCGGGAAAAAATGCAAGGTCAAGTAGCCATTATCTGTGAAGGACAAGCACGGATGCTTGGTTACGATCCTCGTACAAAAATGCCCATAACTCTAGAATTAGTCAAATCAGGGCAAATTATAGGGTGGATTAATATAGCAAGGGGTATACCCTGTGAAACGGCTATGGCTTCTACAGAGGTTGTCTGCTTAACCCTAAGCAATCAGGAATTTTACAATTTATTGGAGCGATATCCCAATCTCAAACAAGAATTTGCCAATAAACCGAGTTTAGTTGAAGTATTCGATCTGTTAGGTATTCAACTAGAAAAAGAAGCTCAAGGAGATTTAGACCTCAAACAGCTAGCAGAAACAGCAGTAGCAGAAGCGCAAGTCTATCTTTTACCCCCAGGAAAACATCCTTTAAATGACCAGTTAACAGTGCCTCTACTCGATCCTCAAAGAGTGTGGTTGGTTAGTGGGGGTGGAGAAATTGAAGATTTTTCTGTAGGCGATCGCCTAGAAATTACCAAAGACCGTCAATATATTAATGTAATAGGTTCTCGTCCTGCTCGATTAATTTCTATTCCTCGCAATAAATGGTTTAACTATCAAGAAGGTGAGGAAGAACAGGATGCTTTGGCTATCTCCAATATTGCTAGTCAGAATGGAGAAAACGGCAATGTAGACTGGGGTGGAGAAATTGAATACGCGCCAGATAAAATAGAAAATGTTGAAAGCGAATTCGATCGACGGGAGAAAAAAGGCGAGTTAGCACCAAAAGACTACCCCATTGTTCGTGGGAATACAACTTTAGAAGTAGGGGTTGCTTGCTTCCAAATGATCAGTCGTTATTTTGGAATGCCCTTTCGACGAGAAGTTATTCAAAGGGTTTTAGACGAGCAAATCAAACGTACGGGTAATCTGTCCCTGGCTTTATGCGGTGCTGTTTCTGAGTTAATGGGTTTAAACCCCCAGTTAATTAAAGCTCCTGCCAAAGCATTTGTACGGTTAGAAACTCCTTGCTTAGTGCGCTGGCAAGACAGTTTGGCGGTGATCTACGAAATTAGTGAAAAATCGATCGTTATTGGTGTTCCCGAACTAGGTATCCTCAAACGCTCTCCTCAAGACTTTTTTGATACTTGGGGTGAAGAAGGAGAAGTCTTATTACTCCAAAAAACCAAGGAAACTCCTCAAGAAAGATTTGGTCTTAGTTGGTTTTTACCCTCGATTATCAAGTATAAACGGATATTAATCGAAGTCTTCATTGCTTCTTTCTTTATCCAGCTATTTAATTTGGCTAATCCTTTGATGATTCAGACAATCATCGATAAAGTCATTAGTCAAAATAGTCCAGATACTTTGGGATGGTTAGTTGGTTTCTTGATTGTGATCAATGTTTTTGAAGCTTTGCTAACTACCCTCAGAACCTATTTATTTGTCGATACTACCAATCGTATCGACATGACTCTCGGTTCAGAAATTATCGATCACCTCTTGCGTTTGCCACTACGCTATTTTGAGCGCAGACCAGTGGGTGAAATTTCGACAAGAGTCAATGAATTAGAAAGAATTCGTCAGTTTTTAACAGGAACAGCATTAACTGTTGTTTTAGATACTATCTTCTCGGTACTGTATATCATCGTTATGTTGATGTATAGTGTGGTCTTAACGGCGGTTTCTCTGGCAATTATTCCTATATTTGTCGGTCTGACCTTAGTTTTCTCTCCCACCATTAGAAAGCAATTACGGGTTAAAGCCGAACGCAATGCCGAAACACAATCTTATTTGGTGGAGATCTTAACAGGTATTCAGACAGTAAAAGCACAAAATATTGAGTTACGCTCTCGTTGGCAATGGCAAGAACGTTACGCTCGTTATGTTTCTACTGGCTTTAAAACAGTAATTACCTCAACTATTGCTAGTTCTGCGAGTGGATTTCTCAATAAATTATCTCGTGTTCTCATTATTGGGGTTGGTTCTTATTTAGTTTTGGATGGTAAGTTAACTCTGGGGCAGTTAATTGCTTTCAGGATCATTTCTGGTTATGTTACCTCTCCGATTATGCGTTTGGCACAACTATGGCAGAACTTCCAAGAAACTGCCTTATCTCTAGAAAGATTAGCTGATATTGTCGATCATCCTGAAGAAGCAGAAGAAGACCGTGATAATATTCCCATGCCAGCAATTACTGGTAAGGTTAAATATGATAATGTGTCTTTCCGCTTCAAAAAAACTGGCCCTTTGCAGCTTTCTAACGTTAAACTGGAAATTCCTGCTGGGCAGTTTGTGGGGATTGTCGGCGGTAGTGGTGCGGGAAAAAGTACTTTAACTAAGTTAATTTCTCGTCTTTATGAACCAGAATCAGGCAGGATTTTAATTGATGGGTATGATATTCATAAAGTAGAATTGTATTCTTTACGCCGTCAGATTGGTGTTGTTCCTCAAGATACCCTCTTATTTGAAGGTACAATTCAGGACAATATTGCTCTAACCAATCCCGATGCAACCACCGAAGAAATTATTGCTGCTGCTCAGATTGCTGCTGCTCATGAATTTATTATGACTCTGCCCAATGGTTACAATACTAAAGTTGGAGAGAGGGGTTCATCTTTATCTGGGGGACAAAGACAGAGAATTGCGATCGCTCGTACTGTGCTACAACAGCCAGCGTTACTAGTATTAGATGAAGCAACTAGTGCTTTAGACTATTCTACAGAACAACAAGTATCTCACAACCTAGAAGAGGCTTTTCACGATCGCACGGTCTTTTTTATTACTCATCGGTTGGGTACAATTAAAAATGCCGATACAATTGTCATGATGGATTCTGGTTCGGTGGTAGAGCAAGGAACTCACGAAGAGTTAATGGAATTGAGAGGACGTTATTATTATCTCTATCAACAACAAGAAAATTAAATTAAGAATTAAAAGTTTAAATTAGCGATCGAGAGAGATGGAAACAATTAATGCCATCTCTTTTTATGTTTTTTGTCGATAAAGAATAACTAGAGATATTTATCAAAAAGCCAGATAAAGATAAGATTGAAGAAATTAGACTTCACGGAGTGTACTGCTATGTCTAACGAACCTTATAAAAGCCGATTGTTGAACTTTATCAATCGTCAGACAATTCGTTGGCAAGATAAGCTAGGAATGACCGTGCGTCGTTTGCGCTCGACAACAGAAATGGGTATACAATTACTGCTGTATCCTTTCTATGTAATGCTACAAACTGGTCGTACTCTCAGGCAAAGACTAGAGTCTAAAGTACAATCTCCTTTATTTTTGAGTGAAGCTAGATCGAGCCATACAGAATCATCTCTGACTACTGCCTCTGTACCTTTAGAGGAAGTTTTAAATTTAGTCGAACCTTGGCTTCAAGCTAGAGAAAACAGTGATAATATCGCGACAAATACTGTTGATATTTTACCTGTCGATCGAGCAGAGCAGTGCGCCGATCTTTGGCAAAGTACACCATCTTTACCACCAAAAAAGCAGTCTCAAGTAACAGCTTCTCAACTAGATAATCTTGCCACTCAAGTTACTCCTGTTGTACCTCGCTCTTCACAATTGATTCGGGGAGTTGCTAGTGTCTTAGCTTCTCGCAAAATTGTTTTAGTCGATCGTCACAATCGTATTCTTAATATACTTAATCCCAGACAACAACAAATATTAAAACAATATCTTGCTAAAAGACATCAACAACCTGGTTTACTTATTACTACTACTAGAAAAATTTTAGCTGACCTACCTCAAATATCTCAAAAAAATTCTGCTAAAACTACACCAATAAAGTTTATTTGGCAGATGCTAGATTGGGTACAAACTAGCCCAATAGCTACTAAAGTTAATCTGTTTGGAGAGTCTAAATTAGCTTCTTATTCTCCTGTTTTACCTTCTAGTAATCCTGTTTTTTATAAAGGGAAGTTTTTAACTTCTTTAGATAATAAATTAGCTGACTTAGAAACTAAATCATTTTTATCTACCTCTGTTTCTTCCGATCGTTTAGATCTCTATTCTCAAAACCAAGACGATCTTAACTATAATCCTTTTAAAATTCGCGCTATTATTAAAGCTGCGATCGACTACTTTTTTATTAAAAATAACTCAAAAGCAAAAAATAAAATTAAGGGTAGCTCTCGGTTCGCTCTTCCTAATTCTAATCCCAGTATACCTCTAGAGTCAAAGGTACTCCGCTTTGAGAAGACGGAGCTAAGCAAGACTTCGTCAAAAACAGCATCTTCTTATCTACCTGGTGAAACCCCCAAACTAAATTTATCGCCTGCAAAAGAAGAAAATTCTTGGTTATCTTGGAATGATATTTTTAGTAATACTATTTCTTCTACTATTCAACCGCGATCGACACAACAAGATAATAATATTCAAGCTCAAGAATCTGCTAACATTTTTTACTCTAATAACTTGGAAACTCAATTAGACACAGCTTCAGACTTATTAGAAACTAAAGCAACAACTGTAGGTTACGAAAAACATCCCTTAGTAAGAATATTAGAATTGCTGGATGGAATTATTGTTTGGGTAGAAGAGAAATTAGTTAAAATTTGGCGAAGATTAAAATAAATAGACTTAATATCTAAATAATTGTTAGAAGATTAAATGACAACAATAGGTCTAGAGGAAAAATAATTAGTCTCAATACAAATGTAGAGAAAATTAAAGGACTCGGATTCCACGCCTATCTTAAGCATCCCGTATTGCTGCTACCTTCCAGTCCTGACAAGGTTTGGGCGTTAAGATCGCATGAGTCCGAGTCATCTTAAGGATAGCATACTTTGAACTTTATAGGTAAGTGGACAAAAAACCTTCTTTATTATCTTTATTAATTAAGGGTTAATTTCCGTAATAACTTGATTCTGTCGATTTTTGCTGGTTATAACCACGTTATTATTATTTAATGTGCCGATCGCTTTGTCTCCTCTTAAGTTCAAAGGGGGGTCTACTTGTCGATAAATAACATTTCCTGTTGCTTCAACTTTCTCAGTAGGAATGTCCCAAACTAATTGACGAGCATATAAATGAGACTGGTTGCGATTGTTAGTTCCTTTAATACCATTATCGAGATTAGCAATCTGTTGGTCTAAGTCAATTGTTCCTTGATTAGCAACAATATTTAATTGATTATCTAGATCGATAATTTGAATTGGACTATCTGATGTAACAATGCGGGTTTCGTAGTTCCAATCAAGAGAGTTAGTAGCAATTTGGATAGGAGGATTTTGCGAGCGCATTTCTACATTTTGTTGCAGAGATATAACATTTTGTTGCAAGTCTACATTTCCTTGTTCTGCCACAACGCGATCGCTTATACGGTTATTTTGGTAACTGACGACTTCTAAGGGACGATTTCCTATAACTTTTTGTTGGGGTATAGACCAGATGAGTTGGTCTGTTTTTAGTTGTAAAGAAGGATTAACAGTAGTAGCAATAATATTTCCTGCTAGTTCTAAACTTTGTCGCTCGATCGAATAAATACCTCGATCTGCTGTAACTTTTAAATTATCATTGCTACCTTCGATACCTCGACTAATCTTTAAGATTTGTGCTGCTGGTTGCCACTCGGCAAGTTCACTTCTTACTACGGCTTGATTGCGGGGATCGGTTACTAAAATTTGTTCTTGCAGCAGAATTATTGTTCCATTCTGCTTAATTTCTCCTTTTCTACTACTTAGTTGGAGTATGATTTTGCCGTTTTCCAACAAATTGGCAGTAACTTCTTCTAGCTTAGCTGTTTGTCGATCTGGGCTATAAGTTGTTTTGTTAGACTTGACTTTCCAGATTATATTTCCCTTAGTATTAGATTGCTCTAAAATGGCATTTTCTAGAGTCAATTGAGTTTCTGACCTTTCTTCCCTAGAATTATCAGATTGCTCTCTAATATAACTAGACTGACAGGCGGTTAGTAACCACAATAAAAGTAAAAAGAATAAACCTTTGGTAGTAGCAGAAGTAAGTTTAATTGAACTAAATAAAACTCTTTTCTTTGCTTTTTTTACCAAAGGCGACCAACCGCTATTCATATCTACTTGATGGTGATTATGGATGTTCCGCGTCCAAAAGACCGAAGCCAGAGAAACTGCGGTACGGATCGTTAGTTCTGGTGGTTTTTTGAATATCTTCTTTAATTTGGTCAAGGTCTATATAGCGATCGGCAACATTAATTAGGCTATCACTGGTCATAGAACGAAGACTAACAACTTCTACTCTAGCACCACGGTAACTAACTGCATCTACAGCATAGGCGAGATCGCCATCACCGCTGACCAAAATGGCGGTATCATAAGCCCCAACTAATGCCATCATATCTACAGCGATTTCTACATCTAAGTTAGCTTTTTTCGAGCCATCTGGTAACTGCACCAAATCTTTAGCAATTACTCGATAACCATTGCGACGCATCCAGAGTAAAAATCCTTGCTGTTTTTCATTAGTGCGATCGACACCAGTGTAAAAGAAAGACCTCAGTAGACGCGATCCTCCAGTTAAGCGGAATAGCAATTTGCTGTAATCGATTTCGATGCCTAACTGTAGTGCTGCATAAAACAGATTTGAGCCATCAATAAAGATTGCAACACGTCCTCTATTTTCTAATATTTGTTCTGGGGTAAAAATCGGATCGCTTTCAAAATTATCTAACATTGTTTTTATACCTCGTTTGTTAAAAAAATTATCTTTTTGTTTTAAATACCTTCCTGGCTATTTTTACCTTGTTAATTAAAATCGATCGCTCCGAACAAAAAGCCTCAATTTTCTGACGGTAACTCTAGCTTGGAGAAGATAGGACGAGCTTTGCCGAGATTTTGATTAGCACTTAGCTTGCCCCATTGAGAATGTTTACTAAATAAAGCAGCTTCTAAATTTTGTGTTTTGTTATTAAAATCAAAAGAAAATCCCAATTGTTTATAAATATCACTGCTTAAATTAGGGATTATGGGAGACAATAGGTAAGCTGATAGTCTAACTGATTCTAGAACAGCATACAATACTTTTTTTACTTCAATTTCTTGCTTTTGTTTGAATAAAACCCAGGGTGCGCTTTCATCAACGTACTTATTACTAGCTCTAACTAGCGTAAAGATTTCTTCACAAGCTTTATCAAATTCTAAGTTTTCATAAGCTGAGGTAACACGATCGCCCAACCCATTGCCAATTATTTTTAAAGGATGATCTTCTGGTAAATCTGCTGCGGTAAGCTGAGGGCCATTACCCTGGCAGTATTTTTTGAGCATACCCAGAGTACGATTGAGTAAATTACCCAAATCGTTAGCTAGATCGGCATTGAGAATATTAATAAAACGAGTTTCATTAAAGTCTCCGTCTTTGCCAAATTCAATTTCTTTAAGAAAATAATAACGAACCGCATCTGCGCCATAGCGATCGACTAATGCCACAGGATCGATAGTATTTCCTAAAGTTTTACCCATTTTTTTGCCATCTTTAGTTAAAAAACCATGCCCGAAAACTCGGTCTGGCAATGGCAATTCCGCAGACATTAACATAGCGGGCCAATAAACAGCATGAAAGCGTAAAATATCCTTACCAATTAAATGCAAATTAATGGGCCACCAGTGGGATAAAGCATTAGCTAAAGTTGGTTCTTGTTCTGGTTCTAATAAAGCAGTTACATAACCAAGTAAAGCATCAAACCAAACATAAATTGTATGCTTGGGATCGTTAGGAACGGGAAAACCCCAATCTAGATTTACACGAGAAATAGAAAAGTCTTTTAGTCCTTGTCGAACAAAATTAAGCACCTCATTACGACGGGTTTCGGGTTGGATAAATTTTGGTTTTTCTTGGTAAAGATTTTCGAGTTGCTGTTGATATTTAGATAGTTTAAAAAAGTAGTTTTCTTCGTCGCGCCACTCAGCTTTTTTATTAGGGTGAAGTGGACAACAACCATCTTCTAGTAGTTCTCTTTCTTCCTTAAATTCTTCACAAGCAACACAGTACCAACCCTGTTGTCGATCTAAGTAAATATCACCCTTATCCCAAACCCGTTGATAAAATTCTCTGACTATGGGTTCATGACGGGGGGAGTTAGTACGACTAAAGCGATCGTATTGGATGTTTAATTTATCCCAGAGAGATTTAAAACTAGGTACAATCTCGTTACAGTAGCTTTGAGGGTCTAAGCCTTTTGCTTCTGCTGTACGTTGAATTTTTTGACCGTGTTCGTCTGTACCAGTAATAAATAAGACAGATAACCCTCGCAAACGCTGAAAACGAGCGATCGCATCTGCCACCATAGTCGGGTAAGCACTACCCATATGAGGCACATCATTAACGTAGTAAAGAGGAGTAGTTAAAGCAAATTGATTTTTATTATGCTGGTGATTATTCATCTACTGCTAATTCAAAAAAAGTAATCTATCTTTAAATAGTCTTATGTTTTTGTCATTAATAAAGACTAAGTATTTTGATTTTTAGACGATCTAGTTAGTTTTTATGTTCTTAACTACCCACTAATAGTATTAGTCATCACTCTCTCGATCGAGTTAATCACAGAAAATACTTAATACTTTGTTGATTTCTGTAATAAATCTCGGCGACATTAGTAACTAGACCATGCCTGGTTGCTATGATATCAAAATGCTTGAATCTCTAAGCTTATGCTGTATGTTGACTTCTTCGCGTTTAACTGCTTGCTCTATCCTCAAAATATTTAATGTCAAACTAACGACCAGCTACTTAGACCGTTTTCCTAATACCTTGAGAGTACCTACAGCTAATTTTGCTATTGTCCCAGTGGCGATCGCTTCAACCCAAGAAACTATTTTACCTACTTTTCCCATTCGTTGGCTGAGATTGTTTGCTCACCCCTGAATCTTTATTCGAGCGTGATGGTTTACATCCGATGGTTTTTTATCATCAGGTTAAGTTGTTAGTGGGCAATCCTTATTTTCTCGATCGAGAACAAATAGAAAAATATCGAGGGAAGCAAGCTAAACAATTAATAACTAATTTAAATGTTTATTGCCAAGAAGAAATTATGAAGCTTCTCCAAGCTGCAACTATGTCAAGAGAAAATGAGGAATAATCAATAATAATTAACAAATTTTTATGCCTAACTAATTTTTTCCACTTTAATGATTTTTTTAAACCCTAAGAAAATTCAACCACAAAAACCTTTATTTATCTATTTACCAGGAATGGATGGTACTGGCAAACTATTTTATACTCAAGCAGATGAGTTGACTCGATCGTTCGATTTACGTTGTTTGTCTATCCCTGCCAATGACCTAAACAATTGGCGTACTCTTACAAAAAAAACTATAGATTCGATCGAACAAGAAATTGCCCATTCTTCATCAAGACCAGTTTATCTTTGTGGAGAGTCTTTTGGAGGTTGTCTGGCTCTCAAAGTAGCTGTAGCAGCACCCCATATAGTACAGCGATTAATCTTAGTTAATCCTGCTTCCTGTTTTAATCAACGTCCTTTTTTGGGTTGGGGTGTAAATCTAATCCCTTGGATACCAGACTATATTCATCGAACTTCAGCCCTCGGTTTGTTGCCTTTTTTAGCTGAATTGAGCAGAATTAAATTACCAGAACGTCGTGCTTTGATAGAAGCTATGCGCTTGTTACCGCAAAAAGTTGTTAGTTGGCGTTTATCTCTATTGAGGGATTTTAACTTAACCAAACAAGAGCTAAAGAATATTAAGCAACCGACTTTAATTATCGCTGGGGGTGCAGATAAGCTCTTACCTTCTGTAGAAGAAGCTCAACGTTTAGTCAAAACCCTACCTCAAGGAAAAGTAATTACTTTGCCGAAAAGCGGTCATGCTTGTCTAATAGAAGCGGAAACTAATTTACACGATATTTTGGCTCAAAATAATTTTCTAGAATTAGATCGATTAGTGCCAAATTAGCTATTAAAGAGATAAGCGATCGCCACTAGAGAATTATAACCAAGCAGTAAAATCTTGAGTAAACTGAGGTAAAGAAAGTAACTTAATTTTCTGGTCGATCGCCTTTCTTTCTCTGGCGGTATTGTATCCCCAGTCGGCTAAAAATAATTGCACTGTTGCCAAATCTGGTTGCTGTTGTACTAATTTAAGAGTTTTGAGTCGATCTTCTACAAACCAAATAGAAGGATTATCTTGAGTAATACTATCTCTTAACAGTCTTAAAGTTTCATACTTAGGACGCTGACATTCTTTACCGATAATTGAGGCTCTCGGTAATTCAATTGCTTGTCGTGCTAATAGTTGATTGACGAAACGTCCTTCTTTAGTAGTAACAATATAAAGTTGAGGAGATGATTTGATTAACTTGCCCAAACGCTCAATTACACCAGGAAAAAACTGATGTAGCTCTAGCCAACTATCTAAGTCGGATTTAATCCAATTATCTCTTACTGTATCTAGGATGTGAGCTATTTCTTTAGGATTTAATTGTTCGGTTTTGACTAGGTCTCGGGCGACTTCCGACCATTGATTTAAAATTTTTTCTCGATCGATGTTTAAAACTAATGCTCTTAACAAGATCGGCATTTCCCATCCAGTTTCAATTACGGGACGAAGATGATAAAAATTTGTTGCTAATGTCTCGGTTTTTTCGCTTGTATCTTCATGCCAAATTTGAGTATAGGTTTTTTGGGTTGTAGCAAAATACTCCTTCAAGCCATCACAGATTACTCCATCAAAATCGAGAGCAAGAATATGGGGTTGAGAAATTAACATTTTTTGTCTAAATTAATTGAGTAGCTTATTTATTTTTAAACTAAATTTCTCGATCGAGATACATTTGAGTCAAGTATACTTTGTCGCGAATCGCGATCGCTTTTAAAATTATCAATTTTATTTGATACCTCATCGGGGAAACGAGTGACTAACTATCGGATATTGGTATATGGACCGTAGTGATTAATGATAAAATAAGAGTTAGGAATTACTAAAAAATTTAAGTTGTAACTATATAGCTAAAATTAATAGAGAAATATATTTATTATTTATATGGATTCAGTCACTTGTAAGGCGTGTAAACAGCCAGTTTCTAAGTACGATCTCACTTGTCCTCATTGTGGACACCGTATTAAAGAACAGGCGCACTGGTGGAAAAATTCTCAAGTTTATAAGATAGCAGGATTAATATTAATGGGTGTTGGGGTATTTGCGGGAATTGTGGAAGGGCTTTTTTTAGGTATATTTGTATTTTTCGTTGGGATTATTTTCTTTTTTAGCAGTAGGTTTTTCCCTCAATGGTAAAGTTCATATATTAATTCTAAGTTAATATATGAGTCTTAATTAATATCGGTTCTGGTTGAAATTATTTAGGATAAAGCTAAATCCTTTTATCCAGAACTGAGGTTATGTATGTTAAGCAACAATAGTTGAACCACTAAAATAATCTTTTAGCTGTCGATCGTGATCGTGACTGAGATTTCCTAAAGGTAACTCTTCTGGTAGAAAAGCTTTGGTTTGGATGATTTCCAAGGGATCTTTAACGGTTAAAGTTCCCTTAACTTCTGCTTCAACTAATACCGAGATAGAGTGAATGCGGGGGTCTCGGTCTGGTGCAGAATAGACACCCACTAAACGGCTAATTTTAACCAACTCTAAGCCCGTTTCTTCTTGCAACTCTCGATAGGCACTCGTCGGAATATCTTCGCCCCAGTCTATCATTCCTCCTGGTAGACCCCATTTACCAGAGTCTCTGCGTTGTACTAAAACTATTCGACCATCTGGCAAAATAGGAATTAGAGTTATCCCAGTGACAGGATGGCGGAAAATAATACCTAGTACAGTGCTAAAAAATCGCCAAGAACGACGCATAAAAATAATTAGATAATTAACTAAAATACAAGAATCAAGTAGATTTAATTTCGGATTTAGCTCTGTTTATGGCTTGACGTACTTGTTCAAAGCCAGTACCCCCATAGCTATTACGAGCAGCAACTACGGTGCGGGGTGCGATCGCCTCATATATATCATCCTCAAAAGCTGGATGAATTTGTCGCCACTCATTCATCGTTAAATCTTTTAGTAGTTTACCCGCAGCCAAACTAGTTTTTACTACTTTACCAACTAAATTATAAGCTTCTCGAAAAGGAACACCTTTAGCTGCCAAATAATCTGCCACATCGGTAGCATTAGAAAAGTCTTCTCCTACCGCTTCGGCCAACCTTTCGCTGCGAAATTCTAGTCCTTCTGATAGAAGGATTGTCATGGCTTCTAGACAAGCTTTGACCGTATTTACACTATCAAAGATAGCCTCTTTGTCTTCTTGTAAATCTTTATTATAAGCCAAAGGCAACCCCTTCATAATTACTAGGAGTGCTTGAAGATGTCCAAAAACACGACCTACTTTACCTCGGACTAGTTCTGGTACGTCAGGATTTTTTTTCTGAGGCATAATACTAGAACCCGTGGCACAGCTATCTTTTAAGGTAACAAAATTAAATTCTTGAGATGCCCAAAGAATTATCTCTTCGCTCAAACGGCTTAAATGTACCATAATGAGGCTAGCAGCAGCCAGAAATTCGATCGCAAAATCTCGATCGCTTACTCCATCTAAGCTATTTTCGTAAATAGCGGTAAACTCTAATAATGAAGCACTATATTGGCGATCGATCGGAAAAGTAGTACCAGCTAAAGCACCACAACCCAGAGGCGACACATTAGTGCGCTGATATATCTCTCCAAGCCTTAACCAGTCTCTTTGCGCCATCTGCCAGTAAGCCATCAAGTGATGAGCCAAACTTAGAGGCTGCGCTCTCTGTAAATGAGTATAACCTGGGATTAATGTCTCTACATGGCTTTCAGCGTGTTCGAGTAAAGCTAGCTGAAATTGACGTAATTTACGGCGAATTTGTTTAATTTGCTCTCTGAGATATAGTCTGATATCTGTTCCTACCTGATCGTTCCGCGATCGACCTGTATGAAGTTTCTTGCCTACATCTCCGACAATCTCTGTCAATCGCCTTTCTACCGCAAAATGAACATCTTCTTCCTCTATGCCAGGATTGAATTTACCCCCTCGATATTCTTGACGAATTTGTTCTAAGCCTGTAACTAGTTGTTTGGCTTCTGCTTGAGTAATAATACCCGTATGGGCGAGCATTTGAGCATGAGCGATCGAACCTATCAGATCGTACTCAATTAATTCGATATCGAAGCCAATACTAGCATTAAAAATGGCGATCGCTGGATGCAAAGAAGATTCAAAGCGATCGCTCCAGGTTTTTTTTTCTGTCACGACAAATCAATGCAAACTACAGATTGAGAACTACATTGTAAATTAAATTAAGGACTCCCAACTAATTATTTAGTAGCTAGTTAAACTTTTAAACAAATAGCCAAAAAATACACCAATTAGTAATGCCCAAACTTGACCAGTTTCGATAAAGTTGTTCCAGGCATCTTGCATTTGCCCTAAAACATCTGGGTCTTCAATCATTTGCGCCAAAATAGTAACCAAAGAAGAAAAAGAATGATGATATATGTCAAGAGTTACAGATAAATCTCGATCTGATAGTAACCATCTAGTTATTTCCACTAAATTTATTATCCCCATCATTTATTTGTGGTTACAATCTAATCGCCTTTTATCATTACGGCTATATTTTGTGACAAATAATTTAAAATTCTTTATGAAGAGAAGTTTGTGAAGCTCCTCAGACTACAGTTGATTAATAGTTAGAATAGGAGATTGCACATCAATATTATTAATTTATAGCAAGAGGTATTTTGTGACTGTCAGAGTAAGGATTGCTCCTTCACCAACAGGAAATTTACATATTGGTACGGCAAGAACTGCTGTATTCAATTGGTTATTTGCCCGTCATCATCAGGGTAAGTTTATTTTACGGGTTGAAGATACAGACGAAGCGCGATCGCGTCCAGAATATACAGAAAATATTAAATCGGGTTTAACTTGGTTGGGTTTGACTTGGGATGAAGGGCCTTTTTTCCAAACTCAACGTCTCGATTTATACAAAAAAGCAATTCAAACTTTACTAGATAAAGGTTTGGCTTATCCTTGTTATTGTACTCCTGAAGAACTAGAGCAAATGCGGGACGAACAGAAAGCTAAAGGACTTGCCCCGCGCTACGATAATCGTCATCGAAATTTAACAGAAGAACAAAAACAAGCCTACATAGCAGAAGGACGTAAACCAGTAATTCGTTTTAAAATAGACGATAAACGCGAAATTGTTTGGCAAGATTTAGTCAGAGGTAAAGTTAGCTGGAAAGGTAGCGATCTCGGCGGTGATATGGTTATTGCCCGTGCAGCAGAAGCAGAAGATAATACTTTTGGGCAACCCTTGTATAACTTGGCAGTAGTAGTAGACGATATCGATATGGCAATTACTCATGTTATTCGGGGAGAAGATCATATTGCCAATACTGCTAAACAGATTTTGCTCTACGAAGCTTTAGGTGCAACCGTACCCGAATTTGCCCATACACCCCTAATTCTCAATCAAGAAGGTCGTAAACTATCTAAAAGAGATGGAGTAACTTCCATCGATGATTTTCGCAAAATGGGTTTCGTCCCAGAAGCTTTGGCAAATTATATGACTTTGTTAGGTTGGACTCCCCCAGACTCCACAGAAGAAATATTTACTCTAGCAGAAGCAGCAGAAAAATTTAGCCTGGAAAGAGTTAATAAAGCAGGGGCAAAATTTGACTGGGCAAAACTAGATTGGCTCAATAGTCAATATTTGCACACTATGCCAGCAGAAAAATTAGTCGATCTATTAATTCCTTATTGGCAAGCAGCAGGATATGACGTAAATATAGATAGCGATCGCCCCTGGTTAGAAAGCTTAACAGCAATGATTGCAGGTAGTTTGACTCGTTTAACCGATGCAGTACAAGAAAGTCATCTACTTTTTGGAGACTCGGTAGAATATAGCGAAGAAGCAATTTCTTTACTAAATCAGGACGGAGTAAAAGCGATTATCAAAGAAGTAATTGAAGCGATCGCCCAGAGTGTTAGTTTCGATCTAGAAAGTGCCAAAACTATTGTTAAACAAGTAACCAAGAGTCAAAAGGTTAAAAAGGGTTTGGTCATGCGTTCTCTGAGGGCAGGTTTAACTGGTGAATTGCATGGCCCCGATCTAATTCAAACTTGGTTATTACTACATCAAAAAGGATTAGACCGAATTCGGTTACAAGCTTCTTTGAGTAAAATCAACAGCTAGTTTTGAGTTATAACCAATATAGGGTCGTAGATGATTACGTCCCTAATTGACTTAACTTTTTCTGGTTCTAGCTCTAAACTAAAATCTTGAATTACAACGGAACAACTGTAATTTTAATAACGTCAAAAAACTAGTTTAGAAGATTAATATTTAGTTAATCAAACTTATTTTGTATCCTCACTAGTTATGAGCCAGATATTAAATCAAAATTATAAAAAAACAAGAAAATACTCTAAATACCCCCAGATATATATTTTTTTATTTATTGAAATAGTTTTCAATTTTCTTACTATACCTGCTGCTTTTGCACAAAATATTAGTAAAAACATTACCATCGATCGCCCTGTTACCTCTAATCCATTATTAGTAGATGGAGTGAGTAGTGGTTCGATCGCAGCATTAGAAGTGGTTAGAACAGAACAAACTGCTACGGGTTTCTGTGATGGCTTTGTTAACCGACAACCAAATCATACCTTGACTCTTAAAAAGTTTTTTGATTTTCTCAAAATTGAGGTAGATAGCCTCACGGATACTACGATCGTAATTCAAGGTCCTGGAGGAATTTGGTGTAATGACGATGCAAACTATATTAATCCTGTTATAGAAGGTCAATGGCAACCTGGTGTCTACAAAATTTGGATTGGTTCTTATCAAGAAAATACGGTTAATAACTATCGCATTAAAATTAGTGGAGAATAAGACTAGAATCTAATAATTGGATAGACCTAAATAGGGGTTGCTGAAAAACTTGAGTTGCAAGACATAACCTTTGAAAAAGCTATAAGCTATCAGCTATCAGCTTTTTTTTCCATTCCGAGCTTTCGAGCGTGAAGTGCAAGGTTTTCGCTCGATTTTCGTTATTTTCCTTGGATTAGAATCAGCTTAAAATGCTTCAAATCTATATAAATAAAAACTTTAACTTATTCGTGCCATCCCTATATAATCACTAATAATTTTAATAATCCTTTCCGCAGCATGACCATCTCCAAAGGGATTAACTGCCGTTGCCATAGTTTCATAAACAGTTCGATCGCTTAATAATTCGCTTGCTGCTGCCAATATTTTTTCTGGTGCTGTACCGATTAATTTGGCAGTACCTGCTTCAATTGCTTCGGGTCTTTCGGTAGTTTCCCTCAACACTAAGACGGGTTTACCCAAACTAGGTGCTTCTTCTTGTAACCCTCCCGAATCGGTAAGTAATAAATAACATTTTTGGATTGCCCCAACTAAGGCAGCATAATCAAGGGGTTCGACTAAAAAAACGCGATCGCGATTGCCTAAAGTTTTTTTAATTGGCTCTCTGACTGTAGGATTGCGATGTAAAGGTAATAGCAAAGCAGTATCGGGAAATCTATCTAAAATTAAACTAAATCCCTGTAAAATATCTTCTAAAGGTTTGCCCCAATTTTCCCGACGATGGACTGTCGCTAGTAAAACTCGATATTTATCCCAATTCAATCCAGCAACTTTACAGGGAGGTTGATTTTTGGCAACTGTTAACAAAGCATCGATCACGGTATTGCCCGTAAGATGTACTGCCCCAGTTACTCCAGAATTATGCAAATTCTGTACTGCTAGTTTTGTTGGAGCAAAATGAAGTTGAGCTAACTGAGAAATAAGCCGACGATTGGCTTCTTCTGGATAGGGATTAAATAAATCATTAGTCCGTAAACCAGCTTCAACATGACCCACAGGAATTTGTTGGTAAAATGCTGCCAGTGATGCTGCAAATGCTGTAGAAGTATCCCCCTGAACTAAAATCAAACTAGGCTGAATCTCTCTAAAAACTTTCTCTAGACCCATTAAACTATTGCAGGTAATCTCTGTTAACGTTTGCTTGGGTTTCATAATCTTTAAATCGCGATCTGCTGTTAGATCGAATAACTGAATTACTTGCTCGACCATTTCTTTATGCTGTCCTGTCAAAACTAGATGAGTTTTACAACTAGATAGACTACGCAGTTGTTGCATTACTGGTGCAAGCTTAATCGCTTCTGGACGTGTTCCTAAAGTGACGCACAGAGAAAAATTAGATGAGTTCATCGCAAAAAAAAGCAGCCTAGTAATAGGCTGGATTAATCAATACAGTGGTATTTTAGACTTTACCGCAATGAAAGAAAGGTAATGTAATTATTTATTCTGCTGTTAATCAATTTAGCTCACAAGTGAGCGGACAAGAAGCATAAACTGAAGTATTGACCGACTTAGTTTTACCATGGAGCCATTGTAACCAACTAACTTCTTGAGGGTGAATTCCCTTAAAGGTCAATATAGTTGCTCCAACTAAGACCGTTAACACATTAATTGCTACGAGACTAGTAGTTACTAGCAAAACGGCACTGGCAGGAAATACAAACTGTAATATTAATGTAGAAAGAATCCCAAAGGTTACTACTAAAACCCCTACAGGAAAACCAACTACTAAAAAGCAAACAGTCAGAGTAAAACTCCAAAGTAAAAAACTTTTAATAACTGCAAAGAAGCTATTTTGTAACTCAATATTTTTTTGTACTAATTGCATTTTCTTTTCCCGGTATTAATAACAACAACAACTAACGAAACAACAACTTGATTTTTTAATTAGCTACATAAGCTAATAACTTTGTTAAAACTAAGTATAAAGAAAACTTCGACAACTATGCTCATATTTAAACAAAATTTTACATAAAGCCAATCAAATAAATATCTAATTATCTGCTTTAAAGCTCGATCCCCATTGTTAATTAGTCCTTTTTTATCTTTATTTATGAATATTAAGAATTAACTCATTTTCCAAGCTTAATTTTCTTTAACATTAGAGTTTATTTTTCTTTTCAATTTCAACCGCTCTTAAGTAATTATACTCAGACAGGCTATCTAAGTAGTTATACCGATCGAGACGAATCAAAAATAACTCAACTGTAAAAAATCTAGTTACTAATGTTACAAAATTAAGAATTTTGGGCATATTAATACAAGAAATAAAGCCGACAAAAAAATCAAATTAATTAAACTAAAATGACTAATTCTAAGGGATTACCACTGCCACCACCGCCACCACCACCTACTAATTCAATTAATGGCAAGATGGTAAATAAATCTGTTACTAAAAGTTCTGTTTCAGCTAGAACTAAAGTTCAAGAAAGTCCCAATCGTCCCAAAAGATCCTCTGGGCAACCATCCCTTGAATATATAGTTAAGAAAGCTTTTGAGTTAGGATTTTCTGATATTCATTTGGGTGTAGGGGAAGTTCCGCGAATGCGCGATCGCGGTGAAATGATGATAACAGAGTATCCGAAAACCGACCATAATACTTTTATGAGTTGGTTATATGAAGTCCTCTCAGACAGAGAAATCCAAAAATTTCAAAAAGAGTTAGAGTTTGATGGGGCGACTCAGTACGAATTTGCCAGAGCTAGGATTAATGTTTTTAATACCTTAAATGGTCATGCTTTAGTCATGCGGTTAATTCCTCTGAAAATTCTGACTATGGAACAGTTGGGATTACCGCCTGTATTTCGAGATATTTCTGATGCCCATAAAGGAATTGTCCTAGTCACAGGGCCTACAGGTTCTGGTAAATCTACTACAATGGCAGCGATGGTAGATTATATCAATAACGAACACGCCAAACATATAATTACTATTGAAGACCCCATCGAATTTGTCCATCGTAGTCGCAGGTCTTTAATTAAACAAAGAGAAGTAGGAATTAATACTCTCAAGTTCGATCTCGCCCTTAAAGCAGCACTAAGGGAAGACCCAGATATTATCTTAATTGGGGAAATGCGCGATCGAGAAACGGTTAATACTGCTCTTAAAGCTGCTCAAACTGGTCACTTAGTGATGGGGACTCTACATACTAATAGTGCGATTAAAACCATAGAAAGGATTTTGACTCTTTATAGTGCAGAAGAACAAGATGCCATGCGGGTGGCGATCGCCGAATCTTTAGTTGCAGTTATTTCTCAGGGTTTGTGTCGTACTACCGACGGAAAAAGGGCTGCGTATCATGACATTTTAATTAATACAGAAACAGTTAAAGACTATATCAGACAGAGTAAATATGATGAAATTCACGCACTCATGCAAGATGGAGAATTTGATGGTATGGTAACTACCAATCATTCGTTATTCAGATTGTATGAAGAAGGTAGAATCACCGAAGAAACTGCCCTTGAATGTTCTCCTAGTGCTAACGAAATGGCAATGATGTTGCGGGGAAGATATTAAAGTAGCTTTGGCTGCTAGCTATTAGCTTTTTTAAACCCAAAAACTACGAAGCTAAAAGCTAATAGCTCTTTTAAATTAGTTATGGGTTATAAAAAACGCTCGACAGCAAAAACCTATTGCTATGCAATAATAAAATAGGGTAATTAAGCCTTCCCTAGTTTCTCTATTAGTCATATTCCTCAATTTGATTCATAATCAAACTTCCTTACCTCGGTTCTTTAAAGGAATTGCCTTGTTTACCCCAGGAGGAGATTTAATTTATGGGGTCGATAGTAGTAAGCAAGCTCATTGGCACATTCATTTGTGTCTCAGTCTACAGCAAATTTTGAGCTTGTCAGAACCCCCTCATTTTTTAGTACCTGGATATACAGCTACAGTCGATCGCTGGTTAGATGCAAAAACACAACAAATTGTAACCTCCGCAGAAATTTATCCCGCAGTTAAACGCTATCAATCTCTATTGACCGTGTTATTTGAGACAGAGGGGGTAGTTTGGCAAACTGTTCCTTGGCAAGAAGAATATTGCCATCCTCTGATTTTAGAAACTTATCGCCATCAGTTTCCTCAACTTTGGGAAAATCATAATTTAGTTATCCGTCTAGACCCTAATTTTGAAGAGCAACCAGCAAAGATATTTCGCCCCACTGCAACAACTTATAATGCTCGATCTCTACAATATACAAGCTTAAAAACAAATGAAACGGAAGACATTACCCTAGAAAGTCGGAGTAATATATCTCGATCGCCGATTACTACTTATCCAGCTAGTCGAGATCTTCCAGAGCTAAATAATAACGGCTATATTCTAAGCTTGTTTGTCTCTAGCGACAATGTTGCCATTGAAAAAACTTTAACAAAAATATATCAACTTTTAGAAGAAGGTCTAGTTTACCCCTATACTCTAAAAGTGATTGACATTTCCAAACATCCCGAGCAGGCAGAGAATTATAATATTGCTGCGACCCCTACTTTACTCCGAGTTTGGCCTGAGCCTGTGCGCAGAATTGTCGGTCAACTGGATGACTTTGAAAGAGTTTTACAAATTATTTCTAGCGTTTAATTAACCCACATAAACCTTTTGTCAATCATGAATACGGCAATTTTAGCAACGATCGCCTACGGAATTATCTCGATAATAGGAGGAATATCTGGTTATATTAAGGCCAAAAGTCATATTTCCTTTATTTTAGGAATAATAAGTGGTGTTATTCTAATTATTGCTGCTTTTATCCAGCTACAATCTGTGCCTGTTGGCGCAATTCTTGCTCAAGTCATTACATTGATGTTAGTGGTAGTATTTGCAATTCGCCTGATTAAAACCCGTAAGTTCATGCCAGCAGGATTAATGCTTTTTTTAGGGATAATTACCTTAATTTGTCTATTTTCCTAGAATCAGCATTCTTTACGCTAACGTCTCTGGGCAATAGCCTAATCCTCTAGTAAACTGCTGCCGAAAAGCCTCAATATCTTTGGCATCTGGTTGACCATGAGAAACTACAGCTACCTGATAACGGCGCATCACCTCTACTACAGACTGCCCTGTTTCTAAACTCCAAAATACCATTTGTAAGCGCATATCTGGTTCGTAGGTAATCCCTAATTCACTCATAAACGCTTGGAAGTCTCCATGTTCTTTGGGGTTAAGAGTCTGACCAAACCTCACTTTAACAATCCAACCATCGATCTGATGAATAACTGTAAGGTATACATTATTCGTTTGCTTTCTCTGCCGAAGGTATTCGATCGTTCTTAAAGTCAGACTAGCATTGGCGAGAAAGTAAAGATAGTCCATAAATATTCCTATAACAGCCTTACTCTACTAGTCTGACAAGAAAGTCATCCCTTATGCTAGGGGAAAAGCACCCGATCTTAGTAATCTAATATAGGGGAGATCACCCAAGTATTTGGTACAGAATGAACAACGAAACAGGAATAAATGACGATCGCGAGCTTTCTAGCTATGGTTATGAATTACCTGAAGAGCTTATCGCTCAGACTCCCATCATACCTAGAGATCGTTCTCGTCTCTTGGTCGTAAATTCACCTAAAAATTGCGCTCATAGTTTTTTTCATTGTTTGCCCGATTGGCTATCCTCGGGAGATTTATTAATTTTTAATGATACTCGTGTTATTCCTGCTCGTCTCTATGGGTTTAAAACGACAGGAACAAAAATAGAAATATTACTCTTGGAAGAACAAAAAAATAATTGTTGGTTAGCCTTAGTTAAACCTGGTAGAAAATTGCCAGTAGGTACAGAAATTTACTTCAATCCTAAAAACGATCGATCTGCTGATGGAGAAAAACTTAAAGCCAAAATAATCGATCGAGATGAAGTAACAGGAGGCAGAATCTTACAATTTTTTATACCATCTAATCAGACTTGGGAAACAGTATTAGAAGAATACGGTCATATTCCTTTACCTCCCTATATCTTTTCTACTCAATCTCAACCAGAGCAATATCAAACGGTATATGCAGAAAAATTAGGAGCGATCGCTGCTCCCACGGCAGGTTTACACTTTACAAAGGAATTATTAGCTAAGTTATCTTCTCAAGGGATCGAACAAGCTTATATAACTCTTCATGTGGGTATTGGTACATTTCGTCCCGTAGAAACTGAAAAAATTACCGATCATACTATGCATCAAGAATGGTTGGAGGTAAGTTCTTCGGTAGTCGAAAAAATTAAAGCTACTAAAGCTAGAGGCGGAAAAGTTATTGCTGTAGGTACTACGGTAGTTAGAGCCTTAGAAGGTACTGCATCAGCTTCAGGAGTAAGAGAGGGCAAAAGTTTACGGTCTTTTAAGGGTAAAACTAATTTGTTTATTTATCCTGGTTATGATTGGCAGATCGTTGATGGTCTAATTACCAATTTTCATTTACCTTACTCTAGTTTATTAATGTTGGTCAGTGCTTTGATAGGTCGTAAACGCTTATTAGATTTATATCAAGAAGCGATCGCTCATAAATATCGATTTTATTCTTTTGGTGATGGGATGCTGATTCTACCAGAAGCGGTCATTAGTTAAAAAAAGACAGTTTGTTTGTATTATTCTTTTCGATCTTTCATATATTACTTAAAGATGGTTTGAGAATTTCTCTCACCACTTTTTGTAGACAAAATAATAACTTTTGGTAGCAAAATCATGATTGGGGTTAAACGAATATTATTGTCCAAGTGCTTTACCGTAAAACACCGAAGCCTAACTAGACTAAGACAATCTGTGGCAATATTAATGCTCAATTTAGGAGCGATCGCCTTTTCCTCTCCCGCTTTAGCTGAATTATCCCTCGAAGAAATAAATTCTATTGCTCGTCAAACTACGGTGGTTATTGCCCCTGGACTAACTCCAGAATTAGTTAAAGAGTTAGAAGCAAATCGCAATAATCCCCTGGCGCAACCAGACGATGATGATGGTATTTGGAATCCTGGATCTGGAGTAATTATTGCCAAAGATAACAACAGTTATTATGTTCTTACTGTCACTCACAACTTCAAACAAAGGTACATAGAAAAAAATCAGCCCTATGGAATTCGGACTAGTGATGGGTTAGTTCATCAAATTACAAGTATCAATGATGGTAGAGATTGCCCATTAGAAACACAACCGACAATAGTCGCTCAATTATTGCGTTTTGGCTGTTACTCGATTAAGATACCCCGTAGAGTTGCGGGACAAGATTTAGCAGTAGTTAGTTTCCAAAGCGATCGCGATTATCCCATTGCTTCTATTGGTAATGTCGATCGAGTCCAAGTAGGAACAAGAATTTACATCTCTGGTTGGCCCGATCCTGAAAAAGAAAAAGACCCCATAACTGGAGACTGCCGAGGCAAAGTTGCCCGCAGACAGAGACGTTTAGCTTGGACACCCATCACTCGCAAAATTGAACCCAGCCAGGGGGAAAACGGCTATAGTCTTTTTTACTTCGATCGAACTAGTCCAGGGATGAGTGGGGGGCCTGTTTTTGACGAGGGAGGATTTTTGATCGGGGTTCATGGTCGTGGTTCGGCCGATCGAGGTAAACTAGTTCGGCAATATTGTTCTTCGGTAACTAATAATCAGAATTTGGAATCAGCCGACTTTACTAAAACCGTTTCTGAAGCAGTAAATTACGATCCTCCTACTCTGCACAGTATCTTTAGCAGTGGGCAAAACTTAAATAACTTTGTTAGCTTATTGCCAAATGCAGACCTTAATTTATCATTGCAGTATCAATCTCCTTCCCCAGAGTTGATTGAGGCTGCATTGACTGAGATTAATCTAGCGGATCGAGAAACGGGAGAATTAGATTTCGATCCTCAAGCAGATCTTACAGGTCAATTAGACTTAAGCGATCGAGGCGATGTAATTGAAGATATTTATGAGGGTTTTTCTTTAAAAAATATGCTCAGAGATGTACCCTCGGCAGGATGTGGTTTTTTATTACTAGGAGAAGATTGTAAGTAATTTTTACCCTCAGTTCCCTAACCGCTTCTACAAATTAAAACCAAATGAACGATCGACCATTAAAGACAAGTATCAATTCTCGAATGGAAGCAGTGCAGTCTCCTCTTATTCCCATAGTAGGGGAATGGATTCGGCAAAACCCAGGTACTATTTCCTTAGGACAAGGAATAGTATTTTATCCTCCTCCCCCTGAAGCGATCGCTGCTGTTAATGAATTTTGTGCCGATCCAGCCAATCATGCCTATAAAGAAGTAGAAGGCATTCCTGCTTTAAGAGAAGCGATCGAGACTAAATTGAAAGTTGAGAACAATATTGCAATCGATCGAGATAACTGCGTAGTTGTTACCGCAGGAAGCAATATGGCATTTATGAACGCACTTCTGGCCATTACCTCGGCAGGGGATGAAATTATTCTTAATACTCCTTATTACTTCAATCATGAAATGGCAATTAAAATGGCAAATTGCCAATCAGTATTAGTACCTACAGATGAAAACTATCAATTGCAACCATCTGCGATCGCCTCAGCAATTACTAGTAAAACTAAGGCAGTGGTAACTATTTCTCCTAACAATCCCACAGGGGTAATTTATGCTAGATCGGCTTTAGAAAAAGTCAATCAAATATGTAGAGAAAAGGAAATTTATCATATTAGTGATGAGGCTTACGAATATTTTACCTATGAAGGAGAAAAACATATATCTCCTGCCTCTTTTACTCATAGTAAAAAGCACACTATTTCTTTATTTAGCTTATCTAAAGCCTATGGTTTTGCCAGTTGGCGGATCGGCTATATGGTTATGCCTCGACATTTACTAATGGCAGTTAAAAAAGCCCAAGATACTATACTTATTTGTCCTCCCGTTATTTCTCAGTATGCTGCTGTTGGAGCTTTAAAAACGGGTATTAGTTATTGCCAAAAACATTTAGCTGCAATTAAGCTAGTTAGAGAATATTTTTTAGATGAACTTTCTAAAATTAATGATATTTGTACGATAGCTAAGACAACAGGAGCTTTTTACTTTTTTCTCAGACTTGATACCAAAATACCAGATCTAGAATTAGTAAAAAGACTAATAGAACAGTATAAAGTTGCCACAATCCCTGGTAGTACTTTTGGGACTAGTGATGGATGCTATTTAAGGGTAGCTTATGGTGCTTTAGATATAAAAACTGGTAAAGATGGTATACAAAGGCTAATTCGAGGCTTACAAGAAATTATTGTTAATAGTTCTAAATAACTAGATCGAGTTTTATTTATTCTTAAGCAAGGGGTTTAAATAGATAAACTCCCAAGTAGATCGAGAACAATTTTTTGAAAATTAACTACTATTTGGATTTAAGCTAGGCTCTTTTTAAGATGTTCCTTTATTTTTTGGTTGCGTTGGCTATAATCACCTGAAGTGTATTGAAAATTATTGCTACTTTGTCTTAGATGTTCCATAATCTTACTTTTCCTATCTTTAGCAGTATTATTAACAGTATTTTTCTCTGAAATAGCGTTATTTATGGAATTATCCCTACCTGATTCTGATGAACTGCCTCTTTCTAATTTTTCTTTTGTTACTCGATCTATATCGTCAGCAACTTTCTTGTTTTCTGCTTCTATTGTATTGGCAATTTTTGTTGTTTTAATATCGCTGGCAATCATAATTATACCATTCTAAAAATGAAATTTTAAGATCTCAATTAGAGATAATAATAGAGCATACAAACAAAAAGATAATTTTTGAATAATATAGCTTTTTCCCATTAAAGAGAACTTGGAGCTATTGGGATTTATAACTTTTACATTTTATTTATCACTAATCAAATCAATCTCTTGTTATATTCGAGAATTGAAATAACGTGCTATTACAGTAAAGGCAAAGGCATACAACAACGGAAACTTTAGATGCTCAACAAAAACACATTTTTTTTAGCTTTGTTAATATTTATTCCTGTTTCGATCGCCGGTCACTTTCTGGAATGGGAAGCAACCATCGTCTTTTTAACGGCAGGTTTAGGTATTGTTCCCTTGGCAGCCTATATGGGTACAGCAACAGAAGAAATAGCCGTAGTGGTTGGGCCTAATTTGGGTGGACTGCTTAATGCGACTTTTGGTAATGCTACAGAACTAATTCTTGCCTTTGTCGCCCTCAAAGGAGGATTGATTGAAGTTGTAAAAGCCACTATTACTGGCTCTATTATTAGTAATTTGCTGTTAGTCATGGGTTTTTCGATGCTTTTGGGTGGTTTACGTTATAAAGAGCAGGATTTTCAACCCACAGCAGCCCGACTCAATGCTTCTTCTATGAATTTAGCTGTAATTGCGATTTTATTACCCACAGCAGTAGAATATACTTCCACAGGTATTGGAGAACCTACTCTACAAAGACTTTCTGTAGCAGTAGCAGGAGTACTGATCTTAGTTTATGGACTCACTTTACTATTTTCCATGAAAACTCATTCCTATCTTTACGATGTAGGATTAGCTGAATATGAAGAGGAGGAAGAAAAGGAAACAGAGGCAGAATCAGAACATGAAGTAAATTTATGGTTTTGGATTGGCATTTTACTATTAGTTACTCTGGCTGTAGCAGTAGAATCAGAATTGTTAGTAGATTCTTTAGAAGAGGCAACAAGCCAGTTAGGATTAACTCCTTTATTTACGGGAGTGATTTTGTTGCCAATCATTGGTAATGCAGCAGAACACGCTACGGCGGTAACAGTAGCTCTCAAAAATAAAATGGATTTGTCTGTATCTGTGGCCGTAGGCTCTAGTCTACAAATTGCCTTATTTGTTGCTCCCGTACTGGTAATTGCTGGTTGGGTTATCGGTCAACCAATGGATTTAAATTTCAATCCTTTTGAATTAGTAGCTGTAGCTGTAGCGGTTCTGATTGCTAATTCTATTAGTTCTGATGGTAAATCTAATTGGTTAGAAGGAGGCTTACTGTTAGCAACTTATATCGTCTTGGGTTTGGCTTTTTACTTCCATCCCGTAACTGAAGTATTAGCAAGCTCATCATAGTTAATTAATCTAGCTAATAGTTATTAGCTCTTGGCTCTTAGCTATTAGCTGCTTTAAATCTAAATTCGAGTTAAGACAATTCAATATATAGGAATCCTATTTCAACAAAAAAATATGGAACTAAGAATCGGTTGGCTCTATCCTAATTTGATGAGTACCTATGGCGATCGTGGTAATGTTATTTGTCTACAACGTCGTTGTCAGTGGCGCGATATCGAGGTGGAGATCTTCCCCCTAGATAGACAAACAGAAGTAGACAAATTTGAAGAGATAGATATCATTGTCGGTGGGGGAGCGCAAGACCGTCAACAAGAAATTGTCATGCGCGATCTTCAAGGAAGTAAAGCAGAAGCTTTAAAAGCTAAAATTGATGCAGGTATCCCAGGGGTATTTACTTGTGGTTCACCTCAATTACTAGGTCACTATTACGAACCAGCCTTAGGTAAAAAAATAGAAGGCTTAGGTTTGTTGGATTTAGTTAGCAAACATCCTGGTATAGAAGCTCAACGTTGCATTGGTAATGTGGTTTTTGAAATTGTCGCCTCTCCTTTAGCCGAAGAGTTACAAGCCATATTAGGTAGAAAACCTCTAGTAATTGGCTTTGAAAATCATGGTGGAAGAACTTATTTAGGCAAGGTTTCTGCCTTAGGTAAAGTAATTAAAGGTTACGGGAATAACGGAGAAGATGGTACAGAAGGAGCATTCTATCGAAATGCGATCGCGACTTATGCTCATGGCCCTCTTTTACCCAAAAATCCCTTTATTGCTGATTGGCTGATCCAAAAAGCCTTACAACAAAAATATCAGACAGAAATAAACTTAACAAAAATTGATGATTCTCTAGCAACTGCAGCCCGTCAAGCAATGTTGCAACGCCTAAATCTATCTATATCTATGGCTAAAGTCTAATTGCAAGATGTAAATCTTGAGAGTAGTTGCATTGATTGCAAGGCAATTGCTAATATTGGCAATTAAGAGCAATGCAACTATTGCTTTGCTTGCAAGCTATATAAATAAACAATTGCAAACACAATTATGACTGGAAAAGTTATAAATAATAGTCCTAGTAGCATTCTGGTTTTGATTATTCCTATTGCCTTTGCAATTATTGTTATCTACAAACTCTGGCCATTTCTTCTAGCCTTAGCATTGCTAATTATTGCTTGGAAAATTTGGCAGTATTATAAGTGGCAACAATGGAGCAGAGAAATCAATCCTTACTTTAACGAATTAATCAAAACAAATCGAGGCTGCTTAACTCCGATAGATTTATCCCTCAAAGCAAATCTTTCAGGAAGTGATGCTAAAGTTTTTTTGGAAAAAAAAGCTGAAGAGTATGGAGCGCAAAGGAAAATAGTTAAGGACAGAGGTGTAGTTTACTATTTTCTTACTGCTGGTGTTCTAGATACTATTTTTGAAGATAGCGAACCCGTTGAGGAAGAAGTTGTTACTGTCGAAGAAGAAAAAGATTCTCCTATCAAAACACCTAAATTTGTTCAGAGTTTAGCAGAAGCCAAACAACCTCAGAAATTTTCAGTTAAAGAAATAGCACAATTAGCTAAACAAGAACAAAAATCAGCGACTGTTACTAAAAAAACTCCAACAGAGTCTAAATCAGAATCAACTGTCGATCGAGAATCTTCAACTGAGAAACAAGAAACTTCTAAATCTCAGACCGAAATTAATCCTTTATCTGCTCTAATTCAAGCAGATTTAGCCAAACGTCTCGATCTTAATTCGAGTACCGTAGGCAGACGCAAAGGTAAACCTGACTTTCCTGAATGGAGTCAAAGTAAAGACCCAGAAGGCATCGCCTGGAAATATCTAACCGATAAAGAAATATTTGTTCCTGCCGATCTCAATTAAATTGTTTTCATCTTTATTAATGCGCTCTAAATCATTACACTGGTGTAGTTGAGGGCGCATTTAAATTTTTTAATAAAGTATTTTGTTATATGGTTTTGGATTTATGGACAAAGACGAGTGGTACTTGGATTAATATTTTTACAGTTTTGTTAGGAACTTCTATTGGTTTAGTCTTTCGCGATCGCCTTTCTAGTAAAATCCAAAAAATTATTACCCAAGGTATCGGGTTACTGACAGTATGGATCGGTCTAAGCATGACAAATAGTATGTCCAAAGTCCAAGCAGGAAATATCGATGGCGCAATTTTAGGATTGGTAGCTATAGTAGCTGGAGGAATTTTAGGGGAAGTATTACAAATCGAAGAAAGATTAACAGACTTAGGCAATTGGTTAAAAAAAACGTTAAAAGGCAAAGGGAGATTTACAGAAGGATTTGTGGCTAGTAGTTTGCTTTTTTGTGTCGGACCGATGACTTTGCTTGGTAGTCTCAATAATGGTTTATCAGGAGATAATACTTTACTGACTCTTAAAGCAACTATGGATGGTATTGTCTCCATCGCTTTGGCTAATATTTATGGTGTTGGTGTGGGTTTTTCGATTATTCCTTTGTTGGTTTACCAAGGAGGAATATCCTTAGCTGCGGGTTTACTCGCCACTACTCTCAACGATCCTAACAATGACCCCCGTATTTTGTTAATAACAGGAGTCGGAGGACTGATGATTATGGGTATTGGCATTAATTTATTAGAACTGACTAAAATCCGAGTCGCTTCTTTCTTACCTGCGATCGCTTTTGCTCCCCTAATCTATTGGTTAGTAGCTTAGTCAAAACAATTCAAAATTATCAATTAAAAATTAAAAATTACCTCAGCCTGAAGTCTTCCGCTTGAAGCAAAGAATAATGTTTTTATGTTTTTCTCCTTAAAAGGAGAGGCTTGTATCCTTAATTAAACAATTAAAAATTGATGGCATTTTCATTATTAATTTTGCATTTTGAATTTTGAATTCAAAAAATAGTCAACTCAAATTGTTTTAATCCAGACTGAGGTAGATCAACTCCAATCTTGTTTATCTTGCCCATCGATTTGTCGCCGATAGATATTTCCTTGGCTATGAATTTGACGAGTTTTTGCAAATAACCGATCTTCCTCTAATTGCCATTTTTGTAAGATTAAGTCTAAATCTTGTTGAATATCTCTCGCTCCAGGAAAGTTATGATAACGAATGCGTAAACGAGCCAACTCAACCAAATTAATTTCACTTGGTTCGGCTTCTAATAAGCGATCGACTATGAGGCGATCGCTTTTTGCTTGAGGATGGGTTTGATCTAAATTGCTCATTCTGAATCTAATTCTGAATCTAATGAATTAGGAATAACCGCAGAAATGGTACTTTGCCAGACTTTAACTGTAGCATCAAAACCACTACTAGCTAAATATTCACCATCGGGACTAAACACTAGAGTTTGTACCCAATTTTTATGCTCTCTAAGTCTAGTCAGCAATTCTCCTCGCTCTAAATCCCATAAAATAATCCCGTCATCACCGCCACTTGCCAAAGTTGTTCCATTAGGATGAAGGGCTATGCTTCTAATTCTGCCTCTATGTCCTGTTAGGGTTTTTAGCAATTGTCCTGAGGCTAAATCCCAAATTTTGATCGTGCGATCCCTACTTGCCGTAATGAGATTATTACCATCATCACTAAAGGCTAAACCAGAAATGTCTTTTTCGTGAGGCGTAAATTCTGAAACAAAAGTACCCTGGGTTAAATTCCAAAATTGTACTTTTCCTTCTCTATCTCCACTAGCTAAAAGAGAACCATTGGGATTAATTGCCAGGGAGGTGACGGGATTATTTCTATTGATTAAAGTATAAAGAGGACGTTGGGGTGAATAGTCAAACCGCCATACTTTAATTCCGTCTAAGCTACCACTGACTAAAACTTGCCCGTTAGGAGCGATCGCTAGAGAAGTTACGCTACTAACATGGTCTATGAGTTTAAATTTAAATTCTCCTGTATGTAAATCCCAAAAATTAATTCCCGCATCTTCGCCACTACTGACTAAAGTATTTCCATCGGGACTAACTGCTAAGGCGAAAATACCCGTTTGATGGGCGCGAATTTCTGTTAACTCTTTTCCTGTTTCCAGGGAGAAAAACTTCATTTGTGGACTATTAATTCCACCACCACTAATCAAAATCCGATTATTAGGACTAAATATTAAAGAATAAACTGTAGATTCATATTCTTTTAGATTGTAAACTAACCTAACTCTCCGCCAACGCTGAATATCCGATTTGAACTCTAATTCTGAGTTATTTTGCTCCTCTGAATCCAAAATCGTTTCTCTGGCTCGGTTATTAGTATTTTTCTCAAGCTCGGGACTGGCTAAAATTTTTTCTGAAAAGTTAAAACTAGCAATAACCCCAAGTAGTAGTAAAAACAAGCTACTTATCTGATGTTGGTTATCTTTGCCCTTCAAGTTCATAATTGCTGACTAGATAAAGGAACTGTTTTTGAAATATAACCTACAGTTCCTCACCTCTCAAAATTAAATTAGGGAAAATTAGTTATTTGTTTTCTGCTTTGAAAAAGAAAAGCAGATTCTACTGTCAATAGTATAAATTTTTGTTGCAGACAGCATATTCAAAAAATGTATATACTTAATTTATAAGATATAAATCTAAAAATAGATATGTCTCCTCGTGAAAAAGATAATCAGTTAAATTTGACTCTAATTGAAGAAGCGATTCTCAATGCTTTAATGTTCCGCGAGCGTTATGGACTAGAAATCATGAAAGCGATCGCTCAAGCAAGTAAAGGAACAAAAAATATTGGCTTTAGTTCTCTTTATCCCACCCTCCGCAGACTAGAAAAACGCGGATTTGTCACTTCTCGTTGGGGTGATGAAGCTCCCGAACAAACGACAGGCGCACGCAGACGCTACTACAAAATTACAGGCTCGGGATTAGAAGCAGTGAAGAAAAAGCAAGAATTTCTGCAAACCTTACAAAGTTTAGAACCTGCATTGTAAATAGTTGTTAGTTATTAGTTGTTAGTCATCTGGATTGAAAATGGGACGAATTAAGAAAAAACCGCTCGATAGCTTTTTGATGATCTTGCGATCGAGCTTAAAGATATTCAAAACTTTTAGCAAAATAACCGCCGAACTTCTCAGACGAGGAATAAAGGAATTATTAGTGGAACTGGCTTTGTTTGGAATAGGTTTGGGACTTAGTGTTATCTTGAGTTTTTTTGGTTTATCTAACAGTTTTGCCCTTGGCTTGAGTATCTCGATCGTAATTATTTTTTGTATTCTATGTATCCGCTTTTTCTCTCCTCGCCAATCTAGATTAGCTAGAAGAGAAGCTTTAGGTACTGCTCCTAATAGATTGAAAGGAGAAGAAAAACTAGCTGACTGGATTGCTCAAACTCTGACACGAAAAGCACCCCAAGAATGGGAAGAATATCAAGATTGGCTACATGATATTTTACTGGCTCGTCTTCACCTGCTCGATCGAGGTTATCCTCTTTGGAAAGTGAGAATGATAACTTACGGTCGATTAACAGTATTTTGTTTAACTGTTATCTTAATTAAATTAAGAAGATTAGCAACAAGCCTTCGAGCTTAATTTTTGCAAAGCCTACGGCTTTAGCTGTAAGCTTTAAGCTACAAGCTGTAATTTTTATTAAGTAGGGTTAATTCCCCTCCCCGAAAAGGGAGCAAGTACAAGTCTTGCTTAGAAGAGTTTCTTGCTTTTTCTTGTTACTCTGGCTTAGAGCAAGCAAGCTAATTGACTAAAATTAAAATCGATCGCGATCGAAAATCTTTAGCTCGGTAGAATTACAGATAGAGTAGTAGCTCGAAAAAATATTAAAGAATATGCAAACCAGAACCCTAGGAAAATCCGATGTTCAAATCACGCCCATCCTCATAGGTACTTGGCAAGCAGGAAAAAAAATGTGGGTAGGCATTGAAGACGAAGAAAGCATTAAAGCTATCCGTGCTGCTTATGAAGCGGGAATAACCACTGTAGATACAGCAGAAATTTATGGTGAAGGTCATTCAGAACAAATAGTAGCTAAAGCTTTAAGCGATGTGCGCGATAAAGTTGTCTATGCTTCCAAAGTATTTGCCAATCATCTTAAATACGACCAGGTAATCGAAGCTTGCGATCGCTCTTTAAAAAATTTGCAAACCGACTATATCGATCTATATCAAATTCATTGGCCTTCTGGTTCATTTAACAATGAAATTATACCCGTAGAAGAAACCATGAAAGCTCTCAATAAACTTAAAGAAGAAGGTAAAATTAGGGCGATCGGTGTTTCTAACTTTTCCCGTACTCAACTAGAAGAAGCATCTCAATACGGCAGAATTGATAGTCTCCAGCCTCCTTATTCTCTTTTTTGGCGACAAGTCGAAACTGATGCTATGCCTTATTGTGTGGATAATAATATTTCAATTCTGGCTTACTCCTCTCTTGCCCAAGGATTACTTACAGGTAAATTTGGATTAGATCATAACTTTGCCGAAGGAGATCATCGGTCTAAAAATAAACTTTTTCAAGGAGAAAATTATCAACGGGCGCAACAAGCTTTAGATCGACTTCGTCCGATCGCCAAAGAGTATAATTGTACTTTAGCCCAACTTGCTCTTGCCTGGTTAATCGCTCAACCTCAGACAAATGCGATCGCAGGAGCAAGAACTGCATCTCAAGCCAAAGATAATGCCAAAGCAGCATCGGTTAATCTCTCTACTGAAACCTTAAAACAGATCGATCGTATTGGCAAACAAGTAACCGAGCATCTCGATGATAATCCTGTCATGTGGAACTGGTAAACTAAGTTTTGAGCATTGTTTTGGCTTAAATAACTGATAATAATTAAAGTGAAATACTTTTTTTTAGCTGATGGCTGGGATTACAAACGCATTTGGGAATTTGGTGGTATTTGGAATGAGGCTACCTGGAGACGCAAACCAGACCTAAAAAGACTTAATTGTGGTATTGTTCAGCAAGGAGAAACTCTTTGGCTTTACCAAGTGGAAGATGCCGTATTAATGGTAGAAGTTATACCCAATGACCCTCAGAATAATTCCAATATCGGTCAGGTTGTACTTAAGCGATTAATTAGTGCTGAGGAAGTATTAGATATTCTTACTCAGTCAGAAATTGTTTCAAAAAAGTAAAGGCAAATAATTATTTGCCTTTACTAGTTAGTGTTAGGTAATTATTCTACTAAAGCAATATCGTTCATAATGCTGAAAGATTCAACACTATTGATGACAGCAAACTGATTCCCTTGATAAGAAAGCTCTTTGCTGCTGCTATTGTAGCTAAAGTCTTTTTCTTCTAAGGACGATACGCCAAATTCCATCATAGAAATTTGGAGCACATCTCCTTCTACACTGTTAAAGTCATTGATTACATCAATACCATCAAAGCCAACTACAAATACATCTGCGCCTTCGCCACCAGTGTAAGTGTTATTATCATTACCACCAATCAAAGTATCATCGGCATTGCCACCAATTAAGGTGTCATCTCCGTCACCACCATCGGCAATAATTTCTACATTAGTTAAACTAGCATCCAGAGAATCATTACCTTCTCCACCCTCAAAAGTGACTTTCTCTACATCTGTATTAGACAAGTCTCCAACTGTGAAAATATCATTACCACCTTCACCTTCAACCTCAAATATTTCAGAGGTGTCTACAGTAAGTGTAAACAAGCCTAAGTTAACGCGATCGAAGATAGCTTTTTCTCCATCTTGTTGTAAAACAAAATCATCCCCTTCTGTAAGAGAGCCTTCTACCTCGATGGTATCTATGCCTGTACCACCGCTCATTAAATCGCTTCCATCACCATCATCCCATTCTAGAGTGTCATTACCTTCGCCACCAATCATGGTGTCGTTTCCTTGTTCTCCTTCTATTTCGTCATTTCCCTCTCCACCATCAAGTGTATCGTCAGCAATACCAGAAATTAAAGTATCGTTACCGACTCCACCTTCACTAATTATTTGAGTTGATGTTTCTTCCCCATCAAGATAGTCATCACCATCGCCACCGTTAAAAATAACTTGTTGTACGTCAGTACCAGTTAAATCTCGAACAGTAAGAGTATCGTCTCCACCAAAACCATTAATTTCAAACTGCTCGACATCATCTACATCAAGGACAAAATTACCCAAATTAAGCCTTTCAAACTCAACACGATCGCCATTAGCTCTTAACTCAAAATCATCTCCATCATCGACAGCACCATTAACTTCTACTACATCAAAACCACGATCGCCTCTCATTTTGTCACTACCATCACCATTGTTCCAAATTAAGCGATCGTCTCCTCTGCCACCTCTCATACGATCATTGCCCTTGTTCCCGACAATAGTGTCATTACCATCATTACCTTTTAGGGTATCAGCAATTTCGGGAACACTACTACCAGAGAGGTAATCATCTCCATCACCGCCATCAGCAACAATTTTGACATTACTCAAACTAGCATCAAGATAGTCATCACCATCGCCACCATTAAAAACTACTTTGTTGACATCAGTAGCAGACAAGTCTCGAACCGTAAGGGTATCGTCACCGCCAAGACCGTTAATTTTAAATTTTTCTACGTCATCTACATTAAGGACAAAGTTACCTAAGTTAAGCCTTTCAAACTCAGCACGATGGCCATTAGCTCTTAATTCAAAAGAATCTCCATCATTGACAGCACCATTGACCTCGACAACATCGTATCCTTTACCACCTTCCATGGTGTCACTACCATCACCATCATTCCAGATAAGGCGGTCATTACCACGACCACCAAGTTTCAGATCGTTTCCTTTATTACCAATAATAGTGTCATTATTATCACCACCTTCAAGAATATCTTCGTTATTACTACCAAAAATAAATTTGCCAATTGAACTACTACTTGACATAGTTTTACCCTCCAAATTAATTAACTAAAAATTCTGTGTTGAAACAGATAAACTTATCGACATCTAGTAGACTAAGCAGTTTCAATCTATAGATACAGATTTAGTTTGCTAATTATGCAAGTTGAATGGGAGTAAGCTTAATCTATTTGAGAAGAATGTATTAAGTCACATAACTATGTGTAAAAATTAATGGGGAAGAAACAGGGAAATTAGCATAAAAATTTTAGTTATAGTAAATTATTGAGAAAATTTTTTTTCTCAATAGCTCAATCTGAGAAAGCTAGTAGCATTTAGTATGTAAAAATAATACAGATTAAAAAAAACGACGAAAAGTTAATAACTCTTGCAATAGGTTCTAACAATAGTTACACTTCTTTAAATAAAGGGCGATTTCAAGGAATCCTTGATAGGTCAAATTTTTTTCTTTAAGCCTGTACCGCAAGTGTTTTCAGGCAGGAAAAAATACTAACGTATAAATCACGTAGATTAAAAAACAAAGTCAAACCAAAAAACTTACTTTTACAGGAGGAGCGTAGTCAATGGGGCTACCATGGTATCGAGTACATACAGTCGTCTTGAACGATCCAGGTCGGCTGATTTCCGTACACCTGATGCATACTGCTCTAGTAGCAGGATGGGCGGGTTCTATGGCTCTATACGAGCTAGCTATTTTCGATCCTAGCGATCCAGTTCTCAACCCAATGTGGCGACAAGGTATGTTTGTGCTACCTTTTATGGCACGTCTTGGTGTAACTAGTTCGTGGGGTGGTTGGAGCATCACTGGAGAAAGTGGAGCTAACCCAGGTTTCTGGTCATTTGAAGGTGTAGCAGCAGCCCACATCGTTTTATCGGGCTTACTATTTTTAGCAGCAGTCTGGCACTGGGTATATTGGGATTTAGAGTTATTCCAAGACCCTCGTACTGGACAACCTGCTTTAGATTTACCCAAAATGTTTGGGATTCATTTATTCTTATCTGGTATTCTCTGCTTCGGTTTTGGTGCTTTTCACCTAACTGGCGTTTGGGGACCTGGTATGTGGGTATCTGATGCTTACGGACTAACAGGACACGTCCAGCCAGTAGCACCAGAATGGGGTCCAGCAGGATTTAACCCGTTTAACCCAGGTGGTGTAGTTGCTCACCATATTGCTGCTGGAGTTGTCGGTATTATTGCAGGATTATTTCATCTTAGTGTTCGTCCTCCCGAAAGGCTTTATAAAGCTTTGCGGATGGGTAACATTGAAACTGTACTTTCTAGTAGTATCGCTGCCGTATTCTTTGCTGCTTTTGTCGTGGCAGGAACAATGTGGTATGGAAATGCGACAACCCCCGTTGAGTTATTTGGACCAACCCGCTATCAATGGGATCAAGGCTATTATCAAACAGAAATTCAGCGTCGTGTAGAAACTAGCCTAGCTAATGGAGCTAGTCCTTCAGAAGCTTGGTCGGCTATCCCTGAAAAACTAGCTTTTTATGATTATGTAGGTAATAGCCCTGCTAAAGGTGGTTTGTTCCGTACAGGCGCAATGGACAGCGGTGATGGTATCGCTCAAGAGTGGCTAGGTCATCCAGTATTCAAAGATAGGGAAGGAAGAGTGCTAGATGTACGTCGAATGCCCAACTTCTTTGAAACATTCCCTGTAATTTTAACCGATGCTGATGGTGTAGTCAGAGCAGACATACCCTTCCGTCGTGCAGAATCTAGACTTAGTGTAGAGCAAGCTGGCGTAACTGCTAATTTTTATGGTGGTGCTTTGGATGGACAAACTATTGACGATCCTCGCCTCATTAAGAGATATGCTCGTAAGGCTCAACTAGGCGAAGCTTTTGCTTTCGATACAGAAACTTTCAATTCAGATGGTGTATTCCGCACCAGTCCTAGAGGTTGGTTTACCTTCGGACACGCTTGTTTCGCTTTATTATTCTTCTTTGGACATATCTGGCATGGTTCTCGTACTTTGTACCGAGATGTATTTGCTGGTGTCGATCCCGACTTAGAAGAAGAACAAGTAGAATGGGGCTTCTACCAAAAAGTTGGTGACAAGAGTACTCGTCGTAAACAAGAAGCTTAATAGAGCTATGGATAAAAGGAAACAGTTATAATTTCCTTTCGAGAAGAGAAGCTATAATACAGCTTCTCTTCTATACCTTAGATGAAAGCTCGGATTTAACTTAGGTAAGCAAGTTAAGTTTGGATTATATTGGTAGCTTATTTTCTGATAACATTTAACTAAAAGCAATTAGGAAAAATTTAAAATGGAAAGCGTAGCTTATATTCTCTTTTTAACTATGGCACTAGCAGTGCTGTTTTTTGCGATCGCATTCAGAGAACCACCTCGTATCGATAAGTAAATTAGCTCTCTAAAAGTAAATATTTTTTAACTTTTAAGAATTTCTAAGCCTTTTTTCTGTTTCTAGGTACGATTTGATGAGAGACTAGAATAGAATAATTGGCTTGGAATTATTTTTTGCGATTATGCAATGTCCCTATTGCCAAAACACAGAAAGCAGAGTACTAGAATCTCGCTCTACGGAAGGACGACAAAGTATTCGTCGCCGAAGAGAATGTCTTAACTGTAAACACCGTTTTACTACCTACGAACGCATTGAATTTATACCAATCACTGTCATTAAAAGAGACGGAAAGAGAGAATCTTTCGATCGCTCTAAGTTAATCAGGGGGATTATTCGTGCTTGCGAGAAAACGGGGGTTTCTTATCAAAGGATAGAATCGTTAGTAGACGAAATAGAAGTAGAATTACAACAGAATTTTGAGCGAGAATTTACGAGCAACGAAATAGGCGAATTAGTGCTGAAATATCTACGCAAAGAAAATGAGGTCGCCTATATTCGCTTCGCTTCAGTATATAGAAATTTCCAGGGTATCAAAGATTTTGTAGAAACCTTAAGCCAGCTAAAAAATCAAGAAGATGCCGAACCCGTCGAGTTCTACTACTAAAATTAGCATCTTAATTCTTTTTTTCGGCTAGGAATGAAAACCCCAAGTTGTCTGCTGATAGTTCTTTCTGTCAATTCCCAAACTCTTTCTGAATAAACTATCGAGCCAAAAAAATAATCGATTATCCCCTTTAATTAATTGAGAATATAGATAACTCTAATTACTTTTAATCCGAACTGACGTTATTCGATCTAACTTTCTCTCTCTGAGAATTAATACTATATTCTACAGTACCAAAATCTGGACTGAAGACATAGCTTGCTCGTGCTTATTTCCTAGAACGGACCTTTGGCAAAATTCTCGATCGCTTGCCATTATCTCTTACTCGAATAGGCTTTAGGTTATCAAATTGTAAAGAAACAATAAGTTTATCGAACGTTATTTGTTCTTTATAGGTGGGGACAAAGGTCTGAATATTATTCAACTGAATGTTTAAATTTTACTGTTTAATTTTGAGGCTATGTCTTAATTTAAACAAATTCAGTTTACTTTAAGAATTTTGGTATAAGCTCCTGGGAAGACACTCAAAATTTAGACCGATCGATAACAGTCGTTATGTTCGAGATTTTTATGATGAATATATTTAATAGCTTTCCTTGTCAGTTCATCTTAGGCTTTACTTATGTGAAGCAGGAAGATTTTATTTCCCTAATTCATCCTGCTTTGGCTGTTGCTTTTGTTTTTCCTTTAATTGGAATAGTCACCAATTTTGCTTGGCAAACTCGTCAAAGAAGATTAGCTGTCGCTGAAGGAAACAAAAGTAAAATACCCCCTATATTTGGTAGAGAACACGTACAAATTGGACGGTGGCTTACAGGTAGTGTAGTTGGGGTAACCTTAATTGCTTTAGCTTACTCTGTTATTTGGGGTTTCGGTGGTTTTATCGACCAGCAAAAACAAGGTAATTTAAATAGTTTCCAAGTCACCTTTATTGCTCTTATGTTTGTTGCTACCATTGCTTCTTTGGCTTTGCTTTATCGTGCTAAAACTAAACTTTGGCGAGGTATTTTTGCTACTCTCTCAGGTATGGGTTTAGTAATTCTTGGTAGTCAAGATGGAGTGTATCGATTAGGAAACGAGTGGTACTGGTCGCATTACTATATAGGAATTACTGTTTCTCTCTTAATGATTTTTTCTGTAGCAATTGTAGAAGATATTTATAAAGATCGCACCAATCGTTGGCGTTATGTCCATATTATTTTAAACTGCTTCGCTTTACTATTATTCTTTGGTCAGGGACTAACAGGGGCAAGAGATTTACTAGAAATTCCTCTAAGTTGGCAAAAACCAGCCGTATACAAATGCAACTTCGACAAAAAAGTTTGTCAAATCAATAACTCCCAGCTATTAGCTAGTATCTTCTTCAATGAAGAGTTATCAATATAAAACTCTAGGGATTAACCGACTGAGTCAACCAAGTTTGGTCTCTTTGTCGTAAATATAGGTAGCGATTTTGTGGTCCTCCTTTTAACTCTAGATGGTCTACTTTTTCTGGGTTTAACAATAATAGGCAAAAATTATTTAGGGGTTCTGTTTCTGATGGTTTAGGCGGAGAGAAAGCCTCTGGGTTTTCTACTCTTTCTTTTCCAGGATGGGGCCAAGCAAACTGCAAACGAGCAGAATCAGATAGTTTTTGCCAGACTTCTTGACGGGCAAATTGTAAAGTTGACTTTAAATTTGCTGTGACTAAAGTAAGTTTCCCAAACAGTCGAAATTGTTCTCGACTTTTATTAAAATACCAACAAACTTCTCCCCAAGGTTTAGCTTCAATGTGAGCAATTTTGTTACTGCGAAAATCGGTAATAAACTGTAATTGATTACTATCTGCAAGAAAGCCACGAAAAACTACAGTTCGATTGGCTGGTAAACCTTGAGAATCTACTGTAGCTAATTGTAAGTAACGAGAATAGGGTTGGGAACGATGTTGATGCAAAGCACGGGATAAAGAAGACCGCCAGGGAGCAAGCTTCATGAAGAATCAGTAAATAAGTAACAGCTTAATATGTTAATAGATAAGATACAAGTATGTGCAAATGCTTAACTTTATTACTTAGTGGCAAATTGCGAAGATAGTGCTATGATTTTGGCTACATTGTTATTAGTCTCCATCAATTACGTAAATTTATCTAGTTAATGGATTTACTCAATAATGATTATCTCTGATTCTTCTTTCTGTTCTGTTTGGTTAATTTCGTTTAAAGTTTTCCATCCAGATTGCCATAAAGAATCATCTTTAAGTTGGTCTGCATTGAGCCAAAAGCGGGTTTGGGGGTCGCAAGAAGCAACCATTTCTGCAAATACCCATTTACCCTGATTTTTACGATTGATTACCCGAAAATGTCGCCAACCCCAATTTTTTTGACGAGAAGTCCACTTAGAACCTAATAAATAAGGGAACTTTTGCTTTTGTTTTTTCGACATTTACACTTATAAGATTAATAATAGTGATTTATTCGCAATATAACGTATTTTACTAAATGTGATTTTTTTTATGAAGAACAAATCCCTTTTTTCTTACTTACTTGTACTATCAAATTTTAAAAGATCAGCGATCGCTGCATCTTTTCTACTATTAATTTCTGCTTTATCTTTACCCGCAGTAGCCCAAAGAGACGACGGACTTTTAGACTCTAGCAGGTTAGATGTACTCAGAAAAAATAGACCGAGTACTTCTTCTCAACCCGCACCTACCAACACTTATTCTCAACCAGCTAATAATACTAATACTCTTCCTCTCGATAGTGGAGATTTTAGTTCGACCGACAATGAAACTGATTATACATTAGGGCCTGGAGATCAGATTAGATTAGATATTTTCCAAGTAGAAGAATATAGTGGCGAATATCCTGTTTTAGTTGATGGTAGTATTAGTCTGCCTTTGATTGGTAAGTTGAACGTTACAGGCTTAACTTTAGCTGAAACTTCTGACTTAGTTTCTGGCAAATATGCCGTATATCTCAAGCGTCCTGTAATTACCGTTGGTTTGGTCGCTCCTCGTCCCATGGAAATTACTATTGCTGGGGAAGTAGACAATCCAGGTTCTTATGAAATCGATGTTACTCAAACCAGAGACTTTCCTAGTGCAGTTGATATTGTTCGACAAGCGGGAGGGATAACTACCTTAGCGGATGTCCGTAACATTCAAATTACCAGAAAAATTAAAAATAGAGAACAAGTATATACCGTTAATGCTTGGACGCTTTTAGAACAAGGAAGGTTAGATGATTTGAGTCTGCGAGATGGTGACACTATTTTTATTCCGACTGTAGACGAAATCAATCTTGAGGAAATTGAAAGATTGGCAGCTGCGGGAGTTACTTTTGGTATCGGCGAACCAATTAAAATAGCCATTGTGGGAGAAGTCTACCGTCCGGGAACCTATACTGTTGATGTCAAAGGGAATAACCAAGGCGATCGAAACAACGCCCAAGAAGAAACTTTGCCACCTCGATTAACTGATGCTTTAGCTTTATCAGGAGGAATAAAACCCCTTGCTAACGTCAGAGAGATAGAAATAGTCCGAGAAACCTGGGATGGTAAAGAGAAAAGTATCTCTGTAGATTTGTGGACTTTATTACAGGAAGGAGAGGAAAACCAAGACCTTATCTTACAGGAAGGAGATAGCATTATTATCCCGCAAGCAGACAAACTAGCTGCTAATGAATCAGAAAAACTGGCAGCAGCAAGCTTTTCCCCCGGAGCAATCAAAGTACAGGTAGTAGGAGAAGTCACTAACCCAGGTACAATTGAAGTCCCGCCCAATACTCCTTTAAACCAAGCTATTTTAGCAGCAGGGGGATTTGATAATCGAAGAGCTAAAAAGGGTTCGGTGGAGTTAGTTCGTCTCAATCCTGATGGTACAGTCTCCAAAAAAGAAATCGACATAGACTTTGCTAATAACATTGACGAAGAAAATAACCCAATACTCCGTCAAAACGATGTTGTGGTAGTTAAACGTTCTGGAGTTGCTAGTCTAGGAGATGCTTTGGGGGCGGTAACTGCTCCTTTTACAGCACCTCTCGGTATATTAAGATTTTTAGGATTATAGACAATTCTAAAAATTTTACTTAAATCTATATACAATGTACGAGCGATCGCTATTCTAATTATTAGGATAGCGGTCTTCTGTTAAATTAGTCATAAATATAGAATCTTGGGTTGTGAGGATTAGATAATCATGCAAGATACAAGCCGAAATCATTTTACTGACAAGAGTAATAGTAATGGTAATGGTAAAAACGAAATTGCTCATTTTTATTCCCTGCCTGTTGTGGGGCAAACTAATCTGGAAGAAGATGAGGAAAGCCTCGATCTTAAACAGTTAATTAGTGTTGCCAAACATCGTTTTCGGCTTATTATTGCTGTTGCTTTAGGTATAACCACCTTAGCTACTCTTTGGACATTAACTCGCAAACCAGTCTATCAAGGTAATTTCCAACTGTTAATCGAACCAGTTAATCAAGAACAAGAAGGCAATGAATTAGCTTTGATGACAGGACGTTTAAGAGGAGTCGATTATAAGTCACAAATAGAAGTACTCCGCAGTCCATATGTAATTAATCCGCTTATTGCCACATTGTCTACTCACTACCCCGAACTCGAGTATGGCGATTTGATTCAAATCAAAAATTCTCCTCTAGAAATCGAACAACTAAATAATACTAAAATCTTAAATATTACTTATCAGGATAGCGATCGAGATCAAATCGATTTTGTTTTAAATAATGTCGCTCAAGCTTATTTAGAATATTCTTTAAAAGAAAAAAGAAAACAGATCGAGCAGGGTATCGGCTTTGTTGACGACCAACTACCAGAACTTACAGAAAGAGTAGATAAACTACAGGCTCAAATTGAAAATTTCCGTCAAAAATACAATCTTTTCAATCCTAAAGAACATTTTGTCATTGTTGCCGAACAATTAAACCAACAAGAGCAAAAATATTTTGAAACTCAAGTAAGCATCAAAGAAGCTCGATCTCTTTACAACAATTTACAACAGCAATTAGGACTGAACCCACAACAAACATTAATCGCCAGCTATTTGAGTGAATCTCCACGATATCAAAATTTATTAACTCAACTACAAGAAATAGAGATTAGGTTAGCTAAAGACTCGGTTCGTTTCTCTCCTATCAACCCTAGTATTATTGCCCTCCAAGAAAGAAGAGAGGAGTTATTACCCTTATTAGAACAGGAAAGAGCTAAAATCTTGGGCAATAATCTAACAAATGCGATCGCCAATCCCGCTTCGATAGATTCTCCTAGCTCTTTGCGTTTAGAACTCGCTCAACAATTTATTGAAACCGCTAATACTATTGAAACCCTTAAGCTGCGACGTAACTCTTTAGAAAGCGAGATTAATAGCTTGCGTACATTAGCTAACCAAATGCCCAGAATTGCTCGCGAATATTCAGAATTAACTAAAGAACTATCTATAGCTGATGCCAGTTTAAATCGTTTCTTGACAGCCCAAGAAGAATTAAAATTAGAAGTATCACAACAGTCTATTCCTTGGGAAATTATTGCTCGACCTCAAGTAGGAGAAAACCCAGTTTTTCCTAAACCCCCTCGTGATATTGCTTTAGGTTTAATTGGCGGTACTCTTTTAGGTATTGCTTGTGCTTTAATCGCTGAAAAGCTCGATCCTGTCTTCCATTCTCCAGAGGAAATTAGGGAAATGACTAAATTACCCTTATTGGGTAGAGTACCGCTCCAAAAAGACCTTAAACCCCTTGAAGTAGAAGAACAAGTAGCACCTAGCTTACCGCAACTGCAAATAGGAGATATGGCTATTAACGTGCAGCCTCCTAGCCAAAGTCCTCAACAGCGTACTCGCTCCAAATATAGGTATAATGCTTCTCCCTTCTTAGAAGCATTTCGTTCGCTTAATACCAATATTAGATTGCTTGGTTCTGATAGTCTGCTCAATTCGATCGTAATTAGTTCTTCTACCCCCTCAGAAGGAAAATCTACTATTTCTTCTCATTTAGCTCAAGCAGCAGCAGCCATGGGACAAAAAGTGTTATTGGTTGATGCTGACTTACGCCGTCCCCAAGTACATACATGGATGGGATTAAACAATGAAGAAGGATTGAGTAATATTTTAGCTACGAATTTATCAGTCGAATCAGCTATTCAAACAGTTCCTCAATGGGAAAACCTCTCAATAATTAGTGCAGGAGATATCCCTCCAGATCCAACTCGTTTGCTTGCTTCCTATAAAATGAAAGAGTTCATGGAGCAACTGAAAAACAGCCACAAATATGACTTAATTATTTATGATACTCCACCAATTCTTGGTTTTGCTGATGGTAGGATTTTAGCTACCCGAACTAATGGTGTTGTCTTAGTAGTTAAGATGGGTAAAACCGATCGCTCTGTACTCAAACAAAATATTGACAATCTCAAAATGTCTAATATTTCTGTACTAGGTTTGGTGGCTAATCAGGTTAAGCCAGACTACAGTGGTTCTTCTTATTACTCTCATTACTATAGAGATAAATAAAGCAGACCAAAGTTATCCCACACTTAGAAAATGTGGGTTTTTTCTTTTATTGTTGTTCTTGACCCCAATTTCCGACTAAACTACCGATTTGATTTTTTCTTCTGCTCGCTCCCGTAAATCTTGGGCAATACGGAATATTTCATGACCCATATGTAAATGGCGATCGTCGTAATTAAGCGTAAACCACTCTAGTTCTTTAATTCCGTCATTAATTTGATTGAGGCAGTAGTAAAGATGGGCAGCAACACCAGCTAATTTAGTCGGGTTGGGTTGAGAATTAAATCTTTGTTGAGCTATTTGATACTGATGATTACAAGTTGCTAAGTAAAGTTGAAAATTTGCCATTAAACGATCGTCAAAAGGATCGGCAGCAAGAAACTCAATTTCTTGTGCTAATGAGTTCAGAATTGCTTTAATTGTTCCATCGACTGGTATGTATACTTCTTTAAGCCACTGATAATACTGTACTGCCTTGATTTTTTCAGCTTGTCGATAACGATGATACTGTTGTTGTGCCTGAGTATTGCGAACTTCTCTTTGATAATACCAACCGTTTGAGGTACTCGATTCTAATTGGCGATCGTACTGAAGGCGAGTTTGAGGATTACTTAAAACTTCGTAGGCAGCATTAATTTCTACGATTTTGCTATGATCTGCATTCTGGCTAAGTCGATCTGGATGAAATTGTTTGGCTAAACGCCGATAAGATTGCTTAATTTCTTGCTGAGTCGCCTTAGAATTAACTTGGAGTGTTTGATAGTAGTTCACTACATTACGTTTACCTTGCTGACAGAAACAAGTTTAGCGCAGAATAATTATTTCCTTGAAATCTCTTAATTTCTTCTACAGTAAGATAAAAGCGATCGATAATAATTCGGTTTCTTCCCAAAAGCTATCCGCCCCTAAAAGCCTAGCTTTTGCCTGTTAAACAGTTTCGCTAAAACTTCTAGGGGCGGTCTAGTGGATCTCCTGTTGAAGCCTAACTGCCAGAAGGAAACCTAGCAGCTTGACTAATATTGTCTCCGCAGAAACTTTTATTAGTTACTAGATAACAGCCCTGGCGCACAGTTGGCTACTTTCAACGAGGAGACCCATGGTTTTACTACTTTCTATCATGGGCATCACCTCCTTAATCCCTAAACGGTTTTTTAATTTCTACTTTGTTCAATATAACTGATTATTTTAGATTAGGCAACAATCGAGAAATTTCTGGGGAAGTTCTCGATCTTCCCCAAAATGGAGATGAAGATAGGAAGCATGAAGTCTTTTGATCCGCCAACCTTCAGGAGTAAGATTATCAGTAGATTGACGCAGTGAACGCAAGCCCTGTCGTTTTACGGCAGGGTACTGTTCACAAGCTTGAAATTGCCATAGGGGATGAATCGGTTTAGTTGTTAGTTGAGAATGATGAAATTCATGTCCCCATACAGTTTGTTTGCTTCTAAGTAAAGGGCTATTTTGTTGGGCAACAGCAAAACGATAGCCTAAAGTTAAACTTTTGCTCATGATTACAGTAGTAGGAATTACGCCTACCATCGACCAAGTTTGCCCAGAAAAGTCTCGAAGTTTTTGACACAGATACATCAATCCTCCACATTCGGCATAGGTTGGCATACCAGCTTGAATTGCTTGGCGAATTGAATCAAGAAGAGATTGATTATCTGCTAGTTGTTGGGCAAATACTTCTGGAAAACCGCCCCCAAAATAAAGCCCCTGAATATTTTTTGGTAAAGTCTTAGCTTGTAGTGGACTCCAAAAAATTAATTCTGCACCTAATTCAGAAAGAATATCTAAATTATCTTGATAATAAAAGTTAAAAGCTCGATCGCGAGCAATAGCTATTCTTACAGGAGAGGGAGCAGGATTAATTGTTACTAAATTTTTCTTTTGGAGATGAATTTGTTTAACCTCAATCAGCGGAAATATTTTTTCCCAATCAAAACAGTTTTGTCCAAGCTCGGCAAGATTAGCAAAAATATGCTTGATGCCAGGCAGTTCATCAGTGGGGACTAAACCTAAATGTCGATCGGGAAGTAAGATAGCATTATTACGACGTAAAACCCCGAAAACGGGCATTTTAATCCAGTCTAAAGCATCTTTAAGTAATTCTAAATGTCGATCGCTCCCTACTCGATTGAGTACTACTCCGATCAAATTAATTCGCCGATCGAGAGTACGATAGCCTTGTACTATAGCAGCGATCGAACTAGATAAACGAGAACAATCTAGTACTAATAATACGGGGATTTGTAATAATCTAGCTATATGAGCAGTACTACCATAATCGTTCAACTGTGGATCTCGATCGTTAATATTTTGCTCTTTTTGGCGATATTGAATTGGTCTAGCAATACCATCAAATAGACCCATAACTCCTTCGACTAAAACCCCATGAACTCCATGACTATGACGAGCAAAACAATTTTTGACATAGGTTTGGGAGGTAAGTATTGGGTCTAAATTACGACAAGGACGATGAGTAACTGCTGCGTGAAACATCGGATCGATGTAATCTGGCCCTACTTTAAAAGATTGAACTTGATAGTTTTGTTGCGATAAGTAGGAAAGAAGGGAAAGTGTCACTGTTGTTTTGCCTACTCCCGAACGTTCTCCTGCAATTAATAGAGCCATTAGTTGATTTTTTTTGCCCGCTCGTCAACTTTCAAGTATTTATTATCTACCAAATAAGTCTAGAAAATAATTTTTTGCTAAAAATAGCAATTTTATCTGTTTTAGTTATTGACATATATTATCGTTTAATGTTTATACTTAAATTAATGAAGGTAATTCTCAATAAGCAGGACTAAAGAAAATATAAATTATGAATAATCTAGAAATGCAGGGTCAGGATCGGCAATCTTCAACCCCTGAAAAAATAGCAGTGCAAGGGTCAGATAGATGGCAAATGTACCATCGTTTACAGACTTTAGATATATCTTGCCAATGTAAGACTAATCAACCTTTACAAGTCAAATTAGATAGTATTCTTACAGCCATACAAATATGGAGTGTAGCCAAACAATATACTGCATCGCGTCAAGAATTAGTAGATTGGTTAGAGGGATGTTGGTTACTCGAACAATAAATTTGTCTTGAGAATAAAATGCACTAAATTACCAAAACAGGCTCTGAGAAGGATAAATTCGGTTAGAGACTTGTCACACTCAAAATATATTGATATTTACACTAGAAATTATAGTTAAATCCTGCTTTTACACAGTTCGATCGGATTAAAAAAAATGGCAAAGAGTAAATCTATGATAAGTGAGTTTAAGATTAAAGGCGAGTTAGTTAACGCCATTATTAAAAAGGATAGTCAAGTAAAATATCTTAAGCTAGTGGCAGACAATCCAGAAAAAACCCCTTACTGGATTAAAGTAGCTAAAAATATTCGAGAAGATATCGTGCCGATCGCCTATTTGGGAGCAAATATAATTGTCAAAGGAACAAAGAAGCCAAAAATCAAAAAAGGCATAATTGAATATAAAGCAGATTATATCGAGTTAGTTAATACTAATCACAATGGTAGTAGATCAATTGCAGTTAGTGATGCTCCCACCATAGCTCCTGAGGAAAATCGAGTAAAAGCTAAAGCCAAAATTTTAATCTGTGAAAAGTCGAACTGCTGGAAAAAAGGAGGAAAACAAGTTTATCAGGCACTGAAAGATAGTTGTGGCGATCGACAAGTTCAGGTGAAAACTGTAGGCTGCCTCAAACAGTGTAAAAAAGCCCCAAACATAGTCATAATGCCAGATAAAGTTCGCTATAGTAAAGTAACTCCGAAGCAAATCCCTAATTTAATAGAAAAGCATTTATTAACTCACAGAGATTGTGTCAAATAGAGCAATCGAACTATAAATAGAGACAGTTGATTTAACTGATTGGAAAAAGAAAAGAGGAGGGAGATTTTATTGTGTTGGGAAGTCCACCCTCGGCGGTGGCACCATGATTAAAATCTTTCACCAGAGTGGAGATGATTTCAAGGCAGTTATAACACTAC
>JBFRWK010000261.1:0-7131 GCA_051439545.1 Xenococcaceae cyanobacterium | reverse complement strand
ATATTTCTTCAACAGTCGTTGTATCGCGTAAAACCCAGTGGTTTCATTACCATGCAATAACGTTGAAACAAAGAGTGGGGTCTCTTTCTGACCCTTCAAATATATAAGACTGGGACCGGGTAACACTGTGTCAAGCGCATCCACTGACACCTCTAGCAATCCCTCGGGGATATGATGAAATCTATGTAGATCCAAACCTACACCTCCCATTCATGCACAGGAACCGCACGCTCCTGATTTTTAAAATACTTTCCGAGTTTACCAGTGCCAGTCGAACCATTTCTAGATATGAAACCATCAAAACGAGTGACTTTATAATCGATAGTTTGTCTGTGTGGTGGAACAAGATTCCTCAACCTGAAAAACAACAAATCGATATTTTTGTGCTATGTTATTTTGATAATGATTATCATTTTTATTTTATCCCGATTAACCTTCCAAGCTGACTTGCTTTGGGGTTAAAAATAAAAAGGTTGCAGGAAAAGTCCAAGATCCACTATGAACATTACCCCTATGCTATTTACTCTATTAGTTTGTTTCCAAGGTATTACTTAAAAAGCATCTATTGCTTTGCTGACTTATGACGGGAAACTTTATGCGTATGATTTCCATCAACGAGGCTAAGAAACAGAAACTAATATACTGATTGAGCCAAAATTAATGATCTACAGAATTAGAGTTCGGTCAAGTCGCCTATTAGCTATTGCTGTTGCGACTATCTTGATTTCCTTGGGATTTCAGAACTGGAGTACTTTTTCAATACAAGCCTCAGATGTACCTCAGAGCAACCTAATTGCTCAAGATGTTGCTGCTATCTGGGAAAAAGGCTCTTTTCCCGTGGAAAATTTTCAATCTTATACATCTCCCTTTGGTTATCGTATTTCTCCATTTACTGGAAAGCGCCAGTTTCACAATGGCTTGGATTTAGCGGCACCCCGTGGTAGTTATATTCGTAGTTGGTGGTCAGGTAAAGTGACTAAGTTATCAGATGGCACTGCCTGTGGTACCTCAATAACCATTGACTCAGGAGAATGGCAACACATCTATTGTCATATGGAAGGATACATAGAAAATTCACCTAAGGAAACCTATCTAGTCGATCGAGATGGAGGAATTCAAATCGCTCAAGGTCAAGATATACCTGTAGGGGCAAGAATTGGTCGTGTTGGCATGAGCGGACGCACTACAGGTCCTCATTTACATTGGGTACTCAAGCATAATGGCAATTATATCGATCCTGCTTTAGTCTTAAAAGAAATGTTCAAGCGTCAAGCTATTTCTGCTGCATCAGAAAACTCGTAACAGACTGAAACTCTTAGCTCTAAAGTTTACCTTAAAAAGCTTTTAGCTCTCAGCTTCTTATTTTTCTCACTAGCCAGTTGCAAGAACGCACTAATGTAATCGATTTCCGCTTCATTCTCCCGAATGCCAAGGAAAATTTGTTTTTGAACTCCTTTTGCTCCAAGAGCAACTGGAGCGACTTGAAACCGCTGGGAAGCCTCCTCAACTAGCCACCGCGGTAGAGCAGCCACACCTCGCCCACTCTCAACCATCTGGAGCATGATATCGGTATTTTCAATTACTTTGTGTTTTTTGGGATGTATTCCAGCTGGGGTCATGAACTGTGAGAAGATATCCAGTCTGTCAATCGATACTGGATAGGTAATCAATATTTCTTTAGACAACTCTTCTGGAGTTATAAAATCCAGCCCGTATAGTTTATGCAACTTCCCTACAACAAGCACTTGTTCGTAATCAAACACGGGTTCAAATAGCAATTTTTTTTTAAAGAGGGGATCGGGGGTAACGAGCATGTCGATCTCGTAACCAAACAATGCTCCGATCCCTCCGAATTGGAACTTCTGCTTTACATCAAGGTCTACAGAAGGCCATGCTACTAGATATGGCGCCACAATTTTTAGGAGCCATTGATAACACGGGTAACACTCTATTCCGACTCTGAGAACTCCCTTCTGTCCTCGGGCAAATAGTTGGAGGCGCTCTTCAGCATGGTTAAACTGCGTGAGGGAGCGCTCGGCAACTGCTAGTAGATATTCTCCTGCTTGCGTTAGAACAAGTCGACGGCCCTGTCGTCGCCAAATCTCTACGTCCAGTGATTTTTCTAGTTTTCGTATGCTGTGGCTTAAGGCTGACTGGGTAAGATGTAGCTTCTTGGCAGCGGCCGTTACCGTTCCTAATTCCTCTACTGCCAAAATAATCTCAAAATGGATTCGTTCGAGAACTGACATTGAACTTAACTATGAATTAGTTTCATTTAAACTTGAATATTTATCATTTTACTTCATAGGTTTAGCTTAGTACACTATTGAAAAATCACTCAAAAGCGATTGCGAAAAATACGACGCAAAATAGTACACATAACCTATGCCAATCAGTCAAATGAATTCTATAAAGACGCACTCCCTCGGCTATCCCCGCATCGGAGCAAAGCGTAAATTGAAACGTGCCACAGAAGCTTATTGGAAAGGTGCCCTCACATTAGAAGAGTTGCTTGCCACAGGAAAGATAATAAGAGAAGCGAACTGGAGGAAGCAGGAGGCCGCTGGTATAGAGCTAATACCAGTCAATGACTTCTCATTCTACGATCAGATACTCGATATGAGCTGTTTGCTCGGCAACGTACCCCCTCGCTTTAAATGGACAGGTGGACAGACCGATGTTGATACAGTTTTCACTATAGCTCGCGGCACTCAGGGAGGTGTTTCGCTGGTAGAAGATGAAAAAGATTGTCAAACTGGTAAAGTCTCTACATTTGCCAGTGAGATGACTAAGTGGTTTGATACTAACTACCACTTTATCGTGCCGGAGTTTCGAGCTGATACTACTTTTAAACTAAGTAGCGACAAGGTCTTTGAGGAATTTGCCGAAGCAAAAGCACTTGGAATCAATGCCAAACCGGTGCTAGTTGGTCCTGTCACTTACCTATCCCTCGGCAAGGTTCAGGATACGAAGAACCCAGACTTTGACCCTTTCTCATTACTCGATAATCTTGTTGACGTATACGAAGAGATTCTAGCGAAACTTGCTGCTGCTGGAGCTCAGTGGATTCAGCTTGACGAACCGATCTTCTCTACAGATCTCAGCAAGCAGCAGCTCGATGCCCTCAAGAAAAGCTACGATCGTCTCAAAAAAGCGAAAGGAACAGCAAAGATACTTGTGGCGACCTACTTCGGTAGTGTTAGAGAGAATCTTGGCTCGTATCTCTCTTTACCAGTTGATGCTCTTCATTTCGACTTTGTGCGTGGAGCTGAGGATACCGAGGCGGTACTTGCAAACTTCCCGAGTGATAAGATCCTCTCGGTGGGTATCGTTGAAGGTCGCAACATTTGGAAAAATAATTACGATCTCTCACTTGAGGTATTGCAGAAGGCGAAGGCAGCTGTCGGTCCCGAACGTCTCTGGGTCGCTCCTACCTGTTCGCTCCTTCACTCCCCAATAACTCTTGAAAATGAGCGGAAGATCGATCAAGAACTAAAGAGCTGGATGGCGTTCGCGAACGAGAAGCTTCAGGAGGTTGTAGATCTACGTCAACTTCTCGATGGCACAGGTGGTGAGAAAGCTCTTATTGCTAATCGTGAAGCTATTCATGCCCGTGCCGCAAGTAAGAGAATACACAACCAGGCTGTAAAAAATCGTTTAACGGGAGTGGGTGGTAGCCATTTTAACCGTGCTTCAGAATTTGCCGTCAGGCAGGCCAAACAGCGAGAAAAGCTTCAGCTTCCTGAATTCCCTACTACCACCATAGGTTCTTTCCCGCAAACTAAAGAAATTCGTCAAGCTCGCGCACAGTGGAAGAAGGGTGCAATAAGCAACGCTGACTACGATCGTTTCCTGAAGACGGAAACCGCCAAGTGTGTCACTTTTCAAGACGAGATAGGCGTTGATATGCTTGTCCATGGGGAGTTTGAACGCAATGACATGGTGGAGTATTTTGGAGAGAATCTCGAAGGATTTGTCTTCACTAGCAATGGATGGGTGCAGAGCTTTGGGACCAGATATGTCAAACCTCCTATTATCTTCGGGGATGTAAGTCGTCCTATGCCGATTACTGTGTACTGGTCAAAGTATGCACAATCTCTTACTAAGCGTCCTATGAAAGGGATGCTTACTGGTCCGGTAACAATCTTGCAGTGGAGCTTTGTACGGGATGACCAACCTCGTTCAGTTACGGCATATCAGATAGCCTTGGCGATTCGTGATGAGGTAGTCGATCTCGAAACAGCAGGAATCGCTGCTATTCAGATAGATGAACCTGCCTTTCGCGAAGGACTGCCTCTACGGAAAAGTGAATGGGAAGAGTATCTAGACTGGGCAGTAAAAGCCTTTAGACTAAGCGCAAGCGGCGTAAAGGATGATACCCAGATTCACACCCATATGTGCTACTCAGAATTCAACGATATTATTAATTCTATTGCGGATCTGGATGCAGATGTAATAACAATCGAAACTAGTCGCTCAAACATGGAACTGCTTAACGCTTTCGTAGAATTCAAGTATCCAAACGAGATTGGACCTGGAGTATATGATATCCACTCTCCAAGGGTACCACCTGAAGAAGAGATGGTTAACCTAATGAGGAAAGCCGAAGGAGTATTACCACTCGGAAATTTGTGGGTTAACCCGGACTGCGGTCTTAAAACTAGGGAGTGGAAAGAGGTAAAACTTTCTTTGACAAACATGGTCAAGGCTGCATCAAAACTTCGCTCACTCAATAAACTAAACACTTAAATACATATTTTTGCTGGGCTAAGGGTACTAAACGTATTGCTACTAAAATGAACGCTAAACGATCTCAACAGCAGTACCCTTACTCAGCACAAATAGTCTGATTTCTGTGGTGGTTTGCGTACCTTTGTTTAGAGAAACCCTTCTCTCCGTGCTCTTGAGGTAGGGAAAAGAAAGGTTCGGCTATCGAACAAGCAGGACAATTGCCTTGAACTTCGACATTTAAGATTTCACAGTGTCCCCAACAATGACCTTCTAACTGAAAATAACGACAGAAACAACATTTATAGTGATGATTGCTCTCCAATTGCTTGTCTTGCACTTTAATTTTCTTGTGTCCTAGTAAGCTTTGACTCTAAAGTTAGACTAAAAATTTGAGGAAGCTGTGAGTAAGAAGCTTTAAGAGCCTGTTTGAGAAACAAGTCAAATCTACTTTTAAAACTAGTTAGGTTAAGTCGGTAAAATCATAAGCCGATCAAAAAGCATCAGTGAAGGCTGTAATTTCCTCAAACTTCGACTGCATCTGCTTGGGGACTTTTTCACCTGCTTGTTTGGTCATACTTAGTTTGCACCAGTGAAAGTCAGAAAAAATCGATAATGAGAAATCCGTCGAATAAGTTACAAGTTTTGCATCAAGGCGATCGCTGAAAAGTGAATCAGTTAAAAAGTATTGCGCCAGATAATTATCTTTTAATTAGGATGATTAATATGAACTTTTAAGGAGAGATTAATCAGATGACGACCATACACCACTATGCAACAAACTACATCGAAAACGCCAAGGTTACTCTAATTTCCCCAACGCAAACAATCGTTGCCAAGTCCGTAGAATATTGTATTTCTAGTGGTTATGTCAAAGTAGTTACTCAAGATGAACGCACATTGATTACACACATTAGCAATGTCGTCATTGAAGTTGACGCATAGGCTCACGCGCAGCAGAGATATCGCCAGAAAATACCTGGCGAAATTTTTCATCAAGTGCCAGCTCATCGCTCAACCCAAGTTTATTAAAAAAAGTGCTGCTATGGGCTACATATTCTGGTTCTGCAAGGGTTGTGGGTGTCACAGGTACAAAATGACCAGAAAAAACCTGGCGGGCATGGCGATCGTCCCCATCGACTGTGGCATCAGGATCGGCATTTAAGGTATCCATCAGGGAATAATCCGCCAATCGCACAAACTCCTCGAAGGTCGTTACACAGGGCTCAGCAGATGGTTTAGATGGATATGACATTGTTGCTAACTAGTAACAGTAATGCAGGTGCGGTACAACATATCTGAATTAAACACATATTACCGCAAAGCATTAGGTTGATTTCAGCATGGAACTCATATCTTTACTTGTTGCGGAAAAGACTTGGTGTTAATGTTTTATGCTTTTCATAAATGTATAAGCCTTCTGAATCACCTCTCCTCAATGAAGTTCGTCAGGTTATGAGACTTAGGCATATAGGTTGTGCCACAGAAAAAGTTAGGAGAATTAGTTGCTGTTTGGCGTTCTAATCGTGTACATCCTAACGTCAAACTATAATCTTTTTGCTTAATTATGGTTTAAATCACCAATTTATCGAGATCTCAGTTCTGACTGATTGTTGGCAGTTGTTCTTCTTGCCAAGCACTAACTCCTGGCTGGAATTCATCCCAAGTCTTACGTACTTGCTTGTAGCATTGAGGTGGTGTAATAGGTAGGTTCTTCAAGTAAAAGAACGTTGCCCCATCGAAAGACTCCAGCAACAAAATAACCTCTGTGGTTGGATCGTAATTATCGACAACTTCTAAGATGTGAGCGATTGTAAAGTGATGGGGCAAAATTCCTGTTTCAGGAACCTTTAACCAGGCATTCAGGAACGGCGCAAGGCGAGAACGTCCGATAAAATGGGTTTTGAATGATTCTCCAGCAACACCTACCATCGGAGAATTCAGACTGCAAACGATCGCACCACGCTCTTGGCTGAGATGACCAGCCCAAGCATTGTAGCCAATGACTAATAAATTACTGGCAATAAAATCTTGATGCCAATTCGATCTATTATTTGTTTCTCTCATTAGAGACCTATATTTTATAGTCGTTTTCAGTTGGATAGACTTCGTTTTTAATTGACTAGCTCGAAGCTATAAGCTCTAAGCCTTTTAAAGCACAACTGATAGTTGTGGTCTACTTATTATGAAAAGCGCAGTGAAAGCCAATCCAGTTGGAATTTTAGCAATTAGCAAGAAAAATTAGAGGTCGCCAGGACTTTAGCGCGACCCCATTACCGATCGCTCTTACGCACTAAAATATCTAGCGACAGGATGATAGGTGACAAAAGCAGTGGTCGTTTGCTCTGGATAAAGCTGTTCGCTCTCATCGAGCGAGATCCCAATGCGATCGCATCCCAATAA
>JBFRWK010000260.1:0-11864 GCA_051439545.1 Xenococcaceae cyanobacterium | reverse complement strand
AAGCTGTCACGCTTTTAAATTTGGTTGTTGAGACTGAGCAGAGGGAGCAGGGGAAGCAGGGGAGCAGGGGAGAAAAGAGATTCATTTCTAACAAGTAAACATACATTTTAAATGCACGACAACTTATAAAACTTCAGTTATTAATATGTACAGTATTTAACTTACTACAATTGAATTTTGTAGATTTAATCCCTGAGAATTTGATGATTTTTGAGAGCTTACTTTTTGGTGAAAACTGAGTTAATCAATAACCAAGTATTGTATAGGTTTATATTTTTATTCTAATGTTAATTTAGAATGAAAATAACTATTAGTACTTTTTTTTAATAAAAATAAATAAATTTTTTGTTTGTATTTGTTGCGACTTAAACAATAAAAATATTGTTTTTCTTATTTGATTTAAATTGTTGTTATTTATTTAAGCAAAGTCCTGTTTGAGTCTGAATGGCGGTAATGGCTACCGTATTAATAATGTCATCGACAGTGCAACCGCGACTGAGATCGTTAACTGGTTTTTTCAGACCTTGAAGAATTGGACCGATCGCGATCGCGCCAGTTTCTCTTTGGACGGCTTTATAGGTGTTGTTCCCCGTGTTTAAGTCGGGAAAGATCAGAACTGAGGCTTGTCCTGCAACTTGGGAATCGGGCATTTTTTGAGAACCAACAGTCAAATCTACAGCAGCATCGTATTGAATTGGCCCTTCAATTTTGAGATCGGGTCGGCGTTGACGAGCGATCGCCGTTGCCGTGCGGACTTTTTCTACTTGTTCTCCTTTTCCCGAAGTACCCGAAGAATAGGATAAAAGGGCAACTTTGGGTTCGATACCGAAGGCGGTAGCTGTATCAGCCGAAGCAATAGCAATTTCTGCTAGTTGTTGAGCATCAGGATTGGGATTAATAGCACAATCACCATAAACGAGAACCCGATCTTCCAAGCACATAAAAAATACGGAAGAAACGAGAGAATAACCAGGTTTTGTTTTAATTAACTGTAAAGCTGGTCTGAGAGTATGTTGAGTAGTGTGAACTGAGCCTGAAACCATCCCATCTGCGTCGCCAGCATAGACCATCATCGTGCCAAAGTAAGAGACATCCAGCAAATATTCACGAGCAAGTTCTGGAGTTGCACCCTTATGTTTTCTCAATTGATAAAATTGTTCTGCATAAAACTCAAATTTATCTGCCCTGGCAGGAGCGATAATTTGTAACTTATTAATATCTAAAGAGATACCATTTTGATTGATGACTTGCTCGATTTTCTCTGGCTTACCCAGAAGAGTTAAATTTACAAGATCTCGTTTTAAGAGCATTGCTGCTGCTTGGAGAATTCTAATTTCTTTTCCTTCTGGAAGCACTATATGTCGTTTTTGAGACTTAGCTTGCTGTAATAAATTGTAGGTAAACATCTTGGGGGTGATCCCCTTGACTTTAATATTATTAATTTGCTCTTCTAATCGGCTCAAATTGACATAATCGTCAAACAGATGAATACTTAAGGTGATTTTTGCGCGATCGCTAGCCACCAAAGAAGTATGAACCTGCTTAATTAGCTCAGAGGTTTCGTAGGTATTAGTGGGAACGGCAAGAATCGGGATCGGATCGTAAAGACCATCGATAAGCGTTCTAATGGATGCTTCTGGTTGTAAATCACCTGAGAGTAAGATTCCAGACAAATGAGGATAGTTGACGGATTGATGAGCTTGCAAAAGACCTACAATCATATCACTGCGATCGCCTGGAGTAATCACTAGACTATCTTCTTTGAGTCTAGTAATGGCGTGTTCTAAGCGCATTGCCCCAATTACGTAATCGAGAACCAAATTATCTAGTCGATTGTGTCCGTAAAGAACTTCTGCATTTAGCTTTTGGGCAATTTCCCTAACCCTGGGACTACTGAGTTTGGGTTCGTAAGGAATAACGGAAAGTAAATAATTAGTATTGCCAAATTTATTTTCTAAGGCAATGGGTAGTTTTTCTAACAGTTCGGGATTTGCTTTATTAAAAACTATGCCGATAACTTGACATTCCCTGGCTAAATAAGACTTAAGAGAAATTTTTACAGGGGCGATCGCTTCTTCTATGGTTCGGCGATCGGCATTACCTAAAATAAGAATGGGACAGCCTAAATTTTTAGCAATTTCCGTATTCAGATCGAATTCAAAAGCCGAAACTTGCCCTAGATAATCAGAACCCTCACACAAGATAAAATCATAGTTTTGCTCTAAGAGCTTATATTTAGCAATAATTTTGTCTAAAACTTCATCGTAATTACTCCGACTAATTAATTCTTGGACTTCGTCGCTGTATAAGCCAAAAGCGCGATCGTATGATTGATTTAAAGCAAAATAAGTCAGAATTAAATTAATATCTTCATCTTGCTTATCACCAGGCTGTTTTCTAATTACTGGTCGAAAAAAAGCTACCTTACTGGTTTTTCTGAGAATTAGCTCGATAATTCCCAAAGAAATCAGAGCTTTTCCGCTCCCTGCTTCAGTGGTACTAATGTAGAGAGAACTGGTCATGATAGGGAAACCTGATTTATTCAGTTAAAAATATTTGTTAATCCAAACAGCGCGATCTTTCGGTATTTATTGAGGAATGGCAATTGAATGTATTTTCTGCTGTTGTATTACCTTGATTAAGTCTTGAAGACCTAATTCTATATCTTCAAGACGGCTTTTATTTCTCCAGTGGCGTTTGGTAGGAAAATTAATAATAAAATGGGGATTAGAGATTCGATTCAGGTCGTATATAAACATTTTGCCAGGCTTGACTTCCCTGTTTTTACAAGCCTTTTTGTATGATTTAAAGTTTTCTGGAAAAGCTTTGCGGAATTGTAGAGCAATGCCACGCCCCATAACACCAACACAGTTGACGGTATTCACAAGTGCTTCAGTATCCGCTTTTAAAATGTCACCTTGAGTTAGTTTAATCATGAGTCAAGCAGCCTTCATTAAAAATACCAATTCCGCTCTACAGAAATCATAGGTTGATGTCTGATGCTAGTCAAAACATTTTGGATCATTGGTACTAGTGTATTGTTAAAAGTGCCAATTTTTTCAATTAATTGCCAGGGAAAAAAGTCAAACATCAAAAATTCAGCTTGTTTACCTTCTTTGATTTGAGCATCCCGAAAGTCTGTAGCTTTAATAGCAGACCAATTAAGCTGGCTGAGATTTGAAAGATCATTGTAAAAAGTAGCCAAGTACGATCCTGCATTGCGATCGCTAAAAGCCCAGTTGAGGTTTTGAGTATTTGCCCAATTGATAACGGAATTTAAATCTGCTTGAAGATGAACAATAGGCTGTTGACCACCTTTGTAAGTTAATTCTGGATGGTTTCCTTGATGTAAGATATAAAGCATAATTGAACTTGCTAGGTTATCTACATGGGTAATGTGATAAATTTTGGGACTAGAAGCCATTGAAGCCATGGGTCATTATCCTCTAAAGCTAAAAAATCATCCTAGTTTAACCCCAAATTGTATTCCAATTTTCTTTGCAGTCTAGGGTTCCCGTAATGCTATGCTATGCCCAATTTTAGTTATTTAACTTTCTTTGTCCAATTTTTCTCAATGTCTTAAACCAACATTCGCTCTGGGTGATAGGATTGAATCGCTTTCATATACTGCGCTCTTTCAAAAGCACTTTCGTCAGGACAGTTAATTTGGCTCATGCTTCCCTGCATTTGTTTAACTGACTCATATTCGTGTTCTTCCATCCAGTGGCGCATTCCTGCTTCGATCGCCGAAATATGTTCGATGCCGTGACGCAACAGTACGCTTACTAACATGGTGATATTAGCACCAGCCATTAACATTTTGAGAACATCTTGAGGTTTATGAATACCGCTAGTTGCTGCTAAGTCAACCTGGAGTCGTCCATAAAGAATTGCGATCCAACGCATGGGTAAGCGCATGGCTTGGGGAGTACTCAAAAGTACATTGGGTTGTACTTCTAACTCTTCGATATTGATATCAGGCTGATAAAAGCGGTTGAACAGCACTAGTCCATCTGCTCCTGCTTCTGTTAACTGTTTTGCCATATTTGCCATGTTGTTAAAGAAGGGACTGAGCTTGATCGCAACAGGAATAGTTACGGTGGATTTAACTGCTCGCAGAATATTGAGATAGTTTTCCTCTACTTGGCTTGCTGTAAGCTCAAAATCTGTAGGTACATAATAGATATTTAATTCCACAGCATCTGCTCCCGCTTCTTCGATTTGCCTCGCGTAATCAGTCCAACCGCCTAGAGTCGAACCGTTGAGACTGGCGATAATGGGAATATCCACCATTTCTTTAGCTTGACGAATATGGTTTAAATATTCTTCTGGCCCGACTTTAAAGTCTTCTGGCTCTGGAAAATAGGTCAGAGCTTCGGCAAAGCTTTCGTTGTGAACAGTTGTATGATAATGTAGTTCATACTGTTCTTGAGTTAATTGTTCTTCAAACAGAGAATGTAACACAACAGCAGCAGCAGAGGCATCTTCCATGCGCTTAATATTGTCGATATCTTCTGTTAAAGGAGCAGCAGCACCGACAACTAAGGGCGATCGCAAGTTTAAGCCGAGATAGGTAGTGGTTAAGTCCATAATTAGTTAGTAATTAGTAGGGGCGCAAGGCTTGCGCCCAATTAGTGGTTAGTAGGGGTCAACGGCCCTTCGGGTTCGTGCCGTTGCTCCTCGACGGAAACCGCCAAGACCGCACTGCTTCACCGTTGACCCGTACAGCAGGAATTAGAAGTTTGTCGAGATATCAATTAAGAATGCGAATTCATTTGCCGTGCGGCTAGATACTCATACATTTGCCAGCGAGTGTTTACGTCTTGTTGGGCTTCTTTAAGTAGTTGTTTGGCAGCGTCGGGTTTACTCTTGGTGAGCATTTTAAAGCGATTTTCCGCATATAGGGATTGGCTAACGGGTTTCTTGGGCGATCGCATATCTAACTGTAAGGGATTTTTACCTTCTTGTTTCAGATTAGGGTTGTAACGATAGAGTAGCCAACGTCCACTATCTACTAGTTCTTTTTGATGGCTCATAGCTGTGGTCATATTAATTCCATGAGCAATGCAGTGGCTGTAGGCGATGATTAAGGAAGGGCCATCGTAAGCTTCTGCTTCGATAAAGGCTCTTAGGGTATGTTCGTCCCTCGCTCCCATCGCGACGCTGGCAACATAGACGTTACCATAGGTCATGGCAATCAAACCCAAGTCTTTTTTAGGTGCTGGTTTTCCCCCCGCAGCAAATTTAGCGACCGCAGCCCTTGGAGTTGCTTTAGAGGATTGTCCCCCAGTGTTGGAATAAACTTCTGTGTCCATCACCAAAATATTGACGTTGCGACCACTAGCAATTACGTGATCTAGCCCGCCAAAGCCGATATCATAAGCCCAACCATCACCGCCAACAATCCAAACGCTTTTTTTCACTAGATAGTCGGCGATCGATTTTAGATTTTGGATTTGGGATTTTAGATTGGGATCGGCTTGAGAGGAAAGTAATCGATCGAGACTTTGTTTGAGTTGGGCAACTTTCTCTCTTTGTTCGTAAATATCTGCCTCGGTTTTTTGTTCGGCAGTTAAGATGCTAGTGGCTAATTCTTCTCCTATCTCACTTGCTAAAGATTTAAGTAACTCAGCAGCAAACTCTGCGTGTTTATCGATCGCGATCCGAAAGCCTAAGCCAAATTCCGCGTTATCTTCAAACAAACTATTAGACCAAGCGGGTCCTCGTCCTTCCGCGTTTTGCGCCCAGGGAGTGGTAGGTAAGTTACCGCCATAGATGGAAGAACAACCTGTAGCATTTGCTACTAAAGCGCGATCGCCAAATAACTGGGTCATCAATTTAATATAGGGTGTTTCCCCACAACCAGCACAAGCCCCAGAAAATTCAAAGAGAGGTTCTTGGAGTTGCTGTTGCCGAATTTGACTCAATTTTAAGTGACGGCGATCGGGATTGGGCAAATTGAGGAAGAATTCCCAATTATCGCGCTCTTGCTCTCGCAGGGGTAATTGCTCTTCCATATTGATCGCTTTAAGGGAAGGTTGCGATTTATTTTTAGCAGGACAAATATCGACACAAATGCCACATCCAGTACAGTCTTCGGGGGCAACTTGAATGGTAAATTTTTGACCTGCAAAGTCTTTATCCCTTACCTTAGTAGATTTAAAGCTGTCGGGGGCATTGGCTAGTCGATCGGGATCGTAAGCTTTGCCTCGAATTACTCCATGGGGGCAGACCATGACACATTTGCCACATTGAACGCAGACATCGGGATCCCAAACGGGGATAAATTGAGCAACGTTGCGTTTTTCCCATTTAGAAGTACCCGTAGGATAAGTCCCATCGCAGGGGAGAACGCTGACGGGAAGATCATCTCCTTCTCTGGCTTCTATCTTACCCAGTACCTGACGAACGAATTCAGGCGCAGTGTTGGGAATGGGAGACTGTTGATGAATCTGACTGTTAACTTGGGTTGGTACTGGAACTTCAAAGAGATTATTCAGAGTGTTATCTACTGCCTGTAGGTTCATCTGAACGATTTTTTCTCCTTTCTTGCCATAGGTCTTGGCGATCGCTTTTTTGATTTGGGCGATCGCTTGTTCTTGGGGTAACACTCCTGCTAGGGCAAAGAAGCAAGTCTGCATTATAGTGTTGATCCTGCCTCCCATACCACTTTCGCGGGCAACTTTATTGGCATTGATAACATAAAATTTCAGTTCTTTAGCAATAATTTGCTCCTGAATTTCCACTGGTAGGTGTGACCAAACTTCATCCACACTGTAGGGACTATTGAGTAAAAAGGTAGCTCCAGGTACGGCAGTTTTCAGGACATCGAGTTTTTCTAAGAAATTCCATTGATGACAACCAATAAAGTTAGCTCTATCTATCAGATAGGTAGAACGAATGGGTCGATCCCCAAACCGTAAGTGGGAAACAGTAACCGCGCCAGATTTTTTCGAGTCGTAAACAAAATAGCCTTGAGCATAATTATCGGTTTCTTCCCCAATAATCTTGATGGAGTTTTTATTTGCGCCTACCGTACCATCAGAACCCAAGCCATAAAACATAGCTCTGACTACGCTATCGGGTTCTGTAGAAAATTCGGGATCGTAGTCTAAAGAAGTATGGCTCAGGTCGTCTTTAATCCCCACGGTAAAATGATTTTTGGGCTTATCTTGGTTTAAATGATCGAAAATGCCCTTAATCATGGCAGGATTAAATTCTTTCGAGGAAAGACCGTATCTGCCTCCTACCATCTTGGGTAGAGAAGTTCCTTCAAAGTTTTCGACAATGGCGTTAACCACATCTAAATAAAGGGGTTCGCCACTAGAACCAGGTTCTTTAGTGCGATCGAGTACGGCAATTTTCTGTACAGTTTTCGGTAGTGCTTCCACTAAACTCCGAGCATCCCAAGGACGATACAAACGGACTTTGAGTACCCCTACTTTTTCCCCTCGTTCGGTAAGATAATCTACGGTTTCGTGGACAGCTTCACATCCCGAACCCATCAGCACGATAACCCGTTCCGCATCCGCTGCACCGTGATATTCATATAAACGATAGTGCCTTCCTGTTAATTCGCCAAATTTATCCATTAACTGCTGGACGATGTCAGGACAGTCATTATAGAAGGGGTTAACGCTTTCGCGGGCTTGGAAATAAACATCGGGGTTTTGGGCTGTTCCCCGCAAAACGGGACGATCTGGAGTTAGTCCCCTAGCGCGATGAGCTAAAATTAACTCATCATCGATCGGCGATCGCAAATCTTCCTCTTCTAACAGTTCGATCTTCTGAATTTCATGGGAGGTACGAAAGCCATCAAAAAAGTGAATAAAGGGTACTCGCGTTTTAAGGGTAGCTGCTTGGGCAATTAAAGCAAAATCATGGGCTTCCTGCACTGAAGCCGAACATAGTAGGGCAAAGCCTGTAGCGCGGGCTGCCATCACATCACTGTGATCCCCAAAAATGGAGAGAGCTTGGGCTGCTAGAGAGCGGGCAGCAACGTGAATCACCGCACTGGTAAGTTCTCCCGCAATTTTATATAAATTAGGGATCATTAACAGCAAACCCTGAGAAGCAGTAAAAGTAGTAGTTAAAGAGCCAGCCTGTAATGCCCCATGTACCGCTCCTGCTGCTCCCCCTTCTGATTGCATCTCAACTACACTGGGTACTGTACCCCAAAGATTGGGAATTTCTTGAGATGACCAAGCATCTGCCCATTCTCCCATGGGTGAAGCGGGGGTGATAGGGTAAATGGCGATCGCCTCATTAAGTTTGTAAGCCACTCTAGCAACTGCTTCATTTGCATCTAAGGTAGCAATGGTTCTACTTGTCATAATAATTAAACCTTTAATTTTTTTCTCTACAAGTGGCGTAAATTTTGCTTAATGCCTTAGGCTAATGGTTTTAACGTTAGTAGATCTGGCAAAAAGCTCCGTTCAAAATTCATCGTTTTTTGACAATTTTTATTTTTTCTCAAATAATGAGCTAATGAATTTTGTTTTTTCGTTACTTTTAATTTGCTTTCACTAGTAGGGTTAATTGTTGATGGGTTCTATTTATATGATTTACCAAAAACATCTATTTTTTTGATAATTTTTAGTTTTTTTAAACTTTAATATTTAATCAAAATTTTATTTATTTTATTAACTCAATCTAAAAATAAAATCAATTAAAAAATAACATAGATAGACCCAAACAGGAATTACAGCGAAAAGTGAGGCTAGCTCTAGCTTCCTGAATTTGACGGAATACCTTGGACTCGCCAAATTGAACTTTTCTAGACAACGATCTTTAGTCACTTATAGGCAGTAGGCAGAATGGGGAATTTGGCTCTAGCTTAGACTTCAAGCAGATTTTTGATGAGGTGGGTGACAGTGAGATGTTAGTTTCTCTCTTTAGAAGGAGACTTGTACCAAATTAGATAAGGCAGATAAAAGACAAAAATTCATGTTAGAGATCGACAACTTAATCTTCTGCCGACTGACATCACGCTTTCTATCTTGCCCAAAGGGCGATTTTATCACCCATCTTAAGCAAAACTTTGGGAACTATCGATCGGATAATTACTTCATTACCTCCAAGAGCAAGCTCTCTACCCAGAAAAAACTAAAGACGCAGAACTTGCTTCTAATTCTTCCTCTACCTCCCATACAAGACTAACATCGGCATAAACAAACTGCTCCAACTCTATTTTTGCCTGTAGTTTGAGAAGTATTTCTTTCAATACTTTGATTACTAATACTTGACTGCATTTCAGAAAAAATTCTTCAGAAATATCAAAAAATACGCCAGAATAGATTGAATTTTGACGTTGCCATAGTACTTTAAAATTTATTAAGATCGGAGTTTATTGACCATCTAACAGTCAAATATCCAGGATTCAATGATATTTATTAATAATTTAGCAATAATTTGGATCGAGTAGTATTTATCCTAAAAATATGTCATTAGGCTGAAAATAAAAATTCATACATGAGTTATCTTTAAAAAAAAATCAAAAAAATTATTTAAATTAGAAATATATGGCTGAAAGTAATTATCAAATAAATAAAATAGACCGACTTCTGTGGCAACGTTTTATCAAAGTTGCTTTACCTTATTGGTATCCTACAAAAAGGCAAACAGGAACTTTTTTTTTAATGTTGCTATTATTACTAATATTTTTATTTGCTGCTTTATTTGTAGCAGTTTCAATTATTACTTGGACAGGACAGCAGCTAATTCCAGAATTTACTCAAAAAGTCGCTTCTGGTTTAATTAACATCAGACAACAAGTATTAACTAATTCTATTTATCAAATTATATTGGCTTTAGCTTTAATTATTCCTACGGTAGTCTTTATTGGGCAACGGCACAGATTACGAGGAAAAATTCAACAATGGGGGTTACTGGCTCTACTATTACTATTCTCAATTATGGTCAGTGGTTTAAATGTTGTACTATCTTTTGTAGTGCGCTTCATTGAAACTGCTTTGGTAAATAAAGAAGTATCAACATTCTGGCTCTTTTTGGGCGTATTTGGCGCGGTATTTGTTATTGGTACGCCCATAGTCGTAATTTATCGCTACTGTCAAGAGTTGTTGGGGGTTTATTGGCGCGAGTGGTTGACAAATAACTTTATGCAACGATACTTGCAAAACAGAGCTTACTATCAAATTAATGCTTTAAAACAGATTGATAACCCCGACCAGCGGATTGCCGAAGACATTCGCTCTTTCACCCGTACTAGTCTGACCTTTTTACTGATTATCTTAGATTCTATAATTACTCTATTCTCCTTCATTGGGGTACTATGGGCGATCTCTAGTAGCCTTTCGCTGATTTTAATTGTCTATGCTTTACTCGGTACGGTAGTGACTGTCTTAATTGGTAAAAGATTGATTGGACTTAACTACAATCAGTTACAAAGAGAAGCAGATTTTCGTTATGGGTTGGTGCATCTGCGAGATAATGCAGAGTCGATCGCTTTTTATGGCGGAGAAGAACAAGAGTATGCCAGTATCGGACAAAGATTTGCCAGTGCTATTAGAAACTATCATGTTTTAATTGGTTGGCAGCGAAATCTGGACTTTTTTACCACGGGACATAATTATTTTGTGCGGATTCTTCCTTATTTGGTCGTCGCACCTATATATTTAGCAGGAGAAATAGATTTTGGGGCGATAAGTCAAGCGAGTGTGGCTTTTATTCAGATTTTTAGCGCGATCGCGATCGTTATAACTCAGTTTGAACGCTTAACTGCTTTTGCTGCGGGAATTAATCGTATTGCAGCTTTTGATGAAACTCTTACAACTCTGACAAAGGCACAAAATATCGTTCATGATGAAACTACGATCGAAACAGAAATTGATTCCCGTTTGGCTTTGGAAGGAGTAACGCTACAAACTCCCAACCAGCAACAGACTTTAGTTGAAGATCTTTCAGTCGAAGTTACTCCCACAGAGAACTTAGCAATTGTCGGTGAAAGTGGTGCGGGTAAGAGTTCTTTGTTAAGAGCGATCGCTGGATTATGGAACAAGGGTACTGGACGAATTGTTCGACCAGCAGCAGATTCAATGTTATTTTTACCCCAAAAACCATACATGATTCTGGGTACGCTGCGACAACAGTTACTCTATCCCCATACTGATAGTCGGGTTAGTGACGAACGACTCTATGAAGTTTTGCGACAAGTTAATTTAGCTAATTTACCCGATCGAGTAGGTGGGTTGGATGTAGAATTGAGTTGGTCGGATATACTATCTTTAGGAGAACAACAAAGATTAGCTTTTGCACGGCTGTTGCTCACCAAACCTGACTATGCCATTCTAGACGAAGCAACTTCTGCTCTCGACGTACAAAACGAAAAGCTACTCTACAAACTATTAGAAGAATTCAACACTACTGTAGTTAGTGTCGGTCATCGTCCCACTCTACTTAAGTATCACCAACAGGTGTTAAAGATTAAACCAAAATCACAGTGGCAACTGTTCCCTGTCGAGGATTATCTCAGTTCTTTAAATAAACGTGAGTTAGAAGGAATTTAAAAAGGACAGGTAAATCTTTTTGTTTTAGCTTGAGAGGTTGTCTGAAAAGTCTAATTTGCTACATTCAAGCGGGACTAAATCCCCCAACTTTGGGGGACTTTAAGTTGTTCTCCCCCCAGAATTGGGGTAGGGCTGTTTCAAAAAGAGATAAGTCAAAGATTTTAAACGATAGGGGTTTAGGGACTTAGGGGCTTGGGGAAATCAACCATAATTTACTCTATAAACTTCTAAAATTGGCTATTTCCATTAACTAGCTTTTGTCCCTAGAGTAGCTGGAACAATCGATAATTCGTTAACTGACGGCAATTATTAATTCATCAGTAATGTCCAAATCTAGAT
>JBFRWK010000259.1:0-36157 GCA_051439545.1 Xenococcaceae cyanobacterium | reverse complement strand
TTGTCTCTATCGACACGCCTAATATTTTGGCTGCTTCTCCTATCTTGATAAATCTTTTGGCCATATCTACAGATTTTACAAGATATGTTGAGATTGTTCCAGATTTTTGTTAACTGTTATTAACCCTAAAGAAATTATCTATCTTCTTGATAAATATCTTCAAGAGATTGATTTTCGTAGAGTTCTTGTAAAGTTTGATGTCGTTCCCTGCGGGAACGACGGCGGTATTTTTTTGATTCTAATTTGGGTTCGTATTGTTGTTTACCCGAACGCTTAACTTTTAACTTGAGACTAGATTCTTCGTCAGGTGATTGTTGCAAAGCTTCTTGTTTGGCGATCGCTTCTTCTAGAAATTGCCGATAATATTCGTAACGCTCCCAATCTCCCCGCACGGCACAGTTGGGTTCATCTCGATGTAGGCAATCACTAAATTGACAGATTCCTCGTTCTAACCTCGCTTTAGCTTCGGGAAAATACCAGGCTAAATTAGCTGGTTGGCAATCTAAATCTGGCTGATTAAAGCCAGGACTATCTGCTAGTAAACCACCAGAAGGCAATTCAAATAATTCTACGTGCCGAGTAGTATGACGACCTCGCTGTAACTTCCCCGATACTTTACCTACCCGAAGATCGATACTGGGAATTAACTTATTAATTAAACTCGATTTGCCAACCCCACTCGGGCCTGCAACCACTGTAATTTTCTGTTGTAAATAATTGAGTAATTTATCTAATCCCCAATCTCGAACTATACTGATAAATATAGGGTCATATCCCCACTGAGTTAAGCGTTCCTGCCACTGTTTTTGTTGGTCTGGGCTAATCAGATCTGTTTTATTCAGACACAAACAAAGTTTAAGCCTAGTCGATTCTGCCTTGATGAGAAAACGACTTAACTGCCAGGGGTCTAAAGACGGTTCTTCCAGAGCAAAAACTAAAAGAATTTGGTCGGCATTAGCCACAGATGGTCGTTGTAATTCCGTTTTACGAGGTAGAACTTCAGAAATCGCACCTCTACCATCCAACCAATCTGGTTCTTCAATAATAACGCGATCGCCCACCATTACTTTCTGACCAATTTTTTTGAGCCTGGTTCGACGAGTACATAAAAGTATCTGATGAGTATTTTGTTCTAGGCGCACTTGATAGAAATTAGCTTGCACCGCCACTACAGTTCCTCTCAAATCTGTCCCATCAATTAAGCTTGGAGCAAACAAATTCACCTCAATTACTCACTAGGTTGGGGGGCGACGTACTAGTAAGGCAAAAAAATCCTGAAGCTCTTCAATCTTTTCTACCGTGTATCCTGACAACACTAAGCTATCAGGAACTTGTTCGATTGGTTCTCCAGGATCGAGCCAAACTTCTAACAGAGAATTTGGAGACATTTGCTCTAAGCGTATTTTAGTGCGGACAAAATTAAGGGGGCAAGGTGTACCGCGTAGATCGAGATGAGCATCTGGTTTTAAAGCATTATTTGCTTCTATTTGCTCATCACTAGCTGAGTAGGTCATTTATGAAATAATCCCCCTAAAAATCCTTCTTTACCGCCTTTACTAAAGCTTATTCCCCTTATTTTAGCGAGTTTTTCTAATAATTCTCGCTCCTCTCCATTAATTTTAGTCGGAATAGCTATCCTAATGGTAATCAAATGATCGCCTCGACTCACGGGATTACCCAATTTCGGCACGCCTTTATTTTCTAATGTTAAGATTTTGCCTGGTTGAGTTCCTGGAGGAATATTTAATTCTTCTTTACCATCAACCGTGTCAACTTCTAAAACACAACCCAAGATTGCTTGTAAGTAACTTATGGTAATTTCCGATTTGATATTAATACCGTCTCTGGTAAATTGACTATCATTTTCAACAAATAGATAGACATATAAATCTCCAGGACTGCCTCCCCGTGTTCCTGCATCACCTTCCCCAGAAACCCGCAGACGAGTTCCATTGTCAACCCCAGGAGGAATGGTAATTTTCAGTTTTTTTGTTTCTTGTTTACGACCCACTCCACCACAAGCTTCACATTTTTGTTCGATTACCTCTCCCGTACCATTACAGGTAGGACAGACAGAAACTTGGGCAAAACTGCCAAAAGGAGTGCGAGTTGAGCGACGAACTTGACCACTACCACTGCAAGTAGTACAAGTTTTAGCTGTAGTTCCAGGTTTAGCCCCACTACCATTACAAATTTGACATACTTCTAAATGAGGAATCCGAATTTGTTTTTCGCCACCAAAGACTGCTTCACGAAATTCGAGTTTTAGGTCTAAGCGGAGGTCATCACCCCTAGCTGCGCCACCACGACGGCGACTGGCAGAAGTTGCTCCACTTCCCATGCCACCGAAGCCACTAAAAATTGTTTCAAAAATATCAGCAAAGCCACCAATATCGCCATAATCGAAACCAGCCCCCCCGGCAGCAGATCCTACTCCCGCTTCTCCGAAGCGGTCGTATCTAGCACGAGTTTCTGGCTCTGAGAGAACCTCATAGGCTCGATTAATTTCTTTAAACCGTTCTTCCGCGCCAGCTTCTTTGTTTACATCTGGATGATATTGCCGAGCGAGGCGACGGTAAGCACGTTTAATATCATCTTTGCTTGCATCGCGTGATATACCAAGAGTTTGATAGTAGTCGCCTGCCATAGATTGCTAATTTGTTGGTTAAATTTAAGGTTAGTTAATCGTACTGTAACAAAATTTAATCACAGAAGACACCGATCGGTCAAAGCTGAGGTTTAATCAACAACTTCGTAATCATCAAAACTTTTTTCATTGAAGATAGTTTCATCAAAAACAGTTTCATCCTTTTCTGATTCTAGATCGTCTATATCGATAATTTTATCTTCTTGTTCCAAATTTATTAATGCTTTAGAATTACCCTGATTTTCTGACATCTTGGCTTGAGATGAAAAATCAGTAATATCCCCGTCAAAACCTGCCTCAAAAGAATTTTCGTCATGGGAAGTCATAGACTGATACAAATCCGTGCCTACTTCTAAGATATTTTGTCGCAAAGATTCTAATAATTTGTTTGCTTTATCTATATTAGGACTTGTTGTAGCAATCAGTTGTTGTAGTTCTTCTATTTGCTGCTGGATTTGAAGTTTTAATTCTTCTCTAACTAAACTACCTTGTTCTTTGATAGTTTGTTCGTAGTTGTAAATTAAATTGTCGGCTTGATTTTTGATATTGACTAACTCTCGACGATTACGATCGAGATCTGCATATTGTTCGGCCTCAGCGCGCATTTTTTCTACTTCTTCAGGACTCAATCCTCCCGTATTCGTAATTCGGATCCTCTGCTGCTTCCCTGTCCCTTTATCTTGAGCCGAGACTTGTAAAATACCATTAACATCTATTTCAAAAGCCACCTCAATTTGAGGTACACCTCTAGGTGCAACAGGAATACCTGCTAACAAAAATTTACCTAAACTTTTGTTATCTTTAGCTAAAGCTCTTTCCCCTTGCAAAACGTGAATTTCTACTGAGGTTTGCCCATCCGTAGCCGTAGAAAAAACTTGAGATTTGCTTGTAGGCACAGTCGTGTTACGATCGATAATTTTGGTAAAGACTTCTCCCAAAGTTTCAATTCCTAGAGATAGGGGAGTAACATCTAACAAGAGAATATCTTCTACTTCACCTCCTAAAACTCCACCTTGAATTGCTGCTCCTAGAGCTACTGCTTCGTCAGGATTAATAGATCGATCGATTTGTACTTGTTTAAACAAAGTTTTAATAGCTGCTTGTACTGCGGGAATACGAGTCGAACCACCGACTAAAATAATGCGCTCGATTTCTTCTGGAGTTAATTCCGCGTCTTTTAGTGCCTGTTGCACGGGCTTTAAAGTGCTTATAATCAATTCTTTTGCTAATTCTTCAAACTTAGAGCGGGTTAAGTCCATTTCTAAGTGCTTAGGACCTGTTTCATCTGCGGTAATAAACGGTAAATTTAGCGAAGTAGTCGGAGCAGTAGAAAGTTCAATTTTGGCTTTTTCGGCAGCCTCCCGCAACCTTTGCAAGGCCATTTTGTCAGTTCTGAGATCGATTTTTTCCCTGTCGTAAAAAGCTTTAATCATCCAGCGCACGATTACATTATCGAAATCGTCTCCACCTAGATGATTATTTCCCGAAGTTGCTTTTACTTCAAAAACACCGTTACCTAGTTGAAGAATCGAAACATCAAAAGTTCCACCTCCCAAGTCAAAGACTAAAATCTTTTGTTCTTTATCCTGTTTTTCCAGTCCATAAGCCAGGGCAGCAGCCGTAGGCTCATTAATAATTCTTAACACTTCCAAGCCAGCAATAGTTCCTGCGTCTTTAGTTGCCTGACGTTGAGCATCAGTAAAATAAGCAGGAACTGTAATTACAGCTTGAGTAACTGCTTCTCCTAAGAAAGCTTCTGCATCTGTTTTAAGCTTTTGCAAAATCATGGCGGAAATTTCTTGGGGAGTATAAGCACGCTGCTGAATTTCCAGATTAACGGTATTATCTCGACCTGTAACACATTTATAAGGAACTCTCGATCGTTCTGCTTCCGTATCCTCCCAACGACGACCGATAAAACGTTTAACGCTATGAATTGTATTAACAGCATTAGTAACCGATTGTCTTTTAGCTAATTGTCCGACTAAACGGGTTTTTTCTCTTGCGAAAGCGACCATACTAGGAGTAGTTCGCCCGCCTTCTGAGTTGGTCACCACGATCGGTTTGCCTCCTTCGAGAACAGCAATACAACTATTAGTAGTACCCAGGTCAATACCGATAACTTTTGCCATAGTTCTTAGGCAGTAAGATTGTCCATCATAACAAAATTAGAAGTTACAGAAGTGTACGACCAGCTTAATTTTATATTCATCAGAGTTAAACTTAACACTCAGATCTGAGGCTACATCAGCCCAGAATTATCTACATTAAGTTTCTGCATTATTAGACTGGTCATCTTCTGCCACATTTTCTTCTTCCGAGGTTATCACGGGTTCTTTAGGAACAGCAACTTTAACCATGGCATGACGCAAGACTTTTTCTCCGAGCATATATCCTCGCATTAATTGCTCTATCACTGTTCCTTCGGGATACTCATCAGTTGGCTCTCTTAGCATTGCTTCATGTAAATTGGGATCGAATTGCTCTCCTTCTGGACGCATAGCCGATACGCCAATTCGCTTTAAACTATCAACTAAAGTTTTGTACACTCCTTGATAACTGTTATGAATTGCTTTTTCACCATCATTATTAGGCTTAATTTGTGTTCTAGCACGTTCAAAATTATCTACTACTGGTAATAGATCGGTAATAACATTGACTTTTGTCTGTTCTGTAAGACTTTCCTTCTCTTTATTTGTCCTTTTGCGGAAATTTTCAAAATCCGCAGCTAATCGAGCATATTGAGCTTTAAATCCATTAGCTTGCTCTGTCTGTCGATCTAATTGTTGTTTGAGATTAGCAATATCTTGTTGTAGGGCAGCAATTATTTGTTCGTTTTCTGCTTGGGAATCATCGGAATTTTCTTCTGATTCATTTTCTACAATTACTTCTGCCTCAGTGGTGACTTCTTCTCCAGAATTATCTAGATTCTGATTATCGGTGTTGTTTTCATCAGACTCAACTGGAATATTTTCTTGAGTTTCTACGCTATTTTCTGGCTGCTTTTGCTCTTCAATCATAGGAAATTTACTTTTAATAAATTATTAGCAGAATTATTTTGGCTGACAGAATTTTAATTTTAACAACGCTTTGGGGAACACTAAATAGTGTCAGGAGATATTTTTATTATTTTATGGCTTCTTTTTCCCCATCGAAACGAACTAGAGCAGTTGCTTTAAGAAATTCTTTTTCCCCTTTTGGTAATAAATTAGTCCAATCTGGAATTGTTAATACCGATCAGATGCAACAGGCTTTAGTCGAAAGCCGTAAAACTGGACGTCCCCTAACTGATGTAGTTGAAACTATAACAGGAAAACAACTATCTCCTGACCTACTGCGTCATTATAAAAAACATCATCTATTTGAGCTTAAAATTTTGTACGGGGTTGAGTCTATAGACCCAGAGATAGATGATATTAGCAATAATCAAATGGGTACATTAATTAATTCAATTATTCCCATTGATATTTGTCGTCGTTATCGTCTGATTCCTCTTCGGCATCTAGAAGGCGAACCTCCCGTATTAGTAGTGGCGATGGTTGACCCAGAAAACCTGGAAGCTCAAGACGATCTTAAGCGTATTTTGCGTCCTAAAGGAATCGAATTGAAGCGAATAGTGATCGCCCAATCTGACTATCAAAATTTATTGGATCGATTTTTAGACGAACAAGTCAAAAAAGAGGCAACCAAAAAGACAGAAGCAGCGGTAGATGTTTCGCTCGATCTAGAAAATCTGGATTTGAATCTAGAAGAAGCCGAAGACGAGATTGAAGATGATTTAGGAGCAGTAAATGAGGCTCAGGGCGCGCCAGTAATCAATTTAGTTAATAAGATTCTCGCTAAAGCACTACAGGAGGGCGTTTCTGATATTCATATCGAACCCCAAGAAGAATTTTTGCGAGTGCGCTATCGCAAGGATGGGGTCTTGCAACAGCCTTTCGACCCTTTACCTAAAAAAATTGTTCCGTCGGTAGTTGCTCGTTTCAAAATTATGGCAGATTTGGATATTGCCGAAAAGCGTCTACCTCAAGATGGGAAAATTCGCCGTATGTTTCAGGGGCGAAAAGTAGATTTTCGAGTTAATACCTTACCTAGTCGTTATGGGGAAAAAGTTGTTTTACGGATTTTAGATAACTCTGCTACTCAATTGGGTTTGGATAAATTAATTTCTGATGAATCCTCTTTGCAACTAGTGCGCGATCTAGCTAGTCGTCCTTTTGGTTTGATTCTGGTAACTGGACCCACTGGTTCGGGTAAATCGACTACTCTTTACTCGATTTTGGCAGAGAGAAATAATCCAGGAGTGAATATTAGTACGGCAGAAGACCCGATCGAATATTCTCTAGATGGAATTACCCAAGTACAGGTTATTCGGGAAAAAGGAATGGATTTTGCTTCAATTTTACGAGCTTTTCTCCGACAAGACCCCGATGTCATTCTGGTGGGGGAAACTAGAGATGCAGAAACAGCAAAAACCGCGATCGAAGCTGCTTTAACAGGACACCTGGTTTTAACTACTCTCCATACTAATGACGCTGCGGGGGCGATCGCTCGTCTGGATGAGATGGGAGTAGAACCTTTTATGATTTCTGGTGCTTTACTCGGAGTACTAGCACAAAGACTCATGCGTCGGGTGTGTAGTGAGTGTAAAGTTGCTTACAATCCTACCAGAGAAGAATTAGCTAGGTTTGGTTTATCGGCTGCTAACGAAGAAGAAATTACTATCTATAAAGCTAATACTTTAACTTCCGAAGAAATTGCTACAGCAAGAGCAAACGGCAGTCTTTGTCCCAAATGTAATGGTGTGGGTTACAAAGGTAGGGTGGGGGTTTACGAGGTTATGCGTAATTCCGAAAAGCTTCAATCTCTCATTAACGAAGGGGCGACTACAGACAGAATCAAAGAGGTAGCAGTAGAAGAAGGAATGATTACTTTGTTGGCCTACAGCTTAAATTTGGTTCGAGAAGGTCATACCACCCTAGAAGAAGTAGAACGGGTCACCTTTACCGATTCTGGGTTGGAGGCAGAACTAAAAGCCAAACGCAAGAATTCTTTAACTTGTCGTACCTGTAAGGCAGAACTACAACCAGAATGGCTGGATTGTCCTTATTGCATGACTCCTCGTTTTAGTAACTAGTAGGGGCGAACGGCTGTTCGCCCTTACAGGAATTATTAAATTAATTAATTAACTAACCAAAGAAAAATATTATGGATTTAATGATTGAAGATTTGATGGAGCAACTGGTAGAAATGGGAGGCTCCGATCTGCACATTCAAGCGAGTGCGCCAGTTTATTTCCGTATTAGTGGTAAACTGACCCCTATCGGTGAAGAATTAACGCCTCAAGAATGTCAAAAGCTCATTTTTAGTATGCTCAACAATACTCAACGTAAAGAGTTAGAGCAGAACTGGGAATTAGATTGTTCTTATGGTGTCAAAGGACTAGCTCGTTTTCGGGTCAATGTTTACAAAGAACGAGGTTGTTATGCTGCTTGTTTACGAGCATTATCTTCTAAAATCCCTAATTTCGATCAGTTAGGTTTACCTAAAGTAGTTAAAGATATAACGGAAAGACCGAGAGGCTTAGTATTAGTAACTGGCCCTACTGGTTCGGGTAAGACTACTACTTTAGCAGCAATGTTGGACTTAATTAATCGTACTAGAGCCGAGCATATTCTAACAGTAGAAGACCCGATCGAATATGTCTTCCCGAATATTAAAAGTTTGTTTCACCAACGACAAAAAGGGGAAGATACTAAAAGTTTCGCTAATGCCCTCAAAGCTGCACTCCGCGAAGACCCCGATATTATTCTGGTGGGGGAAATGAGGGATTTAGAGACTATTTCTCTGGCAATTTCGGCAGCAGAAACAGGTCACTTAGTGTTCGGTACGCTACACACTAACTCAGCTTCGGGAACAGTAGACAGGATGATTGATGTTTTTCCCGCAGGACAACAAGCACAAATTAGAGCAATGTTATCTAATTCTCTCATTGCTGTATTTAGTCAAACCCTCGTTAAAAAGAAAAATCCGAAACCTGGAGAATTTGGACGAGCTATGGCACAGGAAATTATGATTGTTACTCCTGCCATTGCCAATTTAATACGGGAAGGTAAAGCACCTCAAGTTTATTCAGCAATTCAAACGGGAATGAAACTAGGAATGCACACCATGGAACAAGCATTAGCTAATTTAGCTAAAACTGGAGTGATTTCTGTAGAAGAGGCTCTTGCTAAAAGTAGTAAACCCGATGAACTGCAACGCCTTTTAGCTGGGAGTATAGGGACTCTCAACAAGGCTACAAGTAAGAAAACTCGTTAATGGTAAAACTATCAGCTAATTTTTCAAATATTTTTTATTAATTGTCTTTTTATCTACTCGATCGCCTATTTAATCTATGACTATATACATTGCTAAGGTTAAAGACCACTCAGGTAAAATCTTTAAAGAAAAAGTTGAGGCTGCTTCTCCAGAACAAGCTCATAGTATTCTCAAAAATAGATATGTTGCTATTGGTCAAATTACTAAATCTGGATTTAATTTTGACTTGTCTCAGTTAGAGATGGCTTTGAGTAAAGTCAAAGTCAAAGATAAGGCAGTATTTTCCCGTCAGTTTTCGGTAATGACTAATGCAGGGGTAGCAATTGTAAGAGCTTTAGGTATCCTAGCAGATCAAGCTCCTAATCCAAAACTGAAAAAGGCTCTTTTGGGTATTAGTGCCGAAGTACAGCAGGGAAATAATCTTTCTACTGCCATGAGCAAATATCCCGAATGTTTTGACGATCTTTATGTCAGTATGGTGGAAGCAGGAGAAGTGGGTGGGGTATTAGATGAAGTTCTCGATCGCCTTGCCAAATTACTAGAAAATATTGCTAAGCTGCAAAACCAAATCAAGTCAGCAATGACTTACCCCGTTACCGTAGGCATCTTTGCTGTCATTGCTTTTTTAGGGATGACTATTTTTCTAATACCCGTATTTGCTGGCATTTTTGACCAATTGGGGGCGGAATTACCTGCTTTAACCAAATTTATGCTTTGGTTGAGCGAGACATTAAGAAGTTGGCGGGCTATTATTCCCGTAGCTGTTTTTATGGGATTGAGTTTTCTGGTTCGTCAGTATTATCGGACTCCCGCAGGAAGACTGCAAATAGATGCGTTCCTGCTCAAGATGCCTTTATTTGGCGATTTGAACGAAAAATCAGCGGTGGCTCGCTTTTGTCGCGTATTCGGGACTTTAACTAGCTCTGGTGTTCCCGTACTTCAGTGTTTTGATATTGTTTGTAGCATTATTGGCAACCAAGTAATTGTCAATGCGGTAAACGCTGCCAAAAGAGATGTACAACAAGGAGGCATGATTAGTTTGGCTATCCAGAAAGAAAAGGTGTTTCCTGCTTTGGCAATTCAAATGATTAGTATTGGTGAAGAAACTGGAGAATTAGATGCCATGATGGATAAGGTAGCAGACTTTTACGAAGATGAAGTAGAACAAGCCGTTAAAGCTTTAACCAGTATTATCGAACCTCTAATGATGGTAGGTATCGCAATTATGGTAGGTACTATTTTGTTATCTATGTATCTACCCATGTTCTCTATTTTCGATCAATTAGCCTAAACTTTGCTGTCATGCCTGTTAAGCAATCGGACTTTGAAAGTTTATTAGCAAAATATAGCGATCGCTCTAATGCGATCGCTCTTCTTAAGCAATATAGACCTTATTTAGAAAAACTACCGAGTATTCGACGACCAGAGCAAAGTTTAATTACGATTCCTTTGCCTATAGTTCGTATTCGTCAATCTCCAATAACCAATAAAACATCTATTCATTCGCCTGTGCCTGTAGCTACTCATTTACCCTGCGATTTAGCTATTTTAATGTGCGATCCAGAATGGAAAATCAAAATGGGTGCAGAAATATTAGTTTTTATTCACCGTCCCTACGAAGATTTTTCCCATCTCCTCAGTCGTTGGCGACAATCTCAAGTATATCTTGATCGAGATTATGAATGGCTTATGCCTCAACAAGAGCAACATATTTTAAGTGAGGCAGCAGAGCGGGTTTATCCTTTGTTTATCATTTTTGATGATACTCCCGAACGGATAAAACAAGGGTTAGTGGGAGCGAAATTACCCTATATCGTTCAGATGACTTACTCTTCTGATGAAGAAGAAATAACCAAGACTTTTTCTTCTCAAGATTAGTCTATAGCGATTTGCATGACTATATGATGAATATTGGGAATATTGCGACGATTGCGCTCACTACTTATCAAAGTCAAGTTTTAAAGTTAAAGTAACTTCAAATAAACTCTCATAATTTTAGTTTTGAGCGATCGCCTGTTTTAATTCCGTCGAACTCACGTCTTTTTAGAATGAAATAGCTTTGCAACTAACAACTAACAACTTACTAATAACGATTAATGACTAATAAATATGGACTTGCTTTTCACACAACTACACCACAACTAGGCATAAGTATTAATAACTTTGTTGGCGATCGCCGTAGTCTAGTTTGGGATTTAGGCAGAGATTTATCAGTTTATTTACATCAAAGTTTAAGGGAAATTCTTCAGCCACAAACTTGGCAAGATCTAGAATTTATTGCTGTTGCCAAAGGACCTGGTGGTTTTACAGGTACTAGAATTGGAGTAGTTACTGCCCGTACTTTAGCCCAACAGTTAAATATACCTTTATTTGGTATTTCTAGTTTAGCTGCTATAGCGTTTAAGTATCTCGAAACTACTAGTAAAATACGCTCGGAAAATAATAATCTCGATAATTTACTTCTAGCGGTAGAAATGAAAGCAAGACGAGAACAATTATTTGTCGCTATTTATCAGTTTTTCCCTAAAAATAATTGCCTGGAAACTTACCTGGCTGATACTACAATGACAAAAGAAGAATGGCAACAAACTTTGGCTAATTTAGGGAGAGCGTATCAACTTATAGAAGCTCCTTTGCAAATCGCCGATACCGTTACCAGTATTCTAGAATTAGGCGATCGACAATGGAAAGCAAAAAAATTAACTAGTTGGCAAGAAGTTGTACCTTTTTATGGGCAACATCCTGTTTAATTGTTTGTTAGTTGTTAGTTGTTAGTTGTTAGTCTAGGACTGTGTTTTTAAAGCAAAAAATATATTCTTTATTTATGATCTATGACTTAATTAAGGTACAGTATTCAGATAAAGTTTTACAGCATTGTTGATAAGATTGCATCGCTTTTTCTACAGTAGCATCAGCTATTTCTATATCTAATTTTCTTTTTTCACGAATAATACGTCCAGATTTAATATTTTCTGTTTGATCTCCTACGTAGCGCATACCTGTAGTTTTTTGTAAATTGTAATTTTCGGAAAACCCCGTTTTAGTATTCAGAAAATTTTGTAAAGCTGCAAAAACTATTTGAGTATCATTTAAAATTTGCTCTTGTTGAATAAATATACTTCGATTTTTATTGTTAATAAATTTTGCATTTTCTTCTAGTTTTGCCAATCTTTTTATATAGTAATTTAGAGCTTTACTTTCATCCCAATCAGTTTTGAGATCGAGAATACTAGCAATAGTTCTTTGAGGTTGTCTCACTAAAAATAAAGCATAAACTCGCTCGTCGCCCAGGAAACTCTCATCGATTAATTTATTATTATGTAAAACCTTATCTAATATATATTTATGACCCATAGTCATGTTTTTTAACTGATAATAATTTCCATAAACTTTGAAAATTAATTTTTTTAAATCCTGTTCGGAATAATATTGCGTGTGAGTTTCTCCGTAGCCAATAATTTCAGGATTAGAAGTAAGAATATGAGATAACAAAGAGGAAGCAGCACGCATATGTCCGAGAATAAATAAAAATCTGTAGGGATTTTTACGGAATGATATATGATAAGGACTAATATGATTATTAATCCTGAAACGCAAATACCTATGAACCCAACTACTTTTAAGTTCTCTTAACTTTTCTCGGAGAATAATTGTTTTTGTCATGGTATTTTCATTTCAACCGATCGATTTATTTTCTAGTCTAAACTTTGTTCCGAATATCGACAAAACCTGCTACTAGTACAATTAAAACTATTTGGCGTAAGCTCAAACGCGATCGCCCTGCTTTAATTAGTTTTTTTGTTTTATTTTTCATCGCCAGTGCTATTGTTATAGGGCCAATAGTATATACAACTCCTGTAGACCAAATTGATTTTAGTCAGTCCTCTATGCCTCCCAGTTGGGAACATCCTTTCGGTACAAATGCTCTAGGTCAAGATCAGTTGGCTAGAATTTTACAAGGTGGGCGTATTTCATTAATAGTAGGCATCACGGCAATGTTAGTGGCTATTTTTTTGGGTACGCTAATTGGCGCGATCGCTGGTTTTTATGGCGGATTAATGGATAACCTCTTAATGCGCTTGACAGATTTATTTTTAGCTTTGCCTCAGTTACCCTTACTTTTATTGATCGTCTATCTATTCCGCGATGCAATTAGGGCGATCGCTGGGCCAGAGTTAGGTATTTTTATTTTGGTAGTATTGGTTATTGGCGGACTAAATTGGATGTCTGTTGCTCGACTGGTACGGGGCAATTTTCTCAAACTTAAGGAAATGGAATTTGTTAGTGCGGCAAAAGCTCTTGGTGCTAGTCCTTTGCGTTTAATTTTAATTCACATTTTACCCAATGTTTTTAGTGTAATCATAGTTGCTGCTACTCTGGCTGTAGGTAATGCCATTATTACAGAATCAACTTTAAGCTTTTTAGGACTTGGTTTTCCTCCAGATGTGCCGACATGGGGAAGAATGCTATTTGATGCTCAAGATTACATCACTTCTGCTCCCCATATGGCACTATTTCCTGGCTTAGCAATTTTTTTGACAGTTTTGAGCATCAATTATATTGGCGATGGTTTAAGAGACGCTCTCGACCCCAAAACCAAGTAGAATTTCATTTGACTAATACTGAAGAAAAATTATTTTTTAAAAGATGAAATAATTAGATGGCGTGGATTGTGTAAACCTTTTCGGTTGTAGTCTCTAGATTCAATAGCGATTTGAACCTCTCCCCATCTTTCTTCAATAATACTTTTCATTTTTTCTATTTGCCAAACTTGACGACGATTTGTCTGATTCTTCTCTGATGTATTCATGTCTGTTTCTTCCCTACAATGGTTGAGTGTTAACACAGATTTGCTTCGAGACAAACAGAGATAAACTGATGCGTATCGGCAAATACGCACCAGATCTTCTAATTATCTATGTTAGCAATGGAAATCGGTTCTGTTAGCTTTATTTTTAGTTGGGAAAAGCACGTAAAAGCACTTTAGCGTGTATAAATAAAGCGCGACCTTCATTTTTTGCTAATAACAACAGATTATCACTAATAGTAGTTTGTTGCAATTCTTTCTCAATAGTTTATTTTCAATCAAAATCGATCGATGGTTGTCTATTATCAATGGTTGAATGAGGGTGCGATCGCTATTATTAGAAACTATTTAGTTTTAAATTGCTGGTTACCCTGCAAGTGAATTATCTGTTTTTCTGTAGGGGTTAATTCCCGCCATTGGCCTGGTTGCAACCCTGCTAAACTTAATTGAGAGTTGTTAGCGATCGATACCCTCACCAGTCTCAGAGTAGGAAAACCTACCGCAGCAGTCATTCTTCTGACTTGACGATTACGACCTTCAGTTAAAGTCATCTCTAACCAGCAAGTAGGAATATTTTGGCGATGGCGAATTGGGGGAATACGGGGAGGTAAATTTGGTTCATTAGGTAGTAGTCGTACTTTGGCTTTGCGGGTACGATAATTTTTAATAGTGACACCATTGCGTAGTTGAGTTAGAGCTTTTTCATCGGGAATACGTTCTACTTGAACGTAATAAGTACGGGGATGAGCAAATTTAGGATCGGACAAACGATGCTGTAATTGTCCGTTATCTGTTAGCAATAGTAATCCTTCGCTGTCTAAATCTAGTCTACCAACAGGATAAACTCCAGGAATCGGAATATAATCTTTTAGAGTGGGGCGTTTGTTTTCGCTACTGTTATCGGTAAACTGACACAACACCCCATAGGGTTTATAAAACAAAATATATTTCATCTTTAGGAAAAAGAGCGATCGCTTGAAAAAAGAAAATTAGCCTAAAAATTTCCTAAAAGCTAATGATCGATCGCTCTAGTTAAAAACTAATTTCTTTGACGCAATTTAGGATTAAATATTTCGCTTAGACCTTCTCCTACTAAAGATAAACCCGTTACCATACAAGTCATAGCTAAACCAGGAAATAAAGCCGACCACCACACTCCTGTAGGTAAGGCATCCAAAGCCAAACGCAGATCGTGACCCCATTCAGCAATTTCTGGGGGTAATCCTAAACCCAAAAAACCCAAACCCCCCAGAATCAAAATAGCATCGGCAGCGTTGAGAGTAAATAAAACAGGAACACTCTGAATAACATTGAAAAATAAATAGCGGGATAAAATTCTACTGGTAGATGCTCCCATAGCTTGGGCTGCTTCGATAAATAATTCTGTTTTCACGCTCGTGGTATGATTGCGAACGAGGCGATAATATTGGGGAACATAAGCAATACTTAGAGCGATCGCAGCGTTAATTACTCCTTTACCCACTACAAAAGCTAAAGTTACAGATAACAATAATCCAGGCAAAGTATAAATAGTATCCATTAGGAATAGTAAAACTTTGTCTACTTTTCCCCCCAAGTAACCACTAACCAAACCCAAAGGAACGCCTAAAATTAAACTCATAGTTGTGGCTAAGATCACTACTTTTAAAGCTGCTTGCGTTCCAAACAAAGTCCGAGAAAAAACATCATAACCTTGCCGAGTAGTCCCAAACCAATAATCTAAACCTGGTGGTTGATGGATGGGATTACTTAAAGATTCTGTGGGGTCTTGTATCCATCCCCAAGCTTGCAGAGAAGGAGCAAGTAAAGCAATTAAAATAAAACTAATCGTAATTATTAGTCCCACTATCATCAGAGATAGAGATAGACTGGGACGAAAAAGCTTAGGCGGTCTGAGTTCAGTAGTAGTCATTATCGATTAAATATTAAGACGACCCGTGGTAAATAATTGATATCCACCGACGAAACTAGCTAAAGACAAGCAAAATTGCCAGAGACTAGTAGGATTAAGGATAGCTCGACTACTGAAGAAAATTAACATAATTCCTACCGCGATCGCTATTAAAGCTAAACTTTTATCTCGACTGGGTAGGACAAAAAAGATTAAAATTCCTGAAGTAAGAAATAAAGTGGTAAGTTGTAGAGTCTCAGTTATAGAATGCCCAAATCGCGATCGTGGTCGATCGAATAAGATTGCGGTTGCTTGAAACTCGATCGAAAAAGTTGTTTTTATTATTTAGATCCTTTGAACTAAGCACTAACCACTAACTACTAACTACTAACTACTAACAATCCCAACTAGCTAATTCATTTTGCGCTATTACTTAAAATAAGGTATATCTATAAACTTAGAGCAAGTGAAAAAACAAGGTAAATCTCTCCCCGCCTCATTTATCATCAAGTTAGGCAAGTTTGTTTGGACAACTCAGTGGAAAATCATGATGTCTAAGCTTGCACCTAAAAATTCTGCGGGGGCATATGTTCGTCCAGCGAGTCAGTTTAGAAATTCTATTGGCACAGAAAAGGATAACCCTTATCTACCAGCTTCAGGACGTTATTGTCTTTATGTAGGGTTGGGATGTCCTTGGGCGCATCGTACTTTAGTAGTGCGTACACTTAAAGGATTAGAAGATGTAATTTCTGTTGTTGTGGTTTCTCCTTCTGGAGATGAGGCGATCTGGGTTTTTGACTCTCCTGAAGAAAATTGCCGTACTTTACCAGAATTATATCAGTTAGCTGACCCAGGATATCAAGGACGCTCTACTGTCCCTGTTTTATGGGATAAACAAACTAAAACTATTGTGAATAATGAGAGTGCTGAAATTATTGTCATGCTTAACTCTCAGTTTAATGAATTTGCTAAAAATCCCCACCTCGATCTCTATCCCGAATCATTAAAAGAGCAAATCGATCGTTGGAACGATAAAATTTATACGACTGTTAATAATGGTGTATATCGTTGTGGTTTTGCTCAATCTCAGGCAGCTTATGAGGAAGCTTGCAGGGAACTTTTTTCTACTCTAGATGAAATCGATAAGGTCTTAGAAACTAATAGATATTTATGTGGAGATAAACTAACTTTAGCAGATGTACGTTTATTTACTACCTTATTTCGCTTCGATATTGTTTACTATAGTTTATTTAAATGTAACCGTTGCCGAATTCAAGATTATAAAAATTTAGGAGCATATTTAAGAGATTTATATCAATTACCTGGTGTTGCTAATACTTGCGATCTTGAAAGTGTCAAACAAGATTATTATGGCAATCTGTTTCCCCTCAATCCAGGGGGTATAATTCCTTTAGGTCCCGATCTCGATAATCTCCTCGAACCCCACGCTCGCGCTAAGATTACTCATTAAAACCATGATTCAAGTTAAACCTCAAAGAATACCTATAGACTAAAAGCTAAAAGCTAAGAGCTAACAGCTTATCTCATCTAATTGAGAAACGCTATATATTATTCCTCTTCTTGTAAATAATATTCAAACCGTTTTTCTAGCTGATTTACTGATAAATTTTGAGTCCAATATTCTACTAAAGTATTACCAAATGCTCTAGCATTACGAGTAGGGGAAATATCACTATCATTATTTAATAGCAAAGACCATAAAGATAACAGATCGAAATTACGTAGATTGGGTTTATCACTTAATAACATAAACAAGTCGTAAGCCATCTGCAACTTACCAATAACTAAAGGTAATTGTTCTACGGGAATTTGTTCTGCCAAAACATAAGCTAAAGCTGCATTTCCTGTTGTCATGGTTGAAAGAAATTGGAGGATCGGACTTTTGAGTAAAGCAGTTACTCCTCGTGTAGTTGTCATCTGAAAAGTGTAGCGATCGATAATCTTTGCAGCAGCAACAATACGAGTTTCGCGATCGTGCAAAAACCGTGCTAATCTATATTGCTTAACTTCATCGAGATTATCTAATAGGGCAGTAGATAAAGATTCTCTACCCCAAGCAGGGCGATTGCTGTCACGATCTTCTGTAACCATCGGTAAAACTAAACGACAATAATCTTCTAAAGATTCTGCCCGATATAAAGTTGCCTCTTTAATCGACTTTTCTTTAGGTTTTTCGCCATTTTGCCAGTCGTAAGGAGGATTCCATTCCCGAATAGGGCGCAGGCGATCGACTTGGGTAACAATAGCAATAGTGGGTAAATCTTCAATTTCTGTTTTAATATCTTTTAGAAAATCCACATCCATCTGTAAAGCAGGATCGAGGGCAGGAGTTACCAACAAAAGTAAATCTGCATTATGAACGTAATCTAAAACTAATTCGCGAAAATCTTGGCGGTTAACTTGTTCGTAACCAGGAGTATCCCACAAAGTAAGTTTAGCTTCTGCTATAGCATAGTGATAACTTTGAATTTTATCGGTACTGGGTAAAACATCTACTTCAGCTAAATTTTCCCGAAATAAAGTGTTAATTAAACTACTTTTTCCTGCCCCAGTACGCCCTACCAAAAGAATACTAACGGGTTTTTGTGCTACTTCTTCTGGAGATTCTGCTTGGGTGATAATATCTCTAATGGTTTGAGTTTTTGCTTCAGGTAGAGTTTCTGTAGTAGTCGCAAAAGAAGGCGGTAAAGCATTGCCACTATATAGGGCGATCGCCTGACGACATAAATTTCTTAAGGCAGCTTCGCGAAACAGTTGGTTTAAATTAGCGAGTAGTTGTTGATTTGCTCGATCGGTATAACTTTGACTAGTTAATTTAGCGATCGCCACAGCAGGATTAATTACCCATTGCGCCCAATTCCAAACTTTAAATAGTTTACGGGCAGAGGGTTCTAGTTTTTGATAAACTTCATAAGCTTCATAGGCTTGTCCGATGGTAACTTGATTGAGTACTGGGGAAAGTTTATTCATCCAAAGATCTGTATCATCTACCGTACCGCGAATTAAACCATATGCCTGAGGAATATAGATATTTAACAAAGGGCGTTTTACTTCGGGATGATAAGCATGGGCAACTTCTACTACTAATTCCTGACATCTACCCCAAAAAGTTTGCCAGTCTTCCCAAATAATCGGATCGTTTTGGGATGTTTCTAAAATATTTTGTAAAGCAGTTTCTACTCGTTTTCCTGCTTCATCTTGAGAAAATTCGATTTCTTCACTTAAAGATTCTAATTCTTGAGCTACATCATCTATTTTTGCTTCTATTTGGCTATTTTCCGCTTTAATCCATTTTGCCAATAACCAACGCCAAGCCACCAAGATAAATACAAATACCCCCCAAATCCAATTAATTCCCCACTTATGAATCTGGATCCCCGCAGCAATTACAAAAAAAATAATAATAGACGCGATCGGGGTGGCTAAAACTACCCATTGCCAAGACTTTAGGCGCACCATGATTAACTGCCCAACTTTTTCTGTATTATCTAGATTTTCTTTTAATTGTAGTGAACTTATCTTAGAAGAAGACCATGAAATACGTTCACAAACCAGATATATCAATTAAAAAATACTGGGAATTTTACAGATTATAGAGCGGGATTTACTAAGATTTGAGCGTAGGTAATTTTATTAAACATTGTCAAAGATAAAGCAGCTCAAACCACATCAAGTAGCTGCTTGTCCAAGATTATTTATTTCTGGAGCAAGAATAATGAATCAATTAGCCAAAGTACTCTTATTTTATCGTAATGGTTTGGCTGTAATTACTTCTGCCGTCATAATGAGTTTTTTGGCAGTTGAAGTAACAAAGGCACAACCTAAACTATCCTGTTTTATGATCGACACTTCTGGCGAAGTAATAAATTTAGCAGATATCTGTAACCTAAAATCTGACGTAGCAACACCAATTAACCATGACATCAATAGTGAATTTACGTCCGAGAGAACAAAAAGTACCCATCGCCCAGTAGAAACAGTTTATTCAGTCGGTGATGGTAGTGTCCCCTTTACTCTAGGTACTTCTAGCGCGATCTATTACTCTGGCAAACCCTTGGTATATGTGAGAAGATATCGTGAGGCTCAAAGATTTAATACTAGGGATAATGTTAGAAATTATTTAATAGGAGCAACAAATAGCAGGAGAGTTAAATTTTCAGGGAGAATTCCCTTCATTATCTATCGATATCAGAAATAGTGTTAAATAATCACACCCTCGATCTCGATCGGCATGAATGCAGGAAGCCTAATATACATCTGAAGACTTAACTACATAAGGAATCTCCTCGATCGCTAAATTATCGGTGTCGCGATCGTCATAGGTAAGTTTTAGTCTTTGTTCCCCAGCATATTGAATTAGTTTGCCACCGTATTTCTCCGCTTTTGTGCCAAAACTTTGAATCCGCACTTTGCCATTAAATACGGTTGCCCTAGCTAAATAAATTACTAAGTCATCCCTAGAAGGACGATTAACTGTTACACTAGCAGTAAGATGGGCTAATCCCCGTTCATCCATTTCTTGTGTCAAAGACATCGCCGTATTTCTCACATCGCGAATTGCTACGATCGCAGCAGCAACCGTCATAGTGATATCGATCCCTTCTTTGGTAAAAATTTGCCGATTGGAAAGATAGTGAAAGTTCCTTTCCCCTAAATCCCCCCGTATCCGACGGTGGATTAGGTTATGAGTCTGATAATTTTTTAGCGCACCAGCGATCGCCCCACAAGCTGCACGAGGTTCGCGCCAAGGAGATTCGCGAGTTTTACCATAAATTCTTTTTCCTCCTTCTTCTAAACGCCCGACATGAGTTTTTAAATCAATAGCTACTAGGGAGATCGATTGGGGATTACCTCGATACAAACGTTCTCTTAAAGGTTTATCCAGTTGATGGGCGACGGTAACATGGGCGAGAGTAGAACCATTATCCGTACCACCCCCTGCGGGGAAAAAAGCTTCTAGTTTGAGTTCGCCAATTTCTGAAAGGGTAGCAAAGCGAGAGGCTACTACATCTCGATAACGTTTCGTCGCTTCTCCCTGATGGATGCGATCGCCACAGTTGGTATAGGCTAGGGTAGTAACTACACTCGGTAAACTAAAATCCGCACCACAAGCTTTAACATCTGTCTGACTAGAAGCAGCTAACTGAAGTTCATCTCGTAATAGTTGTAATCCTTGAATCAGAACATAGCGATCGCTGACAATTTCGTTGAGATAATTATGGTAGGCGTTACGTTCCATGCCAAAACTGGCAGAAAGATTCCAAAAGCGATCGATTCTCTTTTGGGTAGCAGCAGCATCAAAAGGAATGGACATGAAAATTAGATCGTGAAAACTTTTCTTAGGTTGCACTAGCCAAACTAACGAATATCTCTTTTTTACAAAAATTTATAATTTGTCTAACACAAAGCGAGTAACAGTTGCCCCAGTATGTCCTGTAGTTAACCATAATATTGCTCTTGCTCCATCCCGCAAAGATTTTCTAATAGATTCTGGAGGAGAATCCGAAGGGACAGATATCGGTTTGACAATGATTCCGCGACTACCAAAAATAATTTCGCCGATTATTCTGGCGCGAGGCATATGGTTTTCTGAAGTAATTAAATAGACACTGTCTATTCCTTCAGCTTTGAGGCGGTCTACTAAACTAGTAAAATTAGTAACAGTATCACTGGCTTGATAATCTAGATGTAAGCGATCGCCAGAGATGCCTGCTTTGGTAAAAATTTTTTCTGCGTAATCCTTGGGACTACCAGAGGAAACCCAAATAGGTATATGAGGATGTTGTTTGGCTAATTGGGCAGCAAAATGTTCTCTTTCTTCATGTCCGCCAAGTACGAATAAGGCTTCTGGTTTAACAAAATAACTTTGAATTTGTTTATAACCAAACCAAAAGCTCAAAACCATAGCCGAACAGAAAAAGAACTTGAGCTTGTGGTTTTTACGCCTATTGGGAAGATAAGAGGAGGTTTTTTTTGAGTGACTATGATGAAGCAACATTAATAACGAATTTATCAATCTAGTCTCACTAACAGCATCTAATCGACGCAATCAATAAATTATAAAAACTTATCACGCCGATTGACCTAATTTAACCTCAAAATATTAAGAAATATGCAGCTTGCGGTTCTTAGCAGCGCAAAACTAGATTCTTTTCGCCATCGATAATTATCCGAACCAAATTAATTACCATGCCCTTCGGGCTGAAGTAATAAGGAATAACTAAAGCCCGAAGTTGGATTTAAAAAAGACTCATTCATTACTCACTACTCATTAACGAGCTTGGGTTTGTAGCTATAGGCTGTTCGAGGGCGATCGACACCAAAGAGGTAGTAATCTGTGTTAAAATTTAAGTATAAATAGCTACTATATTGATGTTTATCGGCTAAAAAAGGCAAATTTGCCCCAATTTTAGGCTATTGAATTCAATTATCGCATAATTTTGGAGTTTTTCATCTTATGTTTTCCTCTTCTCAGGAACGCATCATTCCTACCGATCTGAGTAACGAAATGTCCCGTTCGTATTTAGAATACGCCATGAGCGTCATTGTAGGGCGGGCATTACCAGATGCTAGGGATGGTCTTAAACCAGTCCATCGACGTATTCTCTACGCTATGTACGAATTAGGACTAACTCCAGACCGACCCTTTCGTAAATGCGCCCGTGTAGTAGGAGAGGTACTAGGTAAATATCATCCCCATGGAGATACTGCCGTTTATGATGCCTTAGTAAGGATGGCACAAAACTTTTCCATGCGCGATCCCCTGATTAATGGGCATGGAAATTTTGGCTCGATCGATAACGATCCCCCCGCAGCCATGCGTTACACCGAATGTCGTCTACAAGCTTTAGCGACTAATGCCTTACTGCGAGATATTGAAGCAGAAACTGTAGACTTCGTCGATAACTTTGATGGTTCACAACAAGAACCCGTGGTTTTACCTGCCAGAATTCCCCAGTTACTCCTCAATGGTTCATCGGGAATAGCAGTAGGTATGGCGACAAATATACCGCCTCATAACTTAGGAGAGTTAATTGATGGAGTAGTTGCCCTCATTCACAATCCAGAAATTAGCGATCGCGAATTAATGCGCTACATACCCGGGCCAGATTTTCCTACGGGAGGACAAATTTTAGGTCGCTCGGGCATTAAAGACGCTTATACTACAGGCAGGGGTTCGATTACCATGCGTGGTGTAGCGGAAATCGAAACCATCCAGCAAAGAGGAAGACAAGAAAAAGAAGCAATTATCGTTACCCAACTTCCCTATCAGACAAATAAAGCTTCTCTCATCGAAAAAATTGCCGAACTAGTTAACGATAAACGGATAGACGGAATTTCCGATATCCGAGACGAAAGCGATCGCAATGGGATGCGAATCGTCATCGAACTAAAACGCGATGCCTATCCCAGGGTAGTTCTCAACAATCTTTATAAGCAAACACCCATTCAAAGTAATTTTGGGGCAAATATGTTGGCTTTAGTAGAAGGAGAACCTCAGTCTTTAAGCATCAAACAGTTCTTGCAGGTATTTATCGACTTTCGCATTGAAGCCATTACTCGCAGAACTCAATACCAACTGCGTAAAGCCCAAGAAAGGGATCATTTATTACAAGGTTTATTAGTTGCCCTAGAAAATATTGATGCAGTTATTCAGTTAATTCGTAGTGCAGCAGATACAGCCAGTGCCAGAACCGAATTAATCGATCGCTTTAGTTTATCAGAGAATCAAGCCGATGAAATTCTCAGAATGCAACTGCGGAGATTAACCGCCCTAGAAGCCGAAAAAATTCAGGCAGAACATGAAGAGTTACAGCGTAAAATAGCCGATTTACAAGATATTTTGGCAAAAAGAGAACGCATCGAAGCAATTATTGAAGAAGAAGTTAATCAAATCAAAGAAATCCATGCTACACCCCGACTGACAGAAATTATTCAAGGAGAAGGGGAACTACTAGACGTTGATTTAATTGCTAACGAGCAAGCTGTAATCCTCTTAACCGAACAAGGTTATATTAAACGGATGCCCGTGAGTAACTTTGATGCCCAAAATCGGGCAACTAGGGGTAAGGCTGCTGCGAAGATTAAAGAAGACGATGCGATCGAACATTTTATTACTTGTTGCGATCACGATAAGATTCTCTTCTTTAGCGATCGCGGTATCGTTTTTTCCCTTAATGCCTATCAGATCCCCGCAGCATCTCGCACCGCTAGGGGAATTCCGATCGTTCAGATGTTACCTATTTCTAAGGAAGACAAAATTACTTCAATTATTCCCGTCACCGAGTTTACCGAAGACGAATACCTAGTCATGTTAACTCGCAAGGGTAATATCAAAAAAACGGCTCTTTCTGCTTTTAGTAATATTCGCGCCAACGGTTTGATTGCAATTTCCCTAGAAGAAAATGACGAACTCTGCTGGGTACGTTTAGCCAGACAAGAAGATAGCGCGATCATCTGTACGCGCAAAGGCATGGCAATTCACTTTCAAACCAATCATCAGCAATTACGTCCTCTAGGTCGATCTACTAAAGGTGTTAGGGCAATGAAACTCAAAGGAGATGACGAGCTAATCAGTATGGATATCCTACCATCTCAAGTAGTTGCCAGTATCGCTGCTAATGGAGACGATGATGAGGATGAGAACTTAGAGACTGAAGATTTAATTGCCGAAGAAGCCACTACAGGACCATGGTTACTTACTATTACTACCAACGGTTATGGTAAGCGTGTCCCAGTTACCAAATTCCGCTTACAAAATCGTGCGGGTATGGGAGTTAGAGCAATCAAATTTAAGTCAAAAGAAGACCGCCTAGCTGCTATTCATGTAGTCAATCAAGAAGACGAAATGATGATTATTACCAACCGAGGTATTATTATTCGTCAAGCAGTGGATGCTATTTCCCCTCAGTCTCGTACTGCCACTGGGGTAAGAGTACAAAGACTAGATGACGATGATGCCATCGCTGCTGTTGCTTTAGTACCCCCCGCAGCAGAAGAAACAGACGAGGAAGAATAATAGAAGAAGTTCAGAATCAAGTAGTTCAGGAGTTCAGAATTGATAGAATTTATTCTGTAACTCCTGAACTCCTGTAACTCCTACATCATGAAATATCACGTTATCTACGACGGCAATTGTAATCTTTGCACCAACTTTACCCAACTCCTCGAACAATTCGATCGCGGTAATGTGTTCGACTATATTCCCATGCAAGATCGGCAAAAATTAGCGGAATTTAATATTACAGAAGAAGATTGCGAAATGGGAATGATTTTGATTGATGGCAAACAACCCAGGAGAAGATGGCAGGGTAGTGCAGCAGCCGAAGAAATTGCCAATTTACTGCCTTTAGGTAAAGCTTTTATTAATGCCTATCGAGCCATACCAGGGGTAAAATGGATGGGCGATCGCGCTTACGAACAAATTAGAGACAATCGGTATGATTGGTTTGGTAAACGTGATTCTACTTATTATCCTAGCTATCCTTTTGGCTGTAAATCCCAGGAAAGCTGCACAAAGTAGTTATTCATAAACCACTAACTACGCTCCCACTAACCAAACCCAATCTTTCATAAGCTACTCGAATCTAAACTTTCAGCTTCTTCTTGAGTTTTTGGTAAGTGTAAACCACATTCCTGTTTCAGTCCCCGAAAACGAGTATCTCTTTCATCAGTATCATCAGCCATTAGAGGGCGACTAGAATGCCAATCACCAACGCTGACATAACCGAGATCGAAATATGGATGATAGGGAAGATCGTGAGCCGTTAAATATTGATAAATATCGCGGGAGTTCCAATTGAGGATTGGGTGGATCTTATAGATATCTTCTTGTTTGACAATACGTTCTAATCCTTGTCGGTGTCGAGTTTGAGCGTGGCGAAGTCCTGCTAACCAAGCTGTAGCTTGTAGTTCGGCTAAAGCTCGTTGCATAGGCTCAACTTTACGGAGGCGATCGTAAAGATTTAAAGCTTCTACATCATTTTGTTCCCACAACTTACCGTATAAAGCTTCCATTCTCGCAGGAGAAAGAGGAGATTGATATACTTTGAGATTAAGCTTCAGCCTTTTGGTTAATTCTTCGGCAAATTGATAAGTTTCCTTAGGTAAATAGCCAGTATCGACCCAAACTACAGGAATATCTGGTACAACATTGGTAACTAAATGCAGCATCACCGCAGCCTGAATCCCAAAACTAGTAGTCATAATCAAGCCATGACTGAAAGTAGCTACACCCCACTCAACCAATTTCTGTGCTTCTACATCTTTGAGTTCTTGATTAACTGCTACTAAATCTAATTGAGGTCTGTTGAGAGTTGCATTTACCATAGATCTTGCTGCTTGTATTATTGAGGTTATTAAATTAAATTTTGGGGTCAATATTGCCGATCGTTTTAGACCCAACCACCATAATCGATAGCCATTAGCATTATACTTCCTGCCAAAGTAATCTAAGGTATCAAAAGTTATTATTTCCGCCAGGCTTAAAAAGCCGTAGCATAGTCTAGAGTAGACTAGAGGATTTCGAGCGTTGCTGCAATATCTCGATCGGTTAAAATAGCGTTTGTAGTTGATGAAGTTTCGAGGGCTGTTAATTGCTTAATAATTAGTATTTTGCCATAATCTCCTGAGATTTAGCTGTTGCTTTTTAGTGATGAGGTGGCGATCGCTTTTATTTAATTTTTCTTTGCACTATGAATACTCAAGCAGGATTTATCCTTAAGGTAGTATTTTTATCGGCAATACTATCTTTTTTCATCAAATACGGAGGTAAATTTATCCCCCTAACTTCAAATACTTTAGATGCTTTGTTCTTAGTTTTGTCACCTACTCTTATTTTAAGTTTAATTTTAGGTTGGCGATGGCAACAAAAGAAACAAGCAGAATAAATAGCATTCTCTAGGAAAAACTAGAATCTGAGAGGAGTTTTGTAGGGTGAATTTGGGCAGTTGGATTGGGTTTGTCGTTTTTTTCCTCTGTTTATATATTCTTTGGCAAGTCAAACAATTAGTACTACTTTTATTTACTGCGGTTATTTTTGCCAATTCTTTGAATATTTTAGTAAAAAGGTGGCAAAAACTGGGAATCAAACGAGGTTATGCGGTTTTATTTTCTATTTTGATTCTCCTGACAGTGTTAATCGGCTTTTTCTGGCTAATTGTGCCATCTTTTGTCGATCAATTTGAAGAACTAGCCTTATTAGTTCCTTTGGGTATAGATAAACTTTTAGGTTGGTTAGATGTACTCTATAATCGTCTCGATCCCAACGTACTGGAATTTTTGCCAGATACAGCAGAGTTAAGACAACAACTCCAACCCATATTAAATCAAATTTTAGGCGGTGGATTCGTTTTTTTTCGCTACTCTTTAGGGGTTTTGCTGAATATCTTAATATTGTCAGTCTTAACAATTATGTTGCTTGTCGATCCCGCTTCCTATCGTCAGGGATTTATCCGCCTATTCCCTTCTTTTTACCGTCAACGCATAGACGAAATCTTATCCCGATGTGATGAAGCTTTACAGGGATGGATCGTCGGTATACTTTTTAACATGGCCGTCATTACTGTTTTTAGTTTTATCGGCTTGTTAGTTTTAAGAATTCCTTTAGCTTTATCTCAAGCTTTATTAGCAGGAATACTAACTTTTATTCCTAATTTAGGACCGACTCTGAGCGTAATTTTTCCGATGACAATTGGTTTGATTGACGGACCTTGGAAATCTTTGGCGGTATTCATCCTCTACGTCGCTATTCAGCAACTAGAAAGTAATATCTTGACTCCTTTGGTGATGGCTAAACAAGTATCTTTGCTCCCTGCAATTACTTTAACCGCACAAGTATTTTTTGCGACCTTTTTTGGATTTCTGGGTTTATTTTTAGCCCTTCCCCTGACAGTAGTCGGTCAAGTTTGGTTTAAAGAGATTTTACTCAAAGATATTCTCGATCGCTGGCAAGCTCACGAAACAAACACATCACAGGCAGTCGATCTTAACTCAGTTTCAGATAGATCCCCACAAGATTTAGATTGGGAACAACAATCACACCCCCGACAATTAGCAGAAATGGAAATTCCTGTAACAGATACTCAAAAAAATTTATCTTCCGAGATTCCCAAGGTAAAATCCGAGGAGGATAATCATCCTCAAGACCAAAAATAAGAAATTTCTCAAACTTTTGTGAGGACAAACTGCTATTTGCTCTTATCCCGAACTGTCAAACTGCTTTAATATGAGAACCATTGCCCAAATTAATGACAAAATACTGCAAGGCAAAGCTGTTGTCTGGACGGTAGAAGAACTAAAACTAAAAGTTCAGGAAATTGGTGTTTCTCAAGTATTCCAGGAAGTAGATGTTATTTGTACTGGTACTTTTGAACCAATGGAGTCATCAGGAGCAATTATTAACATAGGACATACCGATCCCCCCATTAAAATTCGCCAATGTTGGCTAGATGGTATTCCTGCCTATGCTGGATTTGGTGCGGTAGATTTATATTTAGGTGCAACTGCCATGACGGACTATGGCATAAACGAAACCCTAGACCGAATTAGCGATCTCAAGAGCGATCGAGAAAGAGGTGGTGGTCATGTTATCGAAGACTTGATTGCTGGTAAGTCCGTTCATCTCAAGGCGATCGGTCAGCAAACAGACTGTTATCCTCGTGACTCTTTTGAAAATACCATAACTAAAAATACAATTAATCAGTTTTATTTATTTAATCCCCGCAATCTATATCAAAACTTTATTGTGGGTGTTAATGGAGGCGATCGACCGTTATTTACCTATCTTGGTTGTTTACAGCCAGAATTAGGGAATGCAGTTTATTCTAATCCTGGTGCTATTTCTCCATTAATGAACGATCCAGACCTAGAGCTAATTGGCATTGGCACTAAAATATTTTTCGGTGGTGGAGTCGGTTATATTGCTTGGGAGGGTACACAACATTTTCCTTTACAAAAACGTTTACCCAATCGTACGCCCATTGGCCCTGCTGCTACTGTAGCTCTTATTGGCGATGCCAAACAAATGAATTCCCGTTGGGTAAGAGGATGTTATTTACAAAACTATGGCCCTTCTTTAATGATTGGGGTAGCCGTACCTTTACCAGTATTAAGTGAAGAAGTTATTCTGCATTGTGCCGTACAAGATCGAGATATTGTTGCTCCCGTAGTAGATTTTTCTATTCCTCGTCGAGTTCGTCCTACTTTTGGCTTAGTTACTTATCAACAACTAAAAAGCGGTCAGATTAAGCTCGAAGGCAAGTCCGTGCGGGTAGCACCGATAGCCAGTATTGCTTTATCTAGAAAAGTAGCTGTAGAACTAAAAGAATTAATCCGTGCGGGAAAATTTACCCTAACAGAAGCAGTAGCTCCTTTAATTCGCGATCGCTCTTTTATCCCCCAAGATCGCCGAGGTTCGTCTCTTAATTTGGAATAGGCAATAATAATATTACCTATTACCTATTACCGATACTTATTACTTACTTGGTTTTTTAATTGATTTTTTAACTGGAGGAATTACTTTAGGATTACGAGGGGAAGGTTTGCGGGATTTGTATGATTTTTTATTTCCAGGCTTACCTTTTCCTCGTTTAAACCCAATTTTTTTCTTAACTGGCAAAGCACCTAAATCCGTTCCTTCTTCTACAGTTAAAGTCTCTTCTACTAAACGGACTTTTAAATCCCAAAAATGATGTAAAGGTTTACCAGGAAGAATGCCTTTAAGCTCGATTTTAAAGAATTTCGGTTTTTCTCCTTCTTTTTTGGGGAATTGCTTAATTTTAACGACAACTACCTGTTTCTCTTCAGAGTAATAAACTACTTCGCCACGAATTGAAAAATAACCGCTTTCTACTTCTTGGGTAGATGGTTCCGCAACATTTTCTGCCTGAGAAAGAGTTTCTGGTTCCCAAACTCCTACAATTTGGACATGGAGGTGATTGGTTTTAACATTGGTGCGGGGATATACAACCCAAAGGTGATCTTTATCTAAATCGAGATGATTTTTAACTAAACTGATAATTCGACCTAAAAGAACTGCTTCAATTTTCGTTCCCTCAGTAGTGGTTAATTCTCCTTGAGTTAATCTATCTGTAGTATAACTATATTTTCCTTTGATTAAACCAATCGCCCGATATTGTCGGGGATGGGAAGGAGTAGGAATCGGTAATTTACGTTCCTGTTCGGGTTGTTGTGTTGCCGAATTTTTAGGAGAACTACCCATCTGAGGCGAAACAGCTAATTTTTTTTTGGTATTTTGCTTCTCAGAAGAAGGTAATTCGGGAGGTTGGTTTTGAGCCAGATTCATATTGATATTACCTAGAGGCGGAGATATTAACTGAGTGTAAAAGAAATAGAATAATATATCTTTAGAGCAAGCTACAATGTCCTGCTAGAATCTCCTCGCCTGGAAACGACGGAAATTATAGCTATGAGCTTGACTAGCTTGGTTATTTTGTTCGGACTGATAAATAAAGCTAAAAGCTCAAGGGATATTTTAAAAAGCAGGGGTTGAATTCATATTTCCAATGGTTGAGAGAAAAGTATTCTCATTAAAATAACATTAGTTAATGGGTTTAGCTCGCACCATAAGCTCCTATTTTCTGTCAAAGCCCAAGTATTTAGTCAAAGGGCAATAATCCTGTCCTAAGCCAAAAAGTTAAGTTAACCTAGTTAACGCGGAGTACGGCGATTATTATGCTCTACCCAAAAATGATAGAGTAACCCTGACTCCAAAAGATGCAATCAATTTAAGGATAATAAATCGATGCAAAAAAAGCGTGCTGGTTGGCTATATTTAATAATTGGATTTATGTCGATCGCCTTGATTGGGTTTTCGAGTCTTCCTTTGTTCATCAGCATATTTTCAGAAAATCAACTTTCCTCTTTACCTTATTCTGCAACAAATCCTCAACTTTCTCCAGACAAACAAGCCAGAATAGAGGCTGAAGCTAGAGGTTATCAAAAAGTCTTAGAACGAGAACCTGATAATAATACCGCACTTAAAGGGTTATTAGATATTAGGCTCGAACAACAAGACTTGGAAGCTGCTATTAAACCTTTAGAAAAGTTAGCAAAACTTAATCCCGAGCAAACAGAATATAAAATTTTACTAGCACAGGCAAAACAGCAACTAGAGGATTTTGAGGGAGCAGTATTAGTTTATCGTTCAATTTTAGCGATTTATCCCTATAATATTCCTGCATTGAGTGGAATTACTAATTTATTTTTGCAGCAAGATCTGCCAGAAAGAGCCATTAGCTTATTACAAGAGAATCTGGCTTTAGCCGAAAAGACTCAGGCGGAAGTTAATCAGATTAATTCAGTACAATTACTTTTAGGAGAAGTATACGCCGAACAAGAACGTTATTCGGAAGCGATCGCTGTTTTCGATCGAGCTACCGCAGCCGATGAGGGAGATTTTCGTCCTATTCTGGCTAAAGCTCTAATTTTACACGAGCAAGGACAAGACCGAGAAGCCAAACCTCTGTTAAAATCGGCTTATTCTCTTGCCCCCGCTCAATTTAAAGATCGAATTAATCAATTGGATCGAGATTGGAAACAAGAAAGTTAGATAAGATCTGTGAATAATCCCGCGCCCTAGTAGTATAAATTAGGGGCGTTAGGTAATTGCCCGTACAACTAAAGAGTAGTAGTAAGGCAAAATTAGGCAATTGTCATGAAAAATTTATTTGGGCAAGATTGGTTGTGGCGATCGCTGCCTTTGAATCAACGTACAGGCTCAGAAGTATTTGAATTATTATTTCAAAGAGATTGTCTTATTGCTACTCTTCTCGAAAGTCCTTTTCCCACTCCCGCAGATCGACCCCAACTAGCTCGTTATTCTCTTTGTGCTGGATTTCCGCGTTACGTCAAGGGGCAAATTCGTCTCTGGACTCCTTCTTTAGGGAATATTACCTCTTTTCTTCATGCTCTTTTATCTACTCAAGCTGTAGTCGCTCCAGAAATAGAACATCTGCCCTTTACGGGTGGTTGGATAGGTTGGTTGGGTTATGATTTTGCTCAAGAGATTGAAAAATTGCCCTACCTCAAATCCGACTCTTTACCTTTCCCTATTGCTTACTGGTATGAACCCAATGCTTTTGCTGTTTTAGATCATCAAGAACAGGTTCTATGGCTAGCTGCTAGTACGCTAGCAGAATTAGAACGCCTCGAACAGCTTCTAGAGCAAAAAAAGAGCGATCGATCTCCAAAAAAATTAGCTGTTACTTCAGAATCATCCTATTATCCCTTATCTTTTTTAACTTCCCAAGCAGACTACGAACAAGCAGTAAGAAAGGGCAAAAAATACATTCAGGCAGGAGATATTTTTCAAACCAATCTTTCTTTGCGATTTCAAACAGCTACCAATGCGGATAGTTGGTCGATTTATCGTGGTTTGCAGCAAATAAATCCTTCTCCTTTTGCTAGCTATTGGCAAACTCCCTGGGGTGCAGTTATCAGTTGTTCTCCCGAACGATTAGTACAATTACAGGGGAATATCGCCCAAACTAGACCGATCGCAGGAACGAGAACTAGAGGAGCTACCCAACAGCGCGATCGACAATTAGCAACCGAATTACTGACTAACACTAAAGAAAGGGCAGAACATATCATGCTCGTAGATTTAGAACGTAACGATCTCGGTAGAGTTTGTCAATGGGGATCGGTAGAAGTAGACGAATTGCTAGTTACAGAACGTTACAGTCATGTCATGCACTTAGTTAGTAATGTCAAAGGTAAATTACAACCTCATCTAAATGCAGTAGATCTGATTATGAGTATGTTTCCTGGCGGAACGATTACAGGTTGTCCCAAAGTTCGCTGTATGGAAATTATTGAGGAATTAGAACCAGTAAGACGAAGTTTATTTTATGGTTCTGGTGGTTATTTAGACCGCAGAGGAAATTTAGATTTAAATATTTTTATTCGTACCCTGTTATATACTCCCAGCTTTGGTCGAATGTCTCCTCAAGCAATAGTTTACGGACAAGTAGGGGCAGGTATTGTTGCTGATAGTGAGCCAGAACAAGAATGGTATGAATCTTTACATAAAGCAGAAGCACAATTGGCAGCACTCAATTTAGTTAACTCTAGATTTGCTCAAAAATGAGACATAGTACACAAAAATCAGAAAAAATTTAGAATTTAGTTGACTTTATGGGGGTAAATGTCATCTAATATTTAGTACCTATGTTCTGAATAGTAATTACCCCTAGAAAAAGGCTATGGAAACTCTAACTCCAGCCCAGCAAGAATTGTATGATTGGCTAGTCGATTATATCCGTAAAATGAATCATGCCCCATCTATCAGACAAATGATGAAGGCCATGAATTTGCGCTCGCCAGCCCCCGTTCAAAGTCGTCTAGAACGTCTACGTAATAAAGGTTATATTGACTGGACAGAAGGCAAAGCGCGAACTATTCGTATTTTGCACCAGCCAGAAAAAGGATTGCCGATTTTAGGCGAAATTGCAGCAGGAGGGTTAGTAGAACCCTTTGCTGAGGAGAAAGCCAAACTAGATTTATCTAATCTATTCGAGACCCAAGATTGCTATGTGTTAAGAGTAGTTGGTGACAGCATGATCGAGGATTTTATTACCGAGGGGGATTTAGCGATTATGCGCTCTCTTACTCCCGATGAACAAGTCAAAAACGGAGAAATTGTAGCTGCTAGAGTACCAGGACATGGTACTACTCTAAAACGCTTCTATCTCACTGAAGATCGAGTAACCCTCAAACCATCTAATCCTAACTATAATCCTATTGAAGTTGATGCCCGTACAGTAGAAGTACAGGGTATTTTAGTAGGTGTTTGGCGATCTTTTTCTGTCAATAATTGAGAATTGGCAGTAGTTGCAGAAGTTCGGTAGTTCAGTAGTTCAGGAGTTACAGAATATTTAGTAACTCCTGTATTCTCAACTTCTCAAAAAAATAACTCTTGTAAATTACTATGATTTCTCTGTCTCCCACTCTTAAAGCTAAACTGTCTACCCCCCTAAAAATTGGCTCTGTTACTGTCTATAGTCGCGTTTTGCAATCTCCCCTTTCTGGAGTAACCGATTTAGTATTTCGTCAGTTAGTGCGCAGATATGCACCAGAATCGATGTTATACACAGAAATGGTTAGTGCCAAAGAAATCCATCATCTGCAAGCATTACCTAAAATCATGCACATCGCTGCTGATGAAGCACCAATTAGTATTCAATTGTTTGATTGTCGTCCCGATTTTATGGCAGAAGCAGCATCAAAAGCAGTTGCAGAAGGGGCAAATACCATCGATATTAATATGGGTTGCCCTGTAAATAAAATTACCAAAAAGGGGGGTGGTTCTTCTTTATTACGGCAACCAGAGGTAGCAGCAGCAATAGTTAAAACAGTAGTAGCAGCAGTAGATGTCCCTGTAACGGTTAAAACTCGTATTGGTTGGGATGAACGAGAAATAAATATTCTGAATTTTGCGCGACGGATGGAAGAAGCAGGAGCAGCAATGTTAACTTTACACGCTCGTACTCGCGCTCAAGGCTATAATGGTGCAGCTAATTGGCTATGGATTAAAAAAGTTAAAGAAATTTTGACTATTCCCGTAATTGCCAATGGGGATATTTTCTCACCAGCAGCAGCAATACTTTGTTTAGAAGAAACAAACGCTGATGGTGTGATGTGTTCGCGAGGGACTCTAGGCTATCCTTTTTTGGTAGGAGAGATCGATTATTTACTGAAAACAGGCGAAACTTTACCCCCTCCTAGTTTGGTTACTAAATTAGAATGTGCCAAAGAACATCTGAGTCGATTGTGGGAGTACAAAGGAGAAAAAGGCATCAGACAATCTAGAAAGCATATGGCATGGTATTGTCAAGGATTTCCAGGTGCTTCAAAGTTAAGAGATAAATTGTCTCGCCTCGAAAGTTTGCAAGAGGGTTTAGATTTACTCGAAAGAGCGATCGAGGAAAATTTTTAGGAGTAAGAGCGAAAAATCACCAGTTTTTACTTAGACTTGTAATAACCGTTCAAAATAGATTATGATTATACCGATAAAGTATCGGGCGGATGGCGAAATCGGTAGACGCACCACACTCAAAATGTGGCGATGAAAATCGTGAGAGTTCGAGTCTCTCTCTGCCCATGAAATAATTCCCTAATAAGAGTTTCAGTACTTTGATAAATTGAATCTCCTTGGTGTTTACAGGTTCATTTAACCAGATAAGAAGCCAACTATTGCTGGATAAGCATTTTTAGAAATTATAAATACTTTTTAGATAAAAAATTCGGGGCTAAAGCTGCCAACTTGCCCCACTGTACTTTATAAATAATTAATGACGAATGATAAATCATCTAGAAACAAAGCAAAAAAAAGGTTTCTGTATTCATTCTTATTTTTGACTTCTGACTCGGAGACTCCTAAATCAATTATTTATTTTGAAAAGGATTAATAATAGTTAGAGCTTTATCGATTACTAAGCCATTTTGCATATCTTCTGAATAAAGTGTTTCTGCTTCTGCTACCAAAGCACAAGCAACTATTAAACTATCCCAATAAGATAATGAGTAATTTTGGCGTAATTGTGATGCTTTCCTGAATATTGCAGGCTCAAAGTCTACAACTTGATAGTTTAAGTAAAAGTCTTGTCCTAATTCTTGAATCTTTTCTTCAGTGAATTTAGCTTTTTTAATTAAATTGACGCAGACTTCATTAATTACTTGAGTACTGATTACTATATTTACTGAAGTAATAATAGAATTAGCAATTTTTGTTTTGTCTTCATTTTGATTACTTTTAATGAAAGCATAAAGCCAAATATTACTATCAACGAAGTATTTTTGAGACTTATCTTTCATGAACTTCGTCTCTAGTTAAAGGGGTAAAATTCTGCATTTCGATAGGATGGTCAAGTAAATAATGAATAATACCTCTGTGCTTCGATACTGCTTGACGATTAACAATTATTTCAATGGTTTCTACTTCTTGAATTGCTTCTTGATACTCTTCAGGGATTTCAATATTTCCCTGATTAACTTTAGCCGTAAATTTTATTTTAGACATATGGGATATATAGTAATAATTTTGGAATCTCTTGATAAGACAAAGGGATATAATTTGGCTGGACGAAACTCGTATTTTGCCCCATTATTACCCAAAAATACTGCGTTGTTGTAGTATTTGCTTACAAATATTATTTAACGTTTTTTTTTGGACTTACAAAAACCAAGAAAGACAAAAAAGCGAATAAAACTACCAAAGCAATGTGGAAAGATTAGACCTGTTATGAAAATGGTAGTGAAATTAAGTCATGAAAGAGTTGACGAAACGGGAGTAAAATACGACTATTATCTATTTTGTCCAAGGCGATCGCGAATAACTTCAATACTTGTTCCGTAGTAAATTTAGTTGGGACACCTGGTCTTTCTGAATCCAATAGTCTTTCGTGTACAGGAACTTCTTCTTGCTTGAGAGCTAACCATCTTTCTCGCC
>JBFRWK010000258.1:0-5412 GCA_051439545.1 Xenococcaceae cyanobacterium | reverse complement strand
GTTCGCTTTCCTCTCCCTCGATTGGTTTGATGAACTTCTTGCCCTTATTACTGCTGTGGAGAACCTTCCTAACCCCCATTCTCTCTCTATCTCTTTTACTTAATTTCCCAACTATAGCGATCGCCCTAACTTTCCTTCATTAATCTCAATTATTGATTTTTCATCATGACTCTCATCGAACAACTAAAACAATTACTCACCACCGCAAGCCAAGCCTCGCTCCTGTCTTTTCTTCTTGCTTTTATTAACCAGGAAGATGAGCAAACCATCCTTTCTTATCAAGGCTTTGACGCTCAAGCTCACTGCCATTATTTAAATTCCCTTAAGCCTGTTGAACAATGTTCTTGCGAAAGAACTCGCTCAGAGATTTCAACAAGAAAACTATTTGAGTAACTACCCCATCCCCAACAGAGAAGCTCTTTACAATCGCTTTCTGCTGCGGAGCTTCAATCTAATTATTGGTGACCACCTGGGTGACTACTTCGGTGACCACCTCGGTGACCACCTTTAACCCCTGATCTAATTAGGTTTTAGCTAGGGGACAGCTACAATATTTGATTTATTTGTTCTATATATTATTAGACTGTCCCATCTTTAGTTAAAGCGATCGATTATCCTCTTCTTCAACTTGGAAAAGTTATTTAATTACCATTATTTTCTGTCTAATTAAATCAAAATAGGTTATCACCCCCTCACTATTCCTTTCATACCAGTACTTTTGAGTTGTCACCAAGCGTTGTCCCCTCGGTTGTCACCCCGCTAGTTTTCTCTTCTTTGAATCTATTAGTATTTATATACTAATAGATTGCTGCCTCTGGCTATCATTTCATATAGTTGACCTATATCTCTGGTATATGTTTGATATGGTTCGGCTATCAACGAATCGCACTACGACTGTCTATGTTTGTCAATGGTTTTTCTCAGGGCTAGTTCTGGGAAAATACGCAAGTAATCACCGCCGTTGTCTGACCCCGAGAGAAAACCTGGACGCTCGATGGACAGTCTTCCTTAGCTTGTTAACGACAAGTATACTACTCAGCCAGTCTTTCTTCCTCACTTCCTGCCCACTAATTCTCAGTAGATGGACAAGTTTTCAGAGAACGCGATCGCCATGACCAAAAATGATAATCTTGCTTTCAAGTGAAGCTGCTTCGGCTGCTGGTAACGCTGCTGATTTTCTCCTTAATAATTATTCCTCTTCACGGTGACAACCCCAGTGACCACCTGAGTGACAACATTTAATCCTTGTTAGATCGGGCTTTTAAAGCGGTGACAACTTAAATCTTTTCTTTGCCCTTAATATTTTTACTCTAATTAAATCATGAATCAATTAACCATCCTCAAACCTAATTTTTCTGTAGGTTTTCCTAATCTCTTTGGTTCAAGTAAAGCGCGATCGGGCTGACCCCTGGCACTGCGTGATCGTCAACCTTGAAGATAGACAACCTCAAGCCATTCCCGATTTATGGAAAGAAAAAACCCCGAAGGAAAAGTTAGACGCTCCGAAAGACAACCTTCTCGCTTTCCTGGGTGATCGATTGCTGATTTTTCCCTCAGAAATATTTAATTACTTTTTTGTTGGCTAGTTAGATAAAAAAAGGTTGTTACCTTCTCCCAACCCTTTCATACCAATGCTTTTAGGTTGTCACCAAGCCTTGTCACCCTGGCTGTCACCCAACAAAGTAGGAAGTAGTAAGTAGTAAGTAAAGAATCTACACTTTCTACTTTCTCCTTTTTACTTTCTACTTTAGGATGGCTATCACCTTTTCCGTCGAAAGAGCGAACCTTTAACGCCTATTTCTCACAAAAAGTGCGATCGCGCTCTGCCAGAAGTTTTACTGCATCAATGTTTAACCCTGGTGTTAACTCCCTGCTGTGAAACAACAGTCTGTGGTTTGAGTTCCAGTCAGCATCAAAATCAATTAAACTTTAAAGAAAAAGCAATTTACTTGGCATGAATATCGAGTAAATATATTTATTATATCGATAAATATGAGTAAAATAATAGACACGAATAAGGTATAATTTAAGAATAAAAGTAATTTAAATTTATTTATTTAATGACTCCTAGTTCGACCCATTATCGCCCAGTCAATTTAACTTTGGAAGTCTAAAAGGAAGAAAAGTAATAGCTGATTTTACTGGAGGGAGAATTACCTCAGATGCAGGAATTATCTTACTGGCAGAATTAGATAAAAAGCTGAAAATAACAGAGGAATTTGCTAAATGTTTTCGAGATTATCGCGACTCATCTTATGTAGAATATTCAGTACATCAGTTATGAGCATCGGAGAGTTTATGGCATCGGATTAGGCTATGAAGATGCGAATGACCATGATAAATTACGCTACGACCCAGCCTTAGCAATTGCCTTAGAGAAGCTAGATTTTATTAATTCAAAAAAAACTGGATTGGCAGGAAAAAGTACAATTAATCGACTAGAATATTGTCCCGAAACAATTATCAATCAGAAAGAAAGTCGTTACCATAGAATAGAACCTGACCCCAAAGAAATTGAAAAAGCTTTTGTTGAGATATTTCTAGCATCTTATAAAAAGCCACCTAGAGAAATTGTTTTAGACATGGATGTAACGGATGACCAAGTACATGGAAATCAAGAACGCAGCCCTTTTTAACCCTTATTATCATGGGGTATGTTATGCACCTTTATACATTTTTTGTGGGCATCATTTATTAGTAGCTAAGTTACGTTCTTCTAATGTGGATACGGCAGCAGAAGCCTTACCAGAATTAAAAAGAATAATTGGATTAATTAGAAAACAATGGAAAGATACTCAGATCATAGTCAGGGGAGATAGTGCTTATGCTCGTGAAGATATTATGAAATGGTGTGAAGATTCGCCAAGGATTGATTATATTTTGGCGATGGGAACTAATAGTCAATTACAATTAAGAGCTTCAGATATTATTGAGAAAGCCAAGGCTGATTATGACTCAAGACTTGAACCTGTTACTAAACTGATGGAAACATTCTTTTCGACCGATGAAGAATTATCAGAAGCAAAAAAATTAGTTCCATCCGCAACTTGGTATCGTTCCCTTTGCTATAAAACACAAACATCATGGAGTCGAAGTAGAAGAGTTGTTACCAAAGTTTGTTATGGAGGTCACGGCTCACAAATGCGTCATGTTGTAACTTCTTTGTCTGCTTCAAAGATATCGCCATCTTTACTTTATACCAAGAAATATTGTCCTAGGGGGGAGATGGAAAATCGGATAAAAGAACAACAATTAGATTTATACGGCACGACCGAACTTCGACACAAACATTTGACAGTAATCAACTCAGACTTTGGCTATCTTCAATGGCTTATGTTTTGCTGCAAGCTTTCCGTCAAAATTGTTTAATTGCTATGGCTACTGCTTGTCCCTACCAAGATATTTTAAGTATTGCTTACTCAAGAATTCAAGCTATTCCTGATTCTGGATGATTTTAATTTTTGAGTAAGATAATTAAATAGTTGCTTAAATGGCTGTTAATAAATTGCCATTTATTTGGTCAGGGTCAATTTTTTTAAATGACTGAATTTTTAGTTTTTTTGTCGAATTTTATGATAATTTAGCCTGATTTTTTATCGTCAGTATCTCAAATTTTTCTGGTTAGAAAAAATCCTTAACTTTTAAGCTTTAAATTTGGCTTTAACTTAATTTGTGAGAAATAGGCGTTAAGTCAAAGTCCCGTTCGTAATCCAAGTTTATTTAGACTTGTACGACCTAGACTATAACTATCTCGGTACTAGGCTTCACAATCGGTTAGTTTCTGATTAAATAATCAGTAGATGGAATTCCCCTTAACTATCTGGGACAGCGGACACATTAATACCTCTATCTAGTTATACTGTCCCACCACTGCGATCGATTATCCTCTTCTTCAACTTGGAAAAGTTATTTAATTACCATTATTTTCTGTCCAATTAAATCAAAATAGGTTATCCCGTCAAGCGGGATAACATCACCCTTGTCGCTTTCCTTTCATACCAGTACTTTTGAGTTGTCACCAAGCGTTGTCACCCTGGTTGTCACCCAACAAAGTAGGAAGTGAATACTGTTCGGATAAGCCATCAATAGACCTCTTGCATAAGTCTCATAAATCTTGGTCTTGTTAAGGTAGCGAGTAGCGGATAGTGGGTAGCGGGTAAGATTTTTCGGTGAGAATCAGAACTGACTATCAAGCGGAAGGGTTTTTAGCTACTACCTGCTAAGAAGCTACCTGCTACCTACTTCTGAAAGAAGTCTTACCTACTACCTACTACCTTTTCACTGGGGGACAACCAAGGGGATATTATCCCGCTTGACGGCTTGCCCTCGAATGGGGGGACAACTCTTTTGACCAATTAGGGGACAACTTCAATCCCTTTCCCTGAGCAGCTTTTAGTTAGGGGACAACTTGGAAGAGAAATTATTTGACCTCAAGTTTTGCTCAAAGCCTCCACTCCTCTTGTGACAGTTTCACTATTGTCAAGAGAAGGCAGAAGTTGTAGGGCAGAGGGCGACGGGGCGTTCAAGGGGCGGAAGACGCTTCCGCCCACAGCCCCTTCGGAATGCGCTTGGGCTTGCGACTCGGAGTCAAACTCCGAGTCGTTCCCAAGCAGAAGGTCACTTGGAAAGGAGAGAGCTTGGACTCCCACCAAACCTCTTCCGACGAAAGCAACGTCGGGGCTTGTATCCTCAAGGGATAAGTTTGAAGGATAATCCTTCTGCCGTCTGCGCTGTCACGCCGTCTGCCTTCCAAGGGCGAAGCCCTGGTCATAAGGCACTTGGGTCAGAACTTGACTGAGAGATTTTAGCTCTTGAATTAATTCTGCTTACTTATGACTCTATATATCTATATTCTCACAGATATACTACCAAGAGAGTTTTCTTTCTCGTCCAAAAGTAACGAGTAATCAGCAAATACCGATTACCGATTACTTATTCCTTTTCCCCTCGGTTATCCTTTGCTCTGAACCTTTATATATCAAGCTTATTAGGTTGTCCCCCTGGTTGTCTCTTTGGTTGTCCCTCTGGTTGTAACCCTGACTGTTCCCCAACCACAAAACTATTCATATCTACCCAGAAAATGCCAGTATTCGTACCTCCCCTTCCTCATCATCATAATCTTTCTCAGAAGAAGCTATTTACTGACCAAAACACAACAAACATACTACCTAAAACTTTTCTCTTCTTTTAGTTGGCTAGTATGTAAGTACTAGTCGATTCTTGCCTCTGACTATAGCTTGACTATATCTGGGCTATACCTCTACTATACGTTTGGTATGATTCGGCTACCATCATCTGCGGTGGTCCTTTACTCTGTCTCTTATCTGGCTATTTTCTGCCTGAATTTATCCTCAGATCTTGCACCTCATCAGACAAAAATCAAAACCTCTATCATTTAACCAGGGAATAACT
>JBFRWK010000257.1:0-13948 GCA_051439545.1 Xenococcaceae cyanobacterium | reverse complement strand
AGGGTAAAAGTCCTGAGTTTAAGTACCGAATGTATAAAATCCCGCACGGCGGCAAGTCAAAACCAATAATTTTACTGATGAGATTTGAGTAAGGCTGGGCAGAGCGCGAGTAACTTTTCTCTCGGGGGAGCTTTTTAAAAGTTTTAACCTTGTGTTCAAAGACGATTAGTTTAGTTCTAAAGCTCCCCATCTCCCCCTGCCAAGGTTGTCTTGGAGGACGTTCCCTTGCGTCTTTCGCCGACGCGGGCTTCCTCCGCTTCCTCGGCTCAGGAACGCGCGAGGTAGCAAGTAGCAAATTATACCAGGTATTTTGCATTAGCTAGATACATAAAGAGTTATTTATTACTTTTGATAAATGGTATTACCCGTTACTTGTTACTTGTCACTAACTACTAACAACGGGCGCAAGCCTTGCGCGGATACTAACTACTCACTACTCATCTATTCCCCGCCTTCTCTCCTTGTACCAGTAATTGAATTCCTAGCAACAATAACCCCACTGCCACAAAAGCAAAAACCGATGCGCCTAAAGCAACTACACCTGTAACTAAAGTACGGACGGCTACAGAAAGCCTAAGGGCGATCGCGCTATTCATAATTAAGGGTTTTGCTGCATAGGTTTGGGTAATAGAATTAAAAAGTAAGTAAATAGCAAAAGACAAGCCACCAGAAACTACAGATCCCACAAAACAACGCAGGGGTGTTACTTTTTGTTCTAAGGGTGATTCTTTAATGGGGGTAGAAGTATCTCGATCCTCTGTTTTATCATTCATGTTTTCTTATATTTAGATTTATTAATATAGTTAGTTGTTTTCGTTTGCGGTTTTATTTTCTAAAATACCATTGTGTTTTTGAGTCAACCCTAATTGATAAGGAAATTATTCATTGCTAACTAAAATGCAACTGGGAGATAGAGTCCGTTTGGGTTTAGCTGTTGGTGTAGCTAAAACTGTAACTGCTGCTGTTAAGTCACTGCGGTTGGGTGCTGCATCTGTGTTACCAGGAGAAATTTCTCGTCGCCTTCATCCCCGTCTTCTGCCTTTACTATTCGCACAAGTTAGAAAAGGAGTAATTTTGATTGTAGGGACAAATGGTAAAACTACTACCTCTTTACTCTTACGAACTATTTTAGAAGATAAAGGCTATAAAGTTACTCACAATGCTAGCGGTGCCAATCTAATTAATGGTTTGATTACTGCCCTTTTAGCCAACACCAATTTGACAGGAAAGCTTACAACAGACTACGCCATTCTAGAAGTAGATGAAAATATCTTACCTTTGGTGTTAAAAGATTGTCAGCCACAATATATTGTTGCCTTAAACCTCTTTCGCGATCAACTCGATCGCTATGGAGAAGTAGATACTATTTCGCAACGATGGTGTAATGCTATTTCTCCTTTACCCAAAGATACCGTAATTGTGTTGAATGCTGATGACCCTACTCTGTCTCATTTAGGACAACAGCTATCGCAAAAAGTAGTTTATTTTGGACTTAACGAACCAGAATTATATCTCGAACAAATTCCCCATGCTGTAGATTCTATTTATTGTCCTACTTGCGGACATTTATTAGATTATCAAGGAGTGTATTTATCTCATTTGGGTGATTATAGTTGTCCTAGCTGTGGTTTTAGCAAGAGTAAAACAGCGGTAAATAGTAAAGAATGGTCGCAAATTCTGATTGGTGTTTACAATAAATATAATACTTTAGCTGCTGGATTATTGGCACGAGAAATAGGAATTAATACTGATAGTATATGTGCCACTATTCAAAATTTTAAAGCAGCTTTTGGCAGAGCAGAAGAATTAGAAGTAGAAGGTAAACATATTCGCATTTTATTATCTAAAAATCCCGTAGGGATGAATGAAACTATTCGGGCAGTTAATGATATTAAGAAGGCGAAAAAATCTTCCGTGACTTTATTAGTTTTAAACGATCGCATTCCCGACGGCACAGATGTATCTTGGATTTGGGATGTAGATACAGAAGAATTAGTTAAACTGGGTGGAACATTGATTGTTAGTGGCGATCGCGTTTACGATATGGCACTGCGTTTAGACTATAGTAAAGCACAGAGCAACCATAATAATGATAACTTACAATTAATCGTCAAAGAAGACCTACAAGAAGCGATCGCCACAGCTTTAGAATGCAGTCCTAAAGATGAAACCTTACATATTCTTCCGACCTATTCTGCCATGCTAGAAGTTAGAGAAATTTTAGTAGGCAGAAAGATTTTGTAAAGTTGGTTTGAATCGACTATGATAATCGATCGTCGCTCGTTAGTGAGGAAGAATAAAAAAAATGACTTGGATAGACCCCCTTAAAGATGGCAAAAGTAAAATAAAATTAATCGACTCTATGGGTAGCGATCTAAGTGTAGTAAATGATGCTCGTGCTAGTTTTGAAAAAAGCTCAGAGGATTTAACTCAAAAAGATATTAAATTAATCAATTATTTGATTAAACATCAACATACCTCACCTTTTCGAGGAGTAGTTTTTAAGTTTAAAATAAAAGCCCCTTTGTATATATGTCGCCAATGGTGGAAACACGTCATAGCTAGTAATCATAATGATGAACAATTAGGATGGAATGAAAAGAGTTTTCGCTATGTCGCGATCGATGATAGTAATGAATTTTATATACCCAAAACTTTTCGACAACAATCAGCAAATAATAAGCAAGCAACAGAAGGATTCTTAGAGGAAGAATCTAGCCTAAAAGCACTAGAAATTTATGCACAACAATGCCATGCTAGTTATAAAGCCTATCAAAAATTATTAGAACTAGGTGTAGGTAGAGAACAAGCACGAGGGGTACTAATACCTGCCGTTTATACTTCTTGGGTATGGACTGTTTCTTTGCAAGCAGTTTTACATTTTATCAGCTTACGTCGTGGTGCAGGCGCACAGAGCGAAATCGGAGCTTATGCCTCTGCTATTACAGAATTAATTAAACCAATAGTTCCTGTTTCGATCGAAGCTTGGGAAACTCATGCTAGCTTATTTTAAACTAGTTTTAAAGATGGGTAATGCCCATCTTATCGGATCTCTCTTAGTAGCGCATCGAGCATTACACTGATTTTCCTTTTAAAAGAAAAAATCAAGAATTAAAAATAATTAAATATAGTTTAAGTTTAACGATATTAAAGGGAACTATAGATAACGTAAACTTTAACTTAGATTGCTTATGAATCCAATTAGAGTTTGGGCAGTTGCGAAAAACGGTTTTCAAGAAATAATTCGCGATCGTATTCTTTACTTTATCGGCTTTTTTTCTCTACTATTAATTCTTGCTTCTCGCCTGTTACCAGAGATTGCTGCGGGTACTGATGAGAAAATTTTCCTAGATTTTGGGATAGGCTCTATTGCTCTTTTGAGTGTTGTTATCGCTATCTTTGTCGGTACGGGAATGATTAACAAAGAAATCGAAAAGCGTACCTTGTTAATGTTAATTCCCAAACCCATAACTCGTTCGGAATTGATTGTCGGTAAGCATTTAGGACTGTTGGCAGTCTTAACGGTAACAGTGGGGATAATGATGGCAATTTATTTAGGAATGTTGAGCTTTTCTAGCATTAGTTATCCTTTTTTGCCTTTGATCGTTGCTGCTATTTATTTGTTATTAGAATTAGCTCTTATAATTGCTGTAGCAATGGTTTTTGGTGTATTTACTAGTTCTATCTTGGCAACTTTACTGAGTTTTGGTGTCTATTTAATGGGACATTTTAGTCAAGATTTAGTTGAATTAGGTAAAATCAGCAAAAATGAAAGTATCAAAAATTTAACAAACAGTCTTTATGTAATTTTGCCAGATTTGTCGAGACTAGACCTCAAAAATGAAGCTGTATATGGTTTATTACCGAATAACACTGAATTACTAACCCATGCGCTATATGGAACCCTCTATACTGTATTGTTATTGTTAATTTCCATGATTATCTTTGCTCAAAAAGAATTTTAGACTAAACTTAATATAAATTGTGTCTTTTCTGTATCTAAAACTATCTATTATGATAGTCTATGGTTTATGTAAGTTAGAACTAATTCAGGCTGTAGGCTTAAATAGTCATAGATAAAGAAATAATTCAAAATATTCACAGTAGATTCAATTCTAGAGCAAGTCTTGTGTAGATTATGTCAAATCTTTTCGGATTGATTTTAAAATCAAACCAAAAACAAACTAAAATCAGCAATTTGAATCTACTAATTGTTAACAGTGAAGGAGCCGAAGTAGAGGAAATCGTTCGAGTTTTAGAAAAAGCTAGAGACAACTTTACTTATCGCATTATTACCCTTGATGAGATTTCTGTGTATTTAGCCGATTTGCCTTATGATGCCGTTGTTTATAACTACTCCATACCCAATCCTTACCGAGCTTCATCTCATCCTCTAGATAGACTACATTGGTGGCATAAAATTAAAAAAGTCATGCCCTTAATTCTCGTTACCGATATTTTGGGTGATGAGATAGCGCTCGAATGTATACAAGCAGGAATCAGTGGATATGTTTTAAGACATAAGCTACATACATTACCAAAAATTATCGAAAAATCGATCGCGCTTTTTGCTCAAAAACAAAAGCACGAGATGCTCCTGAAAACTATTGGGCAGCAACAAGCATATATTAAACAACTAGAAACAGAAAAAAAAGAGCAAGAGCAAGCTCATGCAGCTACACAAGAATTTATTTCTCATCTAAATCATGAACTGCGTAGCCCCATAGCTGCAATTCTCGGTTTTACGAGAATGTTAAAAGACGAAATTTATGGTTCTCTCAATGCCAAGCAGATGCAGTATGTCAAAGCAATGTCAACCACTGGAGAACATGCTCTAGATTTAATTAATGACTATTTAGATTTAGCTAAAGTAAATGCAGATAAAGAAGAGTTAGAACTAGAAAAATTGTCAGTAGAAGATATTTGTCGTGCATCTTTAGCTATAGTTGCCGAAAAAGCCCAGAAAAAAGGATTGAAGCTCAACTTAAAAATCCCTCCTGGGGTAGATTTTTGTCTGGCTGATAAACTTCGTCTGCAACAAATATTGGTAAATTTGCTATCTAATGCCGTTAAATTTACTCAGGAAGGTAGTGTAACTTTAAAAATTACTCCTCAAGATAATAATCTTCAATTTTCCGTAATTGATACTGGTATTGGTATTTCAGAAGCAAATCAAAAAAAACTGTTTCAACCATTTAAGCAAATTAAAAATCCTGTTTGTCGAGAAGAGAAAGGAACGGGATTGGGGTTGGCTCTATCTCGCAAACTAGCTATACTTCATGGTGGCGATATTATTCTTACTTCTCAAGAAGGAAAAGGTAGTTGTTTTACTCTATATATCCCTCGCTATCCAAAAAATTAGGCTTTTGAATCGATTTATAACTTAGCAGGCAGAATTAGTTATAGTTTTCATAGAGTCAAATTTGCAGATTGTTAACTAATGGTTGCCCAAAAGCTAGAGCAGTTAAAAAACTTATTTGAGCAAATGGAAAAGGCTTTGATTGCCTATTCTGGAGGTGTAGATAGTACTTTAGTCGCTAAAATTGCTTATGATGTTCTAGGAGAGCGCGCTTTAGCAGTAACGGCAGTTTCTCCTTCTCTTTTACCAGAAGAACTAGAAGAAGCAAAGCTACAAGCAGATTTTATCGGGATAAAACATGAGTTGGTTAAAACCGATGAAATGAATAATCCCAACTATACTAGTAACCCAATTAACCGTTGCTATTTCTGTAAAAGTGAACTCCACGACACTCTCAAACCTATAGCAATTCAAAGAGGCTATCCTTATGTAGTTGATGGGGTAAATGCTGACGATCTTAAAGACTATCGCCCAGGAATTGCAGCAGCCAAAGAAAGAGGAGCGCGCTCGCCTTTAGCCGAAGTAGGTGTTACCAAAGCAGAAGTGAGAGAAATATCTTGCAAATTAGGGCTTTCTTGGTGGGATAAACCCGCTCAACCCTGTCTTAGTTCCCGTTTTCCCTACGGCGAGGAAATTACTATCAATAAACTGCAAAGAGTCGGTAGAGCAGAAGTATATTTAAAGCAACTAGGTTATCAAAATCTCAGAGTGCGATCGAGTGGTGATACCGCCAGAATTGAACTACCAGCCGAGCAAATACAATCTTTTGTGTTAGAAACAGATTTATCGAAACTAATAAAAACTTTTCAAGATTTTGGTTTTACTTACGTTACCTTGGATTTGGAAGGCTATCGCAGTGGAAAATTAAATAGAGTTTTGAGTAAGTAACTGATTTTTTCAATAACAATGCCAAGTATTGTCAGAGAGTATCTTGCTTAATAGAAACCCTATCTGAGCCATGAATAGGCTGTGAGAAAAATGATACGATTTAAAATTAATATGACTAAAATTACCTAAATTAAGTTGACTTATCGCAATCCTACACCTACTGTCGATCTTATTATCGAATTAGTCGATCGCCCATCCCGCCCAATTATTTTAATAGAAAGGCTCAATCCTCCTCATGGTTGGGCTATTCCTGGAGGCTTTGTTGACTATGGCGAGTCTGTAGAAGATGCAGCGATAAGAGAAGCAGGAGAAGAAGTAAGTTTAGATGTCAAATTAATCGAACAATTTCAAGTATATTCTGCTCCCGATCGCGATCCGCGTCAGCACACCATCTCGATCGTTTTTATTGCAGCAGCAGCAGGAAAACCCCAAGCTGCGGATGATGCTAAAAATATTGGGATTTTTTCCCCAGGAGAGATACCCACAAATCTCTGTTTCGATCACGATCGCATTATGCAAGATTATTGGCGTTATCGTTATTATGGTATCCGCCCCCATTATTAAATATTTGTAGAAGCGAATGGTTATTCGCCCAATAATTTATGACCATAATTATCGCTCACCGTGGATTTGCCGATAACTGCCGAGAAAACACTTTAGAAGCTTACCAGAAAGCGATCGAAGTTGGTGCAGATGCGATCGAGCTTGATATAAGAAAAACTAGAGATAATGTCTTTATCTCATTTCATGATGAATTTATCTGCAAAAAACAAATAGCTCAGTTAACTTACGCAGAAATTAACGATCTGGCTAGGAGTTTGAATTTCAATGTTCCTACTTTAGAAGAAGTCTTAAAGCTGGTACGAGGAAAAATTAATTTAGATATAGAACTAAAAGAAAAAAGCTATGAAATCAAGGTAATTAATTTAATTTTAGAATACTTGACTATTGAACAATTTATTGTTACTTCGTTTCACCTCGAATCGTTACTAACTATAAAAAATCATTATAGCCAAATTAAAACAGGCATTATTTTAGACGGTCTAACAGTCATGAATTTCAATTTTAATTGTAACTTAGATAAGCAGGAATTTTTAGTATTGCCATTGGGGTTATTGTCTAAAAATTTTGTAAAAACTATGCTCTATCGAGATAAATCTATACTAGTTTGGACGATAAATGAAGTAAAGACAATGAAAAAATTATTAAAAACCCCAATAATTTCGGGAATTATTACCGATCGTCCTGATTTGGCAATAAGTTTAAAAAATAAAATCAATTATCTCGACCGATGAATTAATCAATAGTTTATTCTTCTTTTTCAATTTTTCCGAAAAAAAGATAAGCTATTTATAGCAATAAATCTGGTATATGTATCTACAAAATAAAAATTAACATAATAAAGTTAAAATAAGGGAAAAGAAGATAAAGCAATTTTTTACTACTATTTTTTTGTTGATAAAAATGCCAGTTAAGTTTATGCTGTATTTAGCAAATTCATTTAAAATAGTTGCAGGTAAAAGTAATATTTTTACTATATACACGATCGCTAAACACATTGTTAAGGAATTCGATGTGTAACAATAATTAGCGATAATTATTGTTGTTAGAGAAGCACTTTTATTTAGAAGTTAGCATGGAAACGCTTTATCAATATGCATGGCTGATTCCCGTTCTTCCCTTGCTGGGGGCGACTATAGTCGGAATTGGTCTTATCTCCTTAAACAAGGCAACAAATAATCTAAGACAAATTGTTGCCGTATTTATTGTCTCCATCATTGGGGCAGCTATGGTAATGTCCTTTGGAATTCTGTGGAGTCAGATTCAAGGTCATCCAGTTTACAATCGCACCATTGACTGGGCATCAGCAGGAAATTTTCATCTGACGATGGGTTATACCATCGATCACATTAGTTCTCTGATGCTGGTAATTGTTACAACAGTGGCCTTTTTGGTGATGATTTACACCGATGGCTATATGGCACATGATGAGAGTTATGTACGCTTTTATGCCTATTTGAGCATTTTTAGTTCCTCTATGTTGGGGTTAGTAATCAGCCCTAACTTGGTACAGATTTATATTTTCTGGGAACTAGTAGGGATGTGTTCCTACTTGCTAATCGGTTTTTGGTTCGATCGCAAACCTGCTGCTGATGCCTGCCAAAAAGCCTTTGTTACCAACCGTGTAGGGGACTTTGGCTTACTACTAGGTATGCTTGGTTTGTATTGGGCAACAGGTAGTTTTGAATTCGGTGTAATGGGGGACAGACTACAAGAATTAGTCGCGGATGGTACTTTATGGTCTGGACTCGCAGCCCTATTTGCTATTTTGGTCTTTTTAGGGCCTGTGGCTAAATCCGCTCAATTCCCCCTTCACGTCTGGCTACCCGATGCGATGGAAGGCCCGACACCAATTTCTGCCCTAATCCATGCTGCTACTATGGTGGCTGCGGGGGTATTTTTGATTGCGCGGATGTATCCCGTATTTGAAAATATTCCCATCGCTATGAATGTTATTGCTTGGACAGGGGCAACTACAGCTTTTATCGGTGCAACTATTGCCCTTACCCAAAATGATATTAAGAAAGGTCTAGCTTACTCCACTATGTCCCAATTGGGCTATATGGTCATGGCTATGGGAATTGGCTCTTATACTGCGGGTTTATTCCACCTCATGACTCATGCTTACTTTAAAGCTATGCTGTTCCTTTGTTCTGGTTCGGTAATCCACGGTATGGAAGCAGTAGTAGGACATAACCCAGTAGTAGCTCAAGATATGCGCTTAATGGGTGGCTTAAGAAAATATATGCCTATTACCGCAATCACTTTCTTGATCGGTACTTTAGCTATTTGTGGGATTCCTCCTTTTGCTGGTTTCTGGTCAAAAGATGAAATCCTCGGACAAGCCATGACTGCCAACCCCGTTTTGTGGTTTATTGGTTGGGCAACTGCGGGGCTAACTGCTTTTTATATGTTCCGTATGTATTTTATGACCTTTGAAGGAGAATTTCGCGGTAATGATACTGCCATGCGCCAGCAATTACTAGCTGCATCAGGGGTTAACTTTGGCCCTGGGGCAATGGATACTAAAGAAAATGAAGACCACGGTCATGATGATTCTCCCCATGAGTCTCCATTAACTATGGCTTTACCTCTGGTTGTCCTGGCTATTCCTTCGATCGCCATTGGTTTGATTGGTCGTCCTTGGGCAAACAACTTTGAAGAGTTTATTCATGCTCCCAGTGAAAGTTTAGCGGAGATAACTGCCGAAGCTGGTAACTTTGATTGGACAGAATTTGGGATTATGGCTGGACTCTCTGTTGCTATTGCTACCGCAGGGATTATTGTAGCCTTTTTAGCGTACCGCACTAAAGTAATCGATCCCGCAGCGATCGCGAAAAAATATCCAGCCCTGTATAAGTTCTCCCTCAATAAATGCTACTTCGACGAAATTTATAACCAAGTATTCGTTATTGGTTCTCGTCGTTTAGCCAGACAAATCATGGAAGTAGACTCCCGTGTTGTCGATGGGGCAGTTAACTTAACTGGTTTGGCTACCCTATTGAGTGGTGAAGGATTGAAATACCTAGAAACTGGACGCGCTCAATTCTACGCCTTGATTGTCTTTGCAGCAGTTTTGAGCTTTGTTTTAGTATTTAGTGTTATCTAAATATATCTAAATACAAACTCATTAAAAAGATCGTCTTATTTAATTAGGACGATTTTTTTTGGTCACAGTGCTGATTTTGCTGCATCTAAGATGAAATATATAGTCATTTCAATTAAGTTTGAGACAAAGTATTATTGCTATGACAAGTTTTTGAACTGAAAAATGTTTCATTTTTATTTGAAATGACTATAAAAGCATAACTTTCAAGCTCGCACTAATATTTAATACTTTAGGAAGAGTTTTCATCTGTAACCAATAATCTAAGATGAACTTGTTAACTGACAAAGGAAAATAAAATTATGGGTATTCAAGATAAAGCAGAAGAACTCAAATTAAAAGCAGAAGCTAGAAGTGAAAATATTGAAGGTAAAATTAGAGAAAAAATGGGTAAAATGTCCGATGACCCCGAATCGATCGAGCATGGTCAAGAAAAGCAAGCAAAAGCAGAAGCATTAAGAGAAGAAGCAGATAACAAGTAAATCGAGCTTGACTGCAATTTTTATTAGATAGAATCTAGTGATTCTAGTTAGAAACCCTAGCTAGTAATGCTCGAATTAACGATCTAGAGTAAAAAGATTATTAGATACTCTTAAGATTAAAAATTAGTCTGGGGTAAAAAAATAATTAGAATTACTATATTTTAAAGTAAAATTGATTCTTAACTCAAAGAATGAGAAAAGCAAAATTAAAGTTAAGACGCTTTTTAAGCATAAGTATAACAACTTTTTTGTTGCTCATTCTTATTTTTTTTGCCTTACCAGCAATCTTATTATCATTCAATGTTCCTTCCTTTAATGTTGGTGGAGGTATTTGGTGGATTTTACGCTGGAAAAATGAAGTAGATAATTCGGGGATAAGTTTTAATCTTGTTATTTTAATAAATATAGCTGTTACGATAAGATATTTTGCTCCGCTATAACCCTTGTCTGGTCAAATTTAAGCAGAATAAGGGTTTCAACAGTGTGTAGTTTTTTTCAAGCCGATTTAAGCAGGGTCAAACGCTTACTACACAAAGCTTTCAGAGACTGCGATCGCGTCTGATAGTCAAACAATTATCAGTGGTATTGACAATCAAACAATTAAATTTTGGCGTATTATTTAGTTGTATTCAGACTATAGGTTGAATCTTTTTAATCTGCTCTCCTTCTTTTTGCATTACGCGATATAGCTCGTTAGCCCTTTGCATATTTAACCAAAAGTCAGGGGATGTATTGAAATATTTGGCTAATCTCAAAGCAGTACTGGTTGTAATTCCCCTCTTGCCATTAATCAATTCGTTAACCCTTTGATAGCTTACTCCAATTCCATCAGCTAGCTGTTGCTGAGTCAATCCCATTGGTTCTAAAAATTCTTCTTTCAACATCTCACCTGGACTAGTTGGCGGTCTATTAGTCGGGATATTAATCACAAGTATCTCCTTTTAATGATAATCTACGATTTCAACATCCTTAACACCATCGTTTGACCAAACAAAGCAGATTCTGTACTGGTCATTAATGCGAATACTATGCTGCCCTTGGCGATCGCCTTTTAAAGCCTCTAATCGATTTTTAGGTGGAGAACGCAAATCATATAAGTTCGCTGCAAAATCTAATTGGTCGAGCTTTCGTCTAGCTATTTTCCATAAGTTTTGGGGGCAAGCTCTTCGTGCATACTTTGTATCATCGCCGTTAAAGATATCTTTTGCTCCTTGCTCTTTATAACTAATTATCATTTTAACACGGTAATCGTGATATTATGCTAAGCTTAACACTGCTTAGTCTGGTTTTCCATAACTAAAATTGGGAACAAAGAGATTTTTACATAAGCAATGCTACTCGATCGATTTACCGTTTGATTACACAAGACGATCGGACAATTCAATTTTGGTTTTGGCGGATTATCTAATTACTGTTCGTTAGTTGAATTAAGCTTAATAAAACTATCGAAGGCATACCAAGCTAAAACATACCAGGGTATAATTTCCAACTGCCAACCTTTTACTATTAACTGACGCACAGCCAACACGCCTAAACTCAAGGGAAATACAAATCGCAGATCGACAGTATCGTTGGTAGCTGTTTTGACCCGTCGATTTAAATCTGTGGCTGTCTCAATCACCGCTGCTGCACTGGAAGAACTAGAAACCGATCTTCTTGTCTCTTGAGTTACTTCAAACAAATTTACCCCCAAATCTTGCAACACCGTACAAATATCTTGGCTACTTAGTAGTTCCCTACCATGGAGTACAGTAATACTGCCAGTAGGGAGATTAGTTTTCACCCGATAAATCTCCAGCCGTGCTTTGAGGTCATTAACAATAGGTGCTATTTTCTGCTGCTGACGATGAGAGGGGGTAACTCGTAAGCGCAATCTTCCAGGGGTTTTGCTGATAATCTCCGCTTCTAGAGAAGACGAATTCTGGTTTTCAATAATTGAGGCTTGCGGAGGAATTTTATTGTTATCTGCGATCGCCATTGCTCACCAACCTTTAAAAATAAGTAGTAAGTAGTAAGTAGTAAGTAATAAGTTATTTACCCATTACTAAATTTTCTTTCTTGTCTTCCTTGTCTTATCTAAACCGATCGTTTCAGAATTGACAAACTAGTAATAATTTAGTTTTCTTCAAAATTGGTATCTGCGGACTCAAAGCTTTGTTGCAATTCTTCTTCAGCTAGTTCGGCTTTTGCTTCCGCGACAAGATCTTCTAGCACTTCCCCCGTTTCTGCAATCGCGCTTTTACTTTTTTCGTAGGCAATAATCCCCCCTTTAATGAGAGCTTTTGCTGCGGGTTTACTGGCTTTAGCTACAATAGGGATTAGAACTGGAGCTAGCACAATTGCACCCAATCCTGCTGCAATGCCAGGAATTCCTAAATCTTCAAATAAGTCTTCAACTTTAAAGGGCATCCTTTAATCTCCTTGGGTTGGATTGAAGCGTAATTATTTTCTTATTTTTATTATCCTGGTGTTGTAGCTAATTGTTCATTTGTGTAAGCAAGAAATAACAATTCGGGGTCGTATGAAATGACTACAGAACTACTATTAGTTTTGAGACGTAGATCGGTAATTCTGTTGTCTTGTTCTAGTAAGTTTTTTAATTCTAGAGCATAGTTGCGATCGCGATTAATTCTGGGTACGCGCAAGCGAATGCGTCCGGGAATTTGATGCACGATTTCATAATCGGTTTCTATTGCTGTCAAAAGAGGTGATATATCTTCTGCTACCACTTGGGTTGTGGAGACTTGTTTCGCTGGAGATAATTCAACCTTTTCTGATTCTTCTGCTTCCGTTGTAACTAGATCGATAATTTCGCGAGTAATACCTGCTGCTAGAATATAGGTTAAGATAGATTTCCAGCCCGTTACTTGCAAACTTCTAGCGATCGCTATTCCTACTAGTGGAGGAATAAGGGACAATAATCTACTATACGGAATTGTGGAAGATTGTTTGGTTGATTGTTCTATTGGTTCTGTCGATATTTGTAAAGAGCCGAAAGATGGCAGCGACTCTTTTAATTGCTCGATCGAGATTGCATCGGGATCGAAGGTAATTATTAGGCTCTTACTTGTTTGTTTGATGTCGACTGTATAAATGCCCGCTTGCTGTTCTAAATGATGGACTATGTTAGGTAAAATCTCGCGGGCAAAATCACTTTTAGGGCGCAGCCTCAATCTCCCCCTGACAGCATGAACTATTTCAAAATCGACATTTGTAGAAGATGCTGTACTTTTTTCCATTGCCATCAACTAAATACTTGGATGGGGTTTACTGTTAAATTATCTACAAACCGCCTAAAATTAGTTAACTTTGTTGCTAACTATTCGGCTGCTGCCATTTCCGCTCTTTCTGCTTGAGCTTCTGCTAGTTCGGCTTTGGATTCGGCTATGATATCTTCCAGAGATTCGCCGACTTCGGCAATTACGCCTTTGCCTTTTTCATAGAGGACAATTCCTCCTTTAATGGTAGCTTTAGCTATAGGTTTACCGATTTTACCCGCAGCTACGGGAACTAAAACTGGTAATAAGACAATAGCAGCAATTCCAGGAACAC
>JBFRWK010000256.1:0-10719 GCA_051439545.1 Xenococcaceae cyanobacterium | reverse complement strand
TATTAGTATAATTTGCTTAGGCGATCGCCTAAGTCGAAAATGTAACCACAAATGACTCAAATAATTGTTCTCGTTGCTTTTGAAAATCTTTTATTAATAGAAAATATCGGAAAGTGACAGAAGAGGGTTATTTGTCAAAGGTTGTCTAAAAAGTCTAATTTGTTACACTAACGCCCCCTAAATCCCCCAAATTTGGGGGACTTTGAGAATAGTTCCCCCCAGAGTTGGGGGGCTAGGGGGGCGAAAACTGCTGTAAGGATGCTAGCACACAAGATAGCTGTAAATATTCACCTAAAACTAGATTAGCAGCAGCTTGTACCTCACCCTCAAACATAGCTAGGGTATTAGTAGAAAAAGCAAAAGTATCAAAATCGTTAAGGAGAGTAATATCTTTATTACAAACACTATTAACCGAGTCAGCAGAAGAATTATTAGCCAGGTTTTCTGCGGTCACGATTTGCGCTCGATAAGATGAGGAAGAGAAAAAATAAATAAGCGTAAATACACCTATTTTTTGGGCTAGGTTGAGCAAATGAGATAATTTCATAATAATGATTTCGATGGTTATGGTTGTTGACAACACTAGCTTTTAGCTAATTTAGATTACTCCGATAAAGGTAGTTTATTTTTTTAGAAAAACTGTGTAAACCCTTTTTAACAAAAGTTAGGTCATAAATGATGTCCTCTAAGAGCGAAGGGGGTTAAAGACTTGCCTATCAGTAATTTGAAAAAAACAAATTGCCAAAAAAAAGCTGAAAATAGTTCGAGCGAGGAAATTAGGATTCGGACTACTATTTTCAGACTGAGTAATTAGAGGAAAAAACTTATTAACTAACAAAAGATAAGCAGAAACAAACTTCTATGTATTACTTGGATCGCATTCGGGACATCCTCCACAGAAATCACTATAATTTGAACCACAACGTTTCCATAGTGGCAAATTTTGACATTCTGAATAGCAATTTCCAGAAGCTCGTACACTAAGAGTCTGACCTAACTGAAAAGCTCTCTCTAACTTTTGACTAAATAACGAAAGCTCGATACTGTTGGCTAACAAATTTTTACTTAGGGATTTCTGCACACCAGATAACTGTAAATATTCACCTAAAACCAGATTAGCAGCAGCTAATTGACTGGCAATCTCACTGAAAGCATCGAGAATATCATCGCAGTCTAGAGCATTGGCTAGCAATTCAAAACCAGAAGCTCGATCCAGAAAATTATTCAAAAAACCAATAATTTCGGACTTGCTGCCTTGACTTGTAGCTTTGCCGATAGTTTCTAAGATTTCATTCCTGGCAATTAATAAACCATCTAATTGAGCAGTTAGACTGGCTTTCAGTTGCTTGGGTAACATTGTCTGCTGGATTTTGTTCATCCCTTCTGTTACATATTGAGCGATTCGCTCTTTTGATTCAATGGGAAAGTCCAGATAACTTTTTTGTCGATCGATCTCTACGGTAAGTAGATAATCTTTCCCTGGTTGTAACAAGGTTGCGCCATCATAAGTAACGGTGGTTTTATCTGTTGCTTTTAACCAAATAATTCCTTGAGAACTCTCTAACTTCACGATATATTTAGATGCCCCTGTAAAAGGAAGCCAACTAAAACTAGGTAAATAATCCGATTCATCAGTAAGACGAAAGAAACGATAGACAATTAACCGAGGTACGGGAATCTTTACTGCTCTAGACTTGGACTTTGACAAAACACCAGTTGTCATCATCATGAATGCTCCTTAAATATTATTCCTTGGGACACTAAAAATGATTTAAGAACCGCGATCGCTCTTTTGTTTGGTTGGATAATGGCGATCGATTGTCGAACTAATTATGAGGAATTAGCACCCGCTTTAACTATCTATGTCGTACTACAGATTTTATGCGCTCTTGTTATATATCTTTACAAATTAACCTGAATTCGGCTTAGATCGAGTTCGGTTGAATACTTAAATTAAAGGTGAGGTCGAAGGTACTCCGCCTTGAGAAGACGGAGCCTGCTTCGACTTCGTTAAGTAATGAGTAATGAGTAATAAGTAATGAGTTTTTTTTCTATTGCAACAAGTCTTTTTATTGCGAGTGAATTCAAAATAGAATTTTCTAGTAGCTAAAAGCTAAAAGCTGATAGCTGATAACTAATAGCTACCCCAATCATTAAATTTCTTATCCCAAACTAACCTTACAAATTAATTTTGCTCTTCTCTCAATTCAGAGAATTTAATGCCACCAACAGTAAAAGCGATCGCCATTAACCCAGGAATCCAAGCTAACCAACCCCCTTGAGTCATAACCAACCAACAGACACCAGACAAAATAAGCCCACAGCTAGCAATTCCCAGATTTCGATACAGAGGTTTAACTTTAATCCACATTATTAAAGCAGTAATAACTGACCAAAAACCGATCCACAAGGCATCTCCCCAAACAGGCAACCACCAAATAAGCGGACGATCGTCTTCTACTGCACTAATTAATTGACTGATTACATGAGCATGGATATCTAATCCTCTAAGTTTACCAATGGCAGTATCATGATAATCGGGTACTGATTTGGCAGTAACTCCTACGAGAACTATGCGGTTTTCAATCCAGCTTGAGTCAAAAGTTGCTCTTTCTTCTAAAATGTCTCTAACAGTTACTTGTTGCGCTATTTGTGGGGTACGTCGATAAGAAATAAGTAACTGATTACCGCGATCGTCTAAGCTTTGATAAGCACCGCCACGATTAACTAACCTGGTAATAATTTGCGAGCCAAATTGCCAATTTTCCCCTGAAACGGCGATCTCGATATTCTGGCTTTGTAAATAACGGGATGCTAACTGTAAAGCCAAAGAATAATTAGTCTGACAATAACTAGTTTTATCTAAGATATTAGCACTACGAGAAAGTAAATAACGGCGCACGGTATCATCCGTACTGTTCGTTACTTGGCGATCGTCATAAATATTGACAAAACCAACTTGTTCTAAAGGACTAGTTTGAGGCGGAGCAACACTATTTTCTACATTATCTCCCAAACAAACAGAAATAACGTTAGATTCTTGCCAATAGTTAGGAAATTGGAGAGGCTTATCGAGGTTGTTACTAGCGATGGGATTATCGCGGAAAATATCAATACCAATAACTGCGGGTTGATGTTGTTGTAATTTCGCGACTAATTCCCCTAAAACATCATCGGGTAGAGGATAACCATAACCATCAACGCCGATATCTCGTTCATCTGCCCCCACCAAAAGAAGACGGCGATCGCTCTTTTCGGCAGGTAGTTGTTGACTTAGATAGTCAAAGGCTTTTAATTCCCAAGTTTGGAATATGCCTAAATACCTCAAGCCTATCACTGCTATGGTGGCAATGGCACTACTCGCCAATCTGGGGAAAAGTTGCGGTTTTACCGAAGATGGGCGATCGCTTTTTGGCTTATCTACCTTAATTAACTCTTGCCAAGTTGGGGGAATTTCGCCAGGATGCTGGACAATTAGAGGTAGCCAAGAAGCACAAGGATATCTATCTTCTAGTCCTTGTAATTTTGCCCTAGCTTCTTTTACGGCTAAATACAAGCTCGTTCCTCTAGCATAGGCTGCCAAGAAATATTTGAGAAATTCTTGAGCTACTTTATCTGGTACTGGTTCGCGCATTACCAGAATTTGGGGTATTTTTAAATCGATTAATTCTCTAGCCAATCCCAAGCCATCGCAAGAATTGAATATAGCAATTTTCAACCCTTTTTCTACTGCTGCTTTCAGGGCATATTTTAATGCTTTAACTGTCAAACTATCTTGCTGATTGAGATAAATACAACCAGTTTGTTTTTGGCGATCGCTATTACTATGTCCTGCAAAAAAGAGAATATCCCAACCTTGAGGATGCCATAATTGTTCGTTTATTTCTTGTCTGGTTGGTTCTACTAATAAAGTTACCGAACTCTGGGATAATTGTTTTAATAAATAGCGATCGTGTTCTGTATCGATCCCCTCACTATTACCAATAACTGCTAAAATTCTTACTTTACTATTAGCACATAAAGAACTTTTAGCTTTCTTTTCATAATTAGAGTTACTAATCGCTATTTCTGCTTTAGTATAAGGTTCAAACCAATTAGCTAAATGCCAGGGTAAACATTGTAATTGACTATTTTCTGTTTGAATTAAAATTCTAATTTCATCGACTGGACTTAAATTAGTTAAAAACTTTTCTCTTATCTGGCGGAAGGCTTCTGCATCGAGCCATCTATTTAAACTTTCTAAGAGTTGCTCGGAAGCGCGATCGCATTTTTCTGTATAAGAATAGTTAGATATAAAGGCTTTTTTTGCTTCTAAACGACTAGATAATTTTAAACTCAGATAGGAAGTTTGCCATAAATGATATTGCTTGGGAATATCTGGGGCGGGGGGAAGTTCAGAATTAATTTCTAGTTCGGCTGGTAAATTTTCCTTCCCAATTAGTAAAGTGACGGGAAACCCTGTTGTAAAATTTCCTTTTCTAATTTTTAAGGTAACTATATATCTATTCAACATCGAGCATTTACCTATTACCGTTCATCCTTTAATGATGTAAAAAACTAGCAATATTAATAATTTAGATTTCAATTTAGTCACTAAAGTTGGAAATGTTCGGAAAATTTGATGTCATCTAAAATTATTTCTACAATGAAAGTTTCTTCTATTTTCCCACTAAATTGGAGTTGAATATAATTGTCTTTACTTCTGGCTTGAGCCTCCATAAAAACTACATCTTTTTTTTCTAAAACTTTTAATTCTAATTTTTTCGGTAAATATATATTAGGAGCAGCAGGATGAACTTGTACGGTAACACCAATATTTCCATCAGACTCGGTATTAATTTCTAATAGTAAAACAACTTGACGTTCGCCAAACTGAATGCCTAAATCAATTAACTTAGCTCTACTCACTCGATTATCTTTTAGTCGCGATTCTAATATGTTGAGTTCTAATAGTTCTACCTGTCTAAATCCGAAAGCAGGAGTAAGTCTTTCTGGAGTTAGGAGACTTTCTACTGTTTGCCATCCTGCCTCAAAGACGTTATCTAGCCATCGATTTAGATAAACCATAGAATTAGCTGCGCTCTTTAACTCATGGATGCGATCGATTAACATCTCTGGCGGGTTTAAGCTGTTTACAGCTAACTCTGCTGTTGCTACTTGAGGGACAAATCCCATAATAGTAGCTTTTTTATAAGAGTCGTCTATCTTAATCACTAGATAACCAATGCGTAACTCTTTAACTTCTGGGGGAATAAAACAGTTAGAGTCAGATTTTTTAATCGGGCGACATTCTAATTTACCCACTCCCACTATCTCCAAATCTGCTACATTACTGGTAATTTGCATCACCCGATTCCAACTATCACTCTTGGCTAGATCGGTATCGATACCAAGCATTATCAGATAATTATTTACAACTAAAACAGCTATAGTATTCAACCAAACTTGTTCTGCTTTTTCCTTAGTTGCTTGTCCGATAGCAAATTGCTTTGCTATTTGTCGGTTTTGCCGAGTAATGGGTAAGGTGAACGTCAAATGTTCGATTTCTGGAGATCGTAAAAGCATAGTGATTACTTGATTGTAAATTAGATATATCCTTGAGTTTGACTGAACTTGCGTAACAGTGGTTTACATTTGCGCTGGTAAAAGCTGCTTAATGTACCGATGGGGACTCCGTATTCTTCTGACAACTCCGACCATTCTGTTTCGGGCGGTAATCGTCTCAAAATTAAAATTTGGGCAGTAACTTGCGGATGATTCTTTAACTGAATTTCCCGTAAGCTATTTTGGGCATCTTCCCAAGCCCATTGTTTGATTTCTTCCAGTATGGGAGGAGGATTTTCTTTAGCGGGTAAATTATCCAGCCAGTCAATAATCTGGTTATTCTCATCAACTTTAGCAGGTACTATTCGCTGTTTCTGCTTTGCTGTTGCGATGTAACCGTCTTTGAGTCGCCATTTTAGATAATTATTTAACCAAGTCACCACACTAGCTCGATCGGGATCGTATACTTTATCGGGTTGCCCCTCACAAATATGCCGACAAAAATATAGCCAAGTTTCTTGCAGCGCGTCCTCATAATAAATTGTATTTTCGTGCCACAATTGTCGACTGACTATTCTAATAATCGCCGTCAATTTTTTTTGGCGTTCTCTACTACCATGGGGATGCTGACAAGCTTCTCGTACAAGCTGAGGTAAAGTTTGTGCTAATTTATTCATCGGTCATTCGATGGTTTTTTCGATTGACGAAGTCACCGTTACACCGCCGTAAAAGCGATGCGCGGGGAGGGGGGTTTAATAACCAAATAGATCGGTTAGATATTACAGACCTAAAATTATCAAAAACCCCCCTTCCACCCCCGCGCGCGGTCAACGCGCTCTGGGTAGCGCATCAAGACACGACGATGAGAAGCGGTGACCGCCCATACGCGGTCGAAATATACTTCTACTCCTTAGATAGAGTGCGTGAGTAGCTGATGATTTTAGGTCATGACTCCTCTCGATTTTTGCTTTTATTAAGACTTCAGTTCGCTCCCCCGAGCTTATGCAATTTGTTACAAAAATAAATATTTTTCGTAGCTCTAGATAAGTTTTAATTAACTTTTTGCTAAAATCTCGATCGCCCTTTCACTTCTCAGACCTTTTTAAGTGAAAATATATGGGCAACTTAATACGATCTAGCCGTGAAGCAAAAATATGCTTGAATCTTAATAATTCTCTAGCGGTGAGTATCTTAGTGCAATTTTTTTCCTTTAGACTCAATTTAAAATATATATAATGGTTCTTAATCGTCGCAATTTTCTGTTACTTTCTGGAGCTAGCATCAGTACTATAGCTTTAGGAACTTTTGCTAAAACTAGCCTAGCTCAAGTCTTAGATGATGGAAGTGATGGCCCTTTCGAGCTTCCCCCTCTTCCTTACGACTATAATGCTCTCGAACCTTATATTGATGAAGAAACGATGCGATTTCATCACGATAAGCATCATGCTGGCTATACTAAAAATCTCAATAAAGCCGTCAGTGCTTATCCAGAATTAGCAAGCAAATCTGCTGAGGATATTTTACGAGATTTTGCTAATGTACCTGAAGATATTGCAACCACAGTCCGTAATAATGGCGGTGGTTATGTCAACCACAAAATGTTTTGGGAAATTATGAGTCCCGATGGTGGAGGAGAGCCTACTGGAGAGATAGCTTCCGCAATAAATGATGCTTTTGGCAGTTTTGAGGCTTTTAAAGAAGAGTTCAACACCTCTGGCAGTCAACAGTTTGGCAGTGGTTGGGCTTGGTTAGTCCTAGATGGTAATAATCAATTACAAGTTATGGGAACGGCTAATCAAGATAGTCCTCTAATGAATGGGATGTCGCCAATTATGGGCAATGATGTCTGGGAACACGCTTACTACCTAAAATATCGTAATGCCAGAGGGGAATATCTAAACCAGTGGTGGAATGTAATTAATTGGGACGAAGTAAATAATCGCTATCAACAAGCGATCAGCGAAGCTGGCACGCAAAGCGTGATCGCCTCAACTTAACTATTAACTTTTGAAAAGCCAAGCGATCGAGTAAGGAGAGAAAATACTTTTTTTCTCCTTACCATACCATCTGGTAGTTTTCTGCTGCTAATTCCCATTTCCTTTCACTGACATGAATTCTATTGGTAATTCCCGTGCTGTTAACTAATTTTCCGCCCACATGAGTCCAAGATAGTATGCTTCCTTGAAAATTAAAGACATTAAATCCCCGCTCTTGTAATTCATCGGCATAAGCTATGCTGCGATTACCAATAGTACAGTAAGGGACAATAGTATAGTTTTTATATTTATCTTGTTCTCTTTCAAATTCTGCTCGCGAAATCGCCCCCATAATCATGGAAACTTCCATTTCCTCTGATGTGCGCACGTCTACTAAAATAACATCTTCTTGTTGTTGTAGTTTCTGTAATTCTTCAGCAGAAATATTTCTCACATCAGGATAGTTACGCGCATATTGAGTAGACAAAGACTCTATTTTTTCTTGTTTCCATTCTTCAGAATGGTTAGTATAATTCGGCGAACAACTAACCTGGACTAAAACCAATAAAATACTAAGAGCAAAGTAATAGTAATGGCTCAAAATTTTCCTATTCATTTTTTTCTTTTGGTTTGTGTGTAGAAGCAACATAAAGTTCTTTTAGTTGTGATTTACTTACCTGTGAAGGCGCATCAGTCAACAAACAACTTGCTTGCTGTGTTTTCGGAAAGGCAATTACATCTCTAATCGATTCTTCTCCTGCCATCAGCATTACCAAACGGTCTAAACCGTAAGCAATACCGCCATGGGGGGGTGTACCATACTCAAAAGCTTCCAATAAAAAGCCGAATTTTTCGTTAGCTTCTTCTGGGGATAAACCAATAGTTGCAAATACTTTTTGTTGGATATCTTTTTGATATATTCTCAGACTACCTCCACCAACTTCAATGCCGTTATAAACTAGATCGTAAGCTTGCGCTCTTGCCGTTTCTAGATTTTCTCGCTCTTCTGGATAAGGAGCAGTAAAAGGATGATGGAGTGCTTCTAATCGTTTTTCGTCAGCATTCCATTCAAACATCGGAAATTCTGTTACCCAGACTAAATTAATTTTGTTTTCATCAATCAAATTAAGTTCTTTACCGATTACTTGACGCAAGCGATCGAGAGATTTATTAACTGTATCTATATCTCCAGCGCCAAAAAGTAATAAATGACCTGGTTTTGCTCCAGTTTTAGTTAATAATTCTTGTTTTTTCTCTTCGGTTAAATTATCTTTAATTGCACCAATAGTATCAATTTCATTATTTTCTCTGACGCGGATATAGGCAATTCCTTTTGCTCCTGCTGCTACGGCTTCATTAAAAAGATCGCCCTTGGGTTTAATCCTGACATTAGAAATAGCCTCATTTCCTCCAGGAATCGGTAAAACTTTGACAATTCCCCCATTTTTTATTGCACCAGAAAAAACTTTGAAGCCCGAATCTTTAACTATCTCAGAAACATCAACTAACTCCAAACCAAAGCGAGTATCTGGTCTGTCCGTGCCGTATTTTTCCATAGCATTAGCATAGGTAATACGAGGAAAAGGACGAGGTAAATCGATATTTTTAACCGCTTTAAAGATATGACAAATTAACTTTTCGTTGAGTTCGAGGATCTCATCTTCTGAGAGAAAACTCATCTCCATATCTAACTGGGTAAATTCTGGTTGTCTGTCCGCACGCAAATCTTCATCACGGAAACAACGAGCAATTTGATAATAGCGATCGCAACCCGATACCATTAAAAGTTGTTTGAACAATTGGGGAGACTGAGGCAAAGCATACCATTCCCCAGGATTTACCCGAGAGGGAACGAGGTAATCCCTAGCACCTTCAGGAGTCGAACGAGTTAAAATCGGTGTTTCTACTTCAATAAAATCTTCTTCGTCTTCCAAGAAACGGCGTATTGCCTTAACTACTTGATGGCGCAATTGCAGATTTTTCGCCATGCGCTCCCGTCTTAAATCTAGATAACGATATTTTAAGCGTAAATCTTCTCTAACAGATTCTGTTTCGCTGGTAAATACCTGGAACGGTAACTGTTGGTTAACTTCATTAAGAATTTCGATCGAATCAGCATAAATCTCAACCTCTCCTGTAGGTAATTTAGGGTTGAGAGATTCTGGGGGACGTTTACTGACTATGCCAGTAATCTTAACTACATATTCGCTCCGCAAAGAATCCGCAGTTTGATACGATTCTGGAGTACGTTGTGGATCGCTGACAATTTGTACTGTTCCCGTGCGATCGCGCAAATCGATAAAAATTACTCCTCCATGATCGCGACGACGATTTACCCAACCATATAGAGTAACAGTTTTATTAATATGCTCTTTGCGTAGTTCTCCACAATAGTTGGTTCTCATGTTGGTTTAGGCAAAATAAATTTAGAATACAGCGTCTTTTAGCGTATCAGATAACACTAATCTCTGGCTAGATACAGTGGTGACAAGTTAAACAAAAGCCGAAATAGTCAAGTCCTAAATGTAGTGTTATGAATTTTGCTAAACACTAAATGTAGATCGACATCAAATCCAGACGGCGATCGCTAAAAGAGAGGGAGTTAGCTTAAAAATGTCTCAAAAGCTGATAGTGAGGGCGCGGGGAGGGGGGTTCGATCGCCCAATAAATCAATTAGGGTAACAGACTTAAAACTATTTGAAACCCCCCTTCCACCCCTGCGGAATTCATAATCCGCAAAGCGGTCAGACCCCGCGTCGCCGTCAGCGGTCGGAACCCGCGGAATTTTCAATCCGCAAGGGAACGCCGACCGAGCAAGGGAACGCTGACCAAGACAGGAACGCGCCCGAACCCGAAGGGCTAATACGCGAAACGCTGATAGCTAAAACCGTTTGACAAACAACACATCACCTTAACTTGTCACGAATGGGCTAGATATATTAATCTAAGACATTTTGCCTAAATTTTAGCTCGTTATCATCTACTAAAGAACTGATTCTTAAAGTTTATTTTATTAAAATTAAAGCTTTGGTGAATAGCACGATCTGCTTTACTTGAAGGGTTAGAAGTTTGGAAAGGGTTACAAAAAAATATGACAAAGTAGGACAGTCGCGGAAGGGGGCTTTTACATCAAGTTTTTGATTAAGGTACATTGACCAAGGTTTATTGAAGCCCCCTTCGCGGACAAATTGCCCCTCTT
>JBFRWK010000255.1:0-3599 GCA_051439545.1 Xenococcaceae cyanobacterium | reverse complement strand
CTTTACTTTATCGACTTTCTAACGAGTCCAAAGGAAAAGTTACCCGTAACGTTACGGGTAAAGAGACGGTCGAACGAGTGGAGAAGATATTTGACTCCATTGGTACGATGAGTTGGTCGTCTTTTGTGAGAAATCGCTTGCCCTTGCTCAAGCTGCCTCAAGAGATCAGAGAAGCTCTTCAACAGGGTCAAATTGCTTATACAAAAGCCAGTGTAATTGCGCGAGTAAAAGACGATCTTACCCGTAACTCTTTATTGTCAGAAACTCTCAAAAATAACCTCTCCCTGAGCCAAATCCAAGAAAGAATCGAAGAGCTTCAGCCAACTAATGACAAGTCATCAGACCCCCTTTCAAAGCGTCTCAAAACTGCTTACCAACAAATAAATAAGTCTAAGGTGTGGTCAGACCCCAAGAAACGACAAAAACTAGAAAAGCTTTTAAGCCAATTAGAAGCTCTAACTTCAGCCGAATAACCAAAGAATTAAAAGTTACCCGTAACGTTACGGGTAACTTTTGTCGCAATAAGGATGATGTTAACTGAATTGTCCTCTTCGCCAGTATTCACCACCAACTCAGTCAAAAAAATAACTCTTACTTAAGAAAAGAAACGTCAGGATAGCAACAGCGCAATGAGAATCGGGTCAGGCAATTTTAGAAATTCTAAAAACTCATCTTTTACTGGTCAAAGCACTAATTCTCTCTCGGATGAGGCGAAAATTCGAGCCATTCTGGCAATCTGGCTAGACTATATTCGTCTAGAGGATTTGACCAATGCCAAAGTAGATGCCAAGCATCATGGAGTTGACTATGTTTGGGATAAGGGAGTAAGTCTTATTGGCAATCATCTTATTATTGACAAGACATTATTCAAAACCCTGAAGCAAGAAAACTCAGCTTGTGCTGACCGAAATAGAGTAGAAGACTATCAGATTGCTGTTGCCTTTCCAAGTATTGCTCAGTTTGAGAATAATCTTCGCAAATTTCGTCCCCTCTTTACTATCGATCTTACTCCTATCTTGTCGCTCAACTATCGCCCCACAGGATGGGATTTAACCGAGTTCGAGTTTCATCCTGTTTTACCGAACCTAATTAAATTTTACGGACTTGAGGAGGAAGAAGCCGAACTTTTGCCTACACGGGAAGGGCTATTTGTGTTTCTCGAAGCCGTTTTTAATCGCCCTTTTCCTACCCTACAAGATTTTCTTCAGTTAATCGAACTTCCGACCAAGCCACTGCGAAGCCAACCCGTACCTTATCTGCTGCGTTTCGGTTTTGCTTCTTATAACCATCATCTCAAAAAAGATTTTCAGAGTCTTCTCGAACAATTAGATTATCCTTGGACAATTCCAGGACATCCCGCCTACGAGTATCTATTGGGTTTACCTCAACCTCCTAATAAAGAGCGATTATTTCTTGGTGCTTGGGCTACCTCACCTCCTGATGAAGCTCAAGCAACAGCCCTCAAACACTCCTGTTCTCATTCTCTGACGGCGGTAATTGGACCCCCTGGACACGGCAAAACTCATGTTGTGCTGCATAAAATAGCTCAACAAGTGGTCAAGCGTGCTGTTAAACTAGCACAACAGGGAGTAGATGAGACTAACTTGACTGTAATAGCTAGTACTAACAATCGTGCGGTAGAAAATATCGAAACTCTTCTGGCCGAACAATTCGACAATGATTTTTTCTATTTATCTCAGGCAGGAGAAGATAGAGATAGTTTAAGAAAGAAAGTTTTACCAAAATTACAAACGGCTCTCAACTGGTTGAATGAAACGATATTTGAGCCATCTGAGTGGGAGAAAGCCAAAGAACAGTTATTGTCGGCAATCAGAGAATTTCAATCTCATCAGGAGCAGGCTGAGATTGAGAAAAAACAACGAGTATTAGATGAGCAACAATTAGAGCAGAATCGAGCCGATATCGATAGATTAACTCATTGGTCACAAGTTAAGCTTGAAAGCAAGATGTCAAGGGTGATTTAGAAGAAGATTGAAAGAAAAAATGGTCAGAGCCTCGCTGTTTGTCTGGAAAGGGAGCAATTATTAGCTTTTTATTAGGTTTTCGCTGTCTTTTAACAATCCCTAAACATTTGCAGTTATCGGGATGGGCAAAATATTTAACGGGGTCGTGAGCTTCTCCTCTACTTGAAGCACTGTGAAAATAATAAAGACCACGATAAATCATTTCCAAGGAGATGCGATCGAAAGGAAGTGAAAGTTCGTCAGCCACTGCATCCCCTAAATCGACTAAAACAGCGTAAAATAGCCAACGGTGCGCGTTCCCTAGCGGAGGAAACCTCCGCGGGGTCGCACCGCAAGTTGCCCAAATCTGTAGCTTAATGCCATTAATTGAACCAGTCCAAAGATAGCTCAATCCTAAAAGTCGTTTGACTACATTAAAAGCATCTTCAATCCGCCAACGTTTTTGATATAAATCAATGACAACATGGGGAGGTAATATTTCAGGCTCAAGCACTGAAGTTAAGTAAGAACGCCAGACTTGACCGACTTTGACTTCAATCAAACGAAGAGTAACAAATGGTGTCTTTTTTGTACCAGAACCGATCTTGATTAAACGATCGCGTAAAGCATAACTATCAGTAAAAACTTGTTGATACTCAATGGCAGCATTTATCTTCATGCGAGTAATAAAGTGAATGCCTTTATCGATTAATTGTTGCCAAAACTGAAAATGATAAAAACCTCGATCTAGTAACAACAAAGTCTGGGCTGAAACTAACTGTAAGAGGTTTTCTTCAAAACGAGTGTCTGAGGCGTTGGCTTTTTCCTGGAACCAAATTTCCACAGGCAACCGTGTGACTAGATCCAGGACCACTCCCATCTTACCAGCTAATGAACCTGGTTTGACAGATTCTAAACTCTTGAGCTTGCGAAATAAAGCTTCTAATGTCGAACCGTCAGCACACCAAATGTTCTCAAATTTAGATAAGGTAAATTGAACACTTTCGGGTAACGAGCGATTTTGACGGGCCTTCCATCTGGCTTTCAGGTCTGGCAAGATTTCGGTCAAGATTCTCTCGAATAAAATGGCAGGAAAGGTCAAAAATCTTTTTGATAAGGCTTGTTGACTCACTTTTGTTCTCTTGCACCATAAGAATCCTTCTGTTTCTAGTAATCGACCTAATTCAGTTACTCCTGGTACATCCCGCCACAATAAAGTCAACACCGCAGCTACCATCAAAGGCAGTGTCAGAATTCTCGCTCTTAGTCCCAATTCTTGAAAAAAACCTGACTGAGATTTAATAGCTGGAGTTAGTAACGCGGTTAAGTGGTCGGCAATAACTCGATCTTCCACCATTGGTCGTTGCGTTTTTTTAGCATGGTCTCGGTTTAGTCTTTTACTCTTGCTCATAGAAAAATCAAATCTTCCAATTTCCCACTCTGTCTGAGTTTGACACGATTTGCTTTTTCTCTTGACTTTTTTCTGATTTCCTTAACTTGTGACCAATGTCTTAACTCTAATAACAATTCACAAAACATTGGGGTAATTTCCCCTTACCGTCGTCAAGCAGATGCTCTAACTAATTCATTACGGTTACGTTGGTTGGATTTTCCTACTAACAGTATGGGTACGGT